>NZ_JBOFXD010000111.1:0-4975 GCF_051653945.1 Cetobacterium sp.
TATATGTTTTTGATTCATTCCTATTACTACTTTCAAGTGCTTTAAATTTTAAAAATTCATTGATAACGAAATTTCCACAATTAAATAAAGTTGTTGTATTTATATTTTCTTCATCTAAAATTACTGTTTTATATTCTATGTCTCTACCCAACATTTATTTAGTCACCGATTTTTCTTCTTGTTTTCAATGTATTATTTTTTCTGTCTTCGATTTTTTTTAAAGTAGCTTCTAAACTTCCTTTTTTAGTAGATCTTAAAAAATATTCTGATTTATCCTTTGAAACTATAAATTTTAACGATTCGTTTGTTTTAGAATACACAGACATTTTTTTCACCTCTTTTTTATATATTATACAATGATAAGTTTATTTTGTATATTTTTTTATACTCTTTTTTCATCAAAAATCAAATTTTATTCCACCTCTTTTTGAAACCCTCTAAACTGATTTTAGAGGGTTTTCTATTTTAGGATAATATGGTATACTAATCTAATCGACTATTTTATTTTGGAGGAGAGTTTCCGTTTACTATGAAAAATAAATTTTATAATAATTTTGTTATACCAACAGTTATTTTACTAACTTTCTCCTATATATTTTTTCTAATTATTCGAGAGAATAAACTTAAAGAGAGAGAGACATCTTTCTTAAAAAAGATTACAATTAGTAATAACTCAATTGATTTTAGAAATTTAACCCCCTTAGAAAAAGAGGTTTGGAATAAGTTTCAAAAAATACCTAAAAATGAATACGCTTATAGATACAGAGAGATTGTAGAGAACAATAGAGTTCTTCTAAACATACCCCAACAACAAAATGTTGGAGCATATATTTTAAAAGAGGTTCTCAACAGTGGTGTTCTTCTACCCAAAGCTGAGCTTTTTGTTTTAAACAAACTTAGAATTTTAGATGCTACCTCAGGAGATGTTGTAAATGCTATGAAGCTCGCTATGGAGTGTCTCAATTTAGCAGAGGAACTTGAGGATGAACATGGTGTCATCAGAGCTAAAATTGGACTCAGTTCAATTTTCAACACTTTAGGAGGGCACGAAACCTCTATAAAAATGCTGTCTGATATTGATATTAACAATAAAGATTTCCCTGAAATTTCAAGAACAAAAATATCAATATATCTATATCTAGCTGAAAACTTTAGTTTTCTTCATGAGATACCTGAAGCATTTAAATACCTAAATAAAATTCCACCTCTATTGGAGGATGAGGATGAAGAGTTTAAAAAAAATGCCCTAGCTTTAAAAAATCTATTTGAAACTTCACTCTATATAGCTTCAAACGATCAAGAAGCTGCCTTAAAATCTCTAAATACCGCTACATCTTTATTGAGTAGTTTAGAAAAGACATTTTTTACTGACCTTGAGGTTCGACGTTTACTAACTACAGAGAGCTACTATTTAAAATATGACCCCAGTAAATTCTCTCCACACAATCTTAGAGCTTTTATTGAAACCTCTAATTACTACAGAGATATTACATTTTTAAAAATGGCTTTTAAACTACTTTTTAAATACTATTACGATACAAATAATTTTGAAGCATACACCAATCTCACAACTGATTATGACGGATATTTAGAAGAGTTAAATATGTCTAACAATCAGGTTTTTAGTATGTATATTATTGAAAGTTTAAAGCATGAACATTTTGCCAAAGAGAACAGAAAACTTTATAGAAACATCACTCTATTGATTACCACTATGCTTATAATGCTTGGCATTCTATACAAACAGATGCAGTACCTCGATAAAAAATCAAAAATTGACGCTTTGACAAATATTGGAAATAGGTTCTCTTTTAACTTAAAACTCGATTCCCTAAAAAATAAAAGCTATTCAATGTTACTTTTTGATATTGATAATTTTAAATCTATAAATGATAGCTATGGGCATGATTTTGGGGATGAAGTTCTAGCAACTATTGGAAAAATTCTAAAAATTATTGAAAATAAGGATATCTCTATCTACCGAGTTGGTGGAGAGGAGTTTGCCATTATTTTTACAAATCTGGATGAAAATTTTATAGTTGATAGTTGTGAGTATATTAAAGATGCTATAGAAAATATTCAATGGAAACACCCTATTACAGTAACTATCAGCGGTGGTTTTTCTAAAGCTACTGAAAATACATATATTAAGTGTGACGAAAGACTTTACATGGCTAAGAACTCTACAAAGAATATAATAATATACCAAAATATTTGCAAAGGAGAGGTTTAATGATCTACCGATTTTTCTCTATTTTTTTTCTGTTATTTTTTAATTTAACTTTTAGTAATATTTACGTACCCAAAACTCCCAATGAAGAAAAGGTATTTAGTAAATTAAAAAAGGAAAAAATTACCATAGCTCTAATAGATGAACCCTTCTATAATTTGAGCTATCCTGATGTCCACTCTTTAAACGATACTATCCAAAGTTTTTTTAAAGACTATATACAACTAGATGTAGAGTTTAAAACAGTATCTTATAAAAATTTACAAAATGAGGTTAAATCTGGTGCTGTTGATGGAGTGGCATTGATTCCCAAAAATAACTTCTATGACGAATATCTAGATTTTAGTGACGATATTTTTTCAGAAAAACTTTTTGTTGTATCTCAAGATAAACCTATCGATTGTATAAAAGATTTAAACAATAAAATTATCTATACCTCATATATGGAACCGTATAAATATATACTTGATGCTATCTTAGCAAATAACGACCTAAACAGTTATCATATATCTGTAGAGGATTTGACTAGCTATCAAAATAAACTTATTTTAACAGCTAATCCAATCCTATATAAGCCTAATTATGGGATTAAAATAGGTAACTTTTCAGGTGTTACCGTAGCTCTATCTCACAAATACTCAGAGATGCTTCCATCTATTAATAACGCTCTAAACTCTGGCTATAGAGAGATATTTTTTAAAAATTTAGTGGAGATAAATAGACTTATATCCTACAACAATTTTTATAGCTCTTTAACACCAGAGGAGAAAAAGTACCTTGAAACTCTCTCTCCAATTGAGGTGTCATATGAAAATAGAAGTGACTCTCTTGTATCATATAAATCTAAAGTTGATGGAAAATACAAGGGGATTGCACCTAATATTTTCAAAATTTTAAAAAATAATCTAAATATAGATTTCATTGATGTCACAAATGAAGAGTACAAAACTACTGATAACCTTAAAAATAATGAGTTTGATACTATGCTACTTTCCAAAACTCGAAGACGTGGTGAAGACTTTGTATTTTCTAAGAAAATCTATGATATAGAGGTATATTTGGTCAGACTAAATACCAACCCCTCTTGCAATGGAAGTGTTGGTGTTTTGAAAAATAATGTGGAGGAGCATCTAGCTCAAAGATACTATGTCAACGAAGATATCATTGTCTTTGATGACTTTAAATCTATGATCAATGCTTTAAAAACTGGTAAAATTGGAAGTCTTCTTGCAACTGATAAGAGATATTTTAATTCTAATAGGTACGACATTATCCCTTTTGAAATTATTCCCATCAATCTAGCATTTAATAGGGACCATGAAGTGCTAAGGAATATTATAGATAAAGCGTTTCGTCATTCAATAGATTTAAAAAATCTAACAGAACTATCTGAGCTAGAGCGGGATCTTGAATATAGGACTATCGCTACAAAAGAGAAGGAGTCTTTACACACTCTTATATTTTTCTCTCTACTCTTTGTTATCTTAGCCCTGATTATGTCAGGTTCTCTGTATAAAAGGTATTTAAATAAAAAAACTTTACTCAATGATTCGTTGACAGACCTACCCAACAGATTTATCTTTGATAAGTTTTGTAGTGAACAAAACTCACTCACTGGTTGTACATTTGTTGTGGATTTAAATAATTTTAAAAATATAAATGACTCTTTAGGTCATCAGTTTGGAGACCTTATTTTAAAAGAACTTGCAAATTTTTTAAAGAATAATTTTATAGGTTCATATATTTTTAGAATCTCTGGAGATGAGTTCTATGGTTTCTCATTTGAAAGTGCTGAAACTATAATTGAAAAGTTAAAGATGTATCATACTTTTTGTCCAACACTATTAAAATATAACATCACTTTTAATCTGGGAATAAGTTATAAAACATCTGAAATCTCACTGGCAACTAGCTTTAGATACTCAGATTTAGCTCTACTTGAAACTAAAAAGGTAAAAAATAAATTTTTTAAAGTTGCTGATGAGAAGTTTATTAAAAAAATGGATAGAGAAACCTCCATTCTTTTAATTCTAGAGGATGATATTAGAGGAATATACCCTCTATTTCAACCTAAAATATGTATTAAAAACAATAGAATTATTGGAGCTGAGGCTCTGGCTCGGTATGACTCTCCAAAACTTGGACCTATTCCACCTTTTGAGTTTATACCAATAGCTGAGAAATATAATTTTATTCATAAAGTTGACTACAACATTGCCAAAGAATCTATTATCTTTATTAAAGAGCTTCTTGATAGCGGTATCTCTTTGGACAACTTCAGAATATCCTTTAATGTATCCATGAAAACTTTTAAAAGGGATGATCTAATAGTTGTAATCTCTGATTTATTAAATCAATTTAAAGTTCCTGGAAAATACATTGAGATAGAGATTACTGAATCTATCTTTATTTTGGATATGAAAGACCTTATTACTAAGTTAAAAACTTTAAAAAGTTTAGGAATCCAAATATCTTTGGATGACTTTACTGCTGGGCATTCCACTGCTGGTCTTTTACCACTTTTACCCATAGATATTGTTAAATTTGACAAATCCCTTTTAGATTCTATTGAGATCAATGGTATTAAAGGAAGGATTGTCTATAGGAATTTAACCTCTCTAATAAAGGATTTAAACTTTAAAATTGTATCTGAGGGGGTTGAAACAAAAGAACAGATGGAGTTTTTAGAGTTTTTAAAAGTTGATTATGCTCAGGGGTACTATTTTAGTAGACCTATTACAAAAG
>NZ_JBOFXD010000112.1:0-125428 GCF_051653945.1 Cetobacterium sp.
ATAGAGAAATAATATCTAATCTTACATCTCTTTTTTCAGATAAAAGATAGATATCTGCTATACTTTTAGATGCCTCTGCTCCCAAAATTCCACCTGTTATAGCTCCTCCTCTAAACAGAGGTTGATAAAGACCTATTGTTTGTGAATACCCACTTTTTGATTTTAAACCTACTGTTCCATTAGAATCAATCGTTTCTATCATGTTTCTTGTTTCGTGCTCTGCCCTTTGATACTGACCATTATATGTAACTGTAGGTAAAGCTGTTTTAAATGCTCTTCTTACATTTAACTTTGCATTTTCTTTTGACAACTCTGATGTTTTTATAGTTTTTCCGTTTTCTAAAGCTAAATCAATTGCACTTTCTAGTGTCAACTCTCTTGAAAAGGCTGCTGTTGAAAGCAATACCAGTAATCCTAATAACTTTTTCATTTATTTCCTCCTACTAATAATTTTAAAATTCCACTCACTACCAATTCGACTTCTTTTTCTAAGTTTATATTCTTTAGTCTTTCTCTAAATTCATCTATATCACTTATAAAGTAGTCATCTGTATTTTTATAAAATAATCTATCTAACCTATATGATTTTATTCCACCCAAAATAAATATTATAATCGTGTCTATCTCGTTTTCTAAGTAATCTATATTTGGAATATTTTTTATTATTTCTTTTAGATACTTTCTATTTAAAAGCTCTATTTTTAAAAGTTTTTCTCTAAGAACAGGTGTTAAATGCTCTAAGTTTCTTGTTAAATTTATCAATATTAAATGAGAGTTTAAATTGTCTGTTGATATCATAAATCTTTTTATTATAAAGATTTTTATTTTCTCTCTATAGTCATATTCACTTTTCAAAAGATCTTCTAGTTCAGAATTTCTAATTTGGTACACTCTATCAATAATCGCTTCTAAAAGTTGATCTTTTGATTTGAAGTATGTATAGAAACTACCTTTTGCAATCCCCAAATGAGTAGTTATATCCTCAACTCTTGTTTTAAATATCCCTTTTTTTAATAAAACATCTTTTGCTGCCTCTAAAATCTGTTCTTTTTTTCCCTCCTTCAGCATTCTGCCCCCTTATTGAACTTTAATTTAATAATGACTAAATAGTCACAGAGTATTCTAATCTATAATGACTATTTAGTCAATGCTTTTTTTATATTTTACCACACATTGTGAGCATTTGAGTTAAATCCGGACGAAGTAGAGTAATATTTCGCATCTATTGGCTTATCTTCATATATTAATATTAAACCTTTAGTTGATTTCACTCCCTGTGTAGATAGTTCATTTTCATCTAAATTATTGTACACTTGACTTTGAGTACTATCTACTATATGAAACCCTTGCTTTGCATATCTATTTCTTAGAATATCTTTTGCTGCATAGGTTCTTGCAGCAATTGCTTGGACTTTAAGTGCTTCTAATCCAAAACTTTGTGGCATTTCACTTGGTACAACTTGTAATAAATAATCCTCTATATTTATTTCGTTAATTAAATTCAAGCTTTTTCCACCTTGAGTTAATCTTATTTCAAATTCACCTCTATATGTTGGATATTTATAATTTTTTACATTTCTTTTTATATTTGTTAATGAAATCATTTTGTTAGATGTAATATTTATAAAGTTTCTTGTCTTCAATCTTAATTTATTTTGAACAATCACTTGTGTATATCCATCTTTTACTATAAAATCAACTGAAGTTCTTGGATTTATATTTACACTTCCATCTTTACTTTTTATTTTTATAGTTCCTAAAGAAGACATTGAAATTTTTGTGTGATTAAGAGTTGAAAATCCACTATTCATTATACCAACTCTTATTTTATCCCCTATTCCATCCACTGATTTCATATTTTTTAACTTTGTATTTGAATAATATCTTTGTAAAACTTGTTTATATGAATATCCTTTGTTTTTAGTTAAATCCATAGCAGACCATTGAGGTATACCAGAACCATGTCCAAATCCACCACCATAAATATTAAATCCACCATTCCCTAATTTTTCTATTCCTATAAATGCTGATGGCAACATACTTGGATTTTTTAATATTGGTTTTTCATTGTAAGTACCGCTTCCACCCTTAGCTCCGTAGAGATTTATTACACCATTTACACTGCTTTTACTTAAACCTAAAAGATTTCTTATATTTCCTTCTTTTGCAACTATATATTCACCTTTAGTTCCTTTTACCAATAATTTTGTCACTAATCCTGATTTTCCTCTTTCTAAAACCCTTAAGTTAATCACTTCCCCAACTGGATTTAAAGGAACCTTCTTGGATATCCACTCTCCATTTTGATAAGTTAATACCTCTTTGGGTCTTCTTGAGCTTAAAGTTACTAAATTCTTATTTAATACACTACTCATCTCTTTTTTTGTTAAACTAACCTTCCATCTCCAGTAGTTCGAATTATCTCCGTGCCCCTTAACTTTAGTATTTTTATAAAAATCTAAAAATTCTTTTTCTTTATAATACTTAATTGGAACTTTTGGAGATTCCATATCATTTACATATTTTAAATATGGTATCGGTCTTGCTACTGGTATCTTATCTTTAGAATAGTTTCCATATAGGTCAACCCTATCTCCTTTTAAATTGGATAAAGAACTTGTCGGCCTTTCATAATAATCTTTTTTTGAACTACTACTACATCCAGCAAAAACTAATAAACAAATACCTATAGCTACTATGTTTTTTATATTTTGCTTTTTCATTATAACTCTATTCCTTTTTCACTTATATACTTTCTTACTTTTTCAAGCTCCTCTTGAGTATCCACTCCTATTATTTCAAATGGTGTTTCTAAAACTTTTATTTTATATCCATTTTCTAAAACTCTAAGTTGTTCCAATGACTCGGAATTTTCTAGAGGTGTACTTTCTAACTTAGAGTACTCTAAAACAAACTCTCTTTTGTAACCATAAATTCCAACGTGCTTAAAATATATATCTAAATTTTCATTTCTTGGATATGGTATTACACTTCTTGAAAAATATATTGCATAATCTTTTTTATCAGTTACAACTTTTACATAATTTGGATTTTCAATATCCTCTTTTTTTAAAAGTTTATGTTTTAATGTTGCCATTTTCAGATTCTCTTCATCTTTAAATACATCAATCAAAGAGTTTATCATATCTGGCTCTATTAAAGGTTCATCTCCTTGAATATTTATAATTACATCATAATCAGTTATTTTTTCACAAACCTCAGCTATTCTACTAGTTCCATTTAAATGATTTACATCTGTTAGTATAACTTCTCCTCCAAATGATTTAACTGCATCAAAAACTTCTTGAGAATCTGTAGCTACAACTACCTTATCTAAATTAGATTTCATAGCTCTTTTATAAACCCATTCAATCATTGAATGCCCACAAATATCTTTTAATGGCTTTCTCGGTAATCTTGTTGATTCATATCTTGCTGGAATTACTCCTAAAAACTTCATTTTACAACCTCCAAAATTCAATGTATAATAAGATTATACAAGAATATCATATTAAAAAAAAGAGTTTTTATACTTAAAAAGGAGAAAATTATGCTACGTATTTATTTTGTAAGACATGGTGAAACTGTTTGGAATACACTGAAAATTTTTCAAGGAAGATCTAACTCTCCATTGACAGAACTAGGAGTTGAACAAGCTAAAAAACTTTCTCAACACTTAAAAGATATTAATTTTAAAAAAGTTTACTCATCACCTCAAGATAGAGCACTACAAACAACTAGACTTTTACTTGGAGATAAAGATATGGAGATAACTACCATTGATGAATTCCAAGAGATAAATATGGGGAAAGTTGAAGGGATTCCAAGGGAAGAGTTTGAAAAAAACTATCCAATTGAATACCATAATTTTTGGAATAATGCTATGGAATACAATCCTAGTGCTTATAGTGGAGAAAGTTATGATGAGATATTAGATAGAGTTAAACTTGGATTAGAAAAAATCATTAAAGAAAATGATAATGGAGATATCTTAGTTATCAGTCATGGTGTTACACTAAAAGCTATCTTCAATATTATTAATGAAAAGGGGATTGATGAATTTTCTAAACAACCTGTTCCCGAAAATACGAGTACAACTATTGTTGAATATGATTCAAATGTATTTAAAATTATTAAATTTTCTGACACTGAACATTTAAAATAATTTTTTTATTGTTGACACAAAGGAAATCTTATAGTATTAAAGTACTAATGTTATATATTGCTATCTATTTTATTTAGGGGGTGAGTTTTTTTGGGAGATAACTTTAATGTTAATATAAAAGTTATGGGTATTGGTGGTGGTGGTATAAACGCCCTTGAGGAGATTGTTTCTTCAAATATTGACGACGTTGCTTTTTTCGCACTCAATACTGATTTACAAGATTTAAACAATTCTAAAACTCCTCATAAAATTCAATTAGGACCGTCAAGTACGAAAGGACTTGGTTGCGGTGGAAATATTGAGTTAGGAGAAAAAGCTACAAAAGAAAGTTTACCTTTTATTAAAAATATTTTGAGAGGTACTGATTTTTTATTTTTAACCTCTACTATGGGAGGTGGAACAGGTAGTGCTGCCACAGCTTTAATTGCAAAATTAGCCAAAGAAATGAATATTTTGACTATCGCAATTGTAACAAAACCTTTTTCTTTCGAAGGAAAAAGAAGAATGAAAATTGCTGAAACAGGTATTAAAAATCTTAAACCTTTTGTTGATTCTCTCATTGTTATCCCTAATGATAAACTTTTAGATAACTCAACCCCTAATATAACAGTTCAGGAGGCCTTTAAAAAAAGTAATTTTGTTTTATTTACTGCTGTTAAAGGTATGACAGACCTTATGTTAGCTAAAGGTCTAATTAATTTAGATTTTGCTGATATAAAATCACTTTTATTAAATTCAGGAGAAGCTATCTTAGGATTTGGTGAGGGTGAGGGTGAAAAGAGAGCAGAAAAAGCTGCTATTGCTGCTGTTGATTCCTCTCTTTTTGAAAGAACAATTTTAGGTGCAACTAAATTTTTAATAAATATTATTGGACCTAAAAATTTAAATTTGATGGAATCTAGCATTATTGTCGAAACAATAAAAAAAGAGTGCCGTGCTGAAATTGATGATGTTTTATTTGGAGTTTCTATCGATGAAAACTCTGATGATAAAATCAAAGTTATTTTAATCGCAAACTCTTTCTTGAATAAATAATAGTAATAAAAAAACGGTTTTGAAATAAAACCGTTTTTTTAATCTAAAGTTTTTAAGAACTCTTCTGGCAAAGGTAATTCTATTTTTATTTTATATTTTGGTATTTCACAATAATATGAAAATAAAAACATATTTTTTCCACCTTTTCCATATTTTCCATCCCCAACAATAGGATGTCCTAAGTTTGATAACTGCACTCTTAATTGATGTGTTCTTCCCGTTTCAAGTTTTCCTTCTAGAATAGTTTTTCTCTTACCAATTTTTAAAACTTTAAAATAAGATATACTCTCTTTTGCACCATCTTCATAAGAATCTAACTCTATTACTTTTGTTTCCTCTTTTTTTAGATATGTTTTTAAAGTGAACTCTTTTTTAGTAATGATCCCATCAACTAATATATAATACTTTTTATCTGTTTTTCCCTCTCTAACTTCTTCAGCCAACTCTCTAGTTACTGCTAAACTTTTAGCTCCTATAACCAATCCTGATGTAGATTTATCTATTCTATTTACAAAATTAAATTCATCAGTTTTATAGTAACTTTTAAAAAGTTCAGAAAGTCCATATTCATGACCACTTCCTTTATGCATAACTACATTAGCTTCTTTATTAAAGATAACAACTTTTTCATCCTCATAAACAATCCCATTTTTTAGAATGTTCATATCTTGAGGTGATATTTTTATAAAATCTTTTGTCACTGTTTCTCCACCAGCTATTAAAACTTTTACAATATCGCCCTCTTTTAATCTATAGTTTTCTTTAGATTTTTTTCCATTAACTTTTATTTTTCCAGTTCTTATTCCTTTAAAAATCTCTGTTAATGGAGTGTTTTCGTATTTTTTTCTTAAAAACCGATCTAATCTAACTTCATGAAAACTAGAATCTATAATATATTCCATTTCTTACTCCCTATATATATTTATACTTTGAACTATTCCTAGCATTGCAAATGCAAATAAAAATGATGTCCCACCATAACTCATAAGAAGAAGAGGTAGTCCTGTAACTGGCATTATTCCTGTTACCATTCCCACATTTATAACTATATGGAAAAAGAATATAGCTGATATTCCATAACATATAAGTTTTCCATAACCTTCAAATTTATCTCCTATTCTCAATATTCCCCACAAAAGTAAAATATAAAGAATCAGTAAAACACATCCTCCAATTAATCCTCTCTCCTCTAAAAATACAGCTACTATAAAATCTGTATGAGATTCTGGTAAAAACCTCAATTTACTTTGAGTTCCTTGTAAAAATCCTTTTCCAAAAACTCCACCTGATCCCACTGCAATCATTGATTGAGTTACGTTCCATCCACTACCTAATAAATCTGCCTCTGGATTTAAAAACGTTAAAACTCTCTCTCTCTGATAATCTTTCAATAGAAAAAAGTATCCGATTGGAGCCATTGAAACCCCTATAATTGCTAAAATTATTATAGTTTTCCAATCTATCCCATTTATAAAAATTAAAATTAAGTATAGAAATATTATAACTAACGATGTTCCTAAATCTGGTTGAGCCGCTATTAATAAAAATATGGGTAAAACATGTATACTAGTTGCTAAAATACTTTTAAACCCTGAAAATTTATTATTGTACTTTGTAGCCAAAACTTCTGCAAAAGTTAAAACAATAAATAGTTTCGAAAATTCAGAAGGTTGAATTGTTATAAATCCTAAGTCAATCCACCTCTGAGCTCCTAATCTTTTATCCCCTATAACAAATACCAATAGTAATAAAATGACATTCACAAGATATATAATTTTATAATATTTTCCATATACTCTATAATCTATAAATGAAAATATAAAATATGTTAAAACACCAAGTCCTATCCAAACAATTTCTTTGTAAAAAAACGAAGTG
Source organism: Cetobacterium sp. (assembly GCF_051653945.1). Taxonomy (GTDB): domain Bacteria; phylum Fusobacteriota; class Fusobacteriia; order Fusobacteriales; family Fusobacteriaceae; genus Cetobacterium_A. The sequence goes on from NZ_JBOFXD010000112.1 coordinate 7,079, forward strand.
CCTTTATGGATTGTTGCACTATATACAGTTAACAAACTTATTAAAACTATGCATAGTGCAATATATAAAATCATATTTTTCATTTTTTTTATTCTTTTTATAGTAACTACTAAATCATGATTTTTTCCCATTAACTTCTCCTATTTTCCTGTGTGACCAAATCCACCTTCAGCTCTCACAGTTGTTGATAACTCTACCACCTCTTCAAACTCCATTTTGTAAACTTTTTGAAGAACTAGTTGCCCAATTCTTTCTCCTGGATTTACTATAAACTCTTCATTACTTAAATTTATTAGAATAACTCCAACTTCACCTCTATAATCTGAATCAATAGTTCCAGGAGTATTAACTAAAGTTATTCCATGCTTTAGGGCTAATCCACTTCTTGGTCTTACCTGTACTTCATACCCATAAGGTATTTCCATTTTAATTCCAGTTGGAATTAATTTTCTTTCTAAAGTTTTTAATGTAACAGGCTCTGTTATGTTTGCTTTTACATCCATTCCAGCCGCACCCTCTGTCATATATTTTGGTAATTCTACTCCATTTTCTAGTACTAATTTAACAATAACTTTTTCCATTTTTTCCCCTCTATATATTCCCTAAAATTGTTTTAGATATATACTTTTCGTCAAATATTTTTTTGGCAACTCTTTTAATATCATTTAAGTTTACATCTTCAATCTCTTTTATTACGGTTTCTATATCTCTTACATAACCATATACTAAATATGATCCTGCCATTCTTGTCATTTTACCTTTGCTACTCTCTAAACCAAAAGTTACCATACTTAAAAATTGATTTTTTGCTCTTTGAAGTTCCTTTTCAGTGATTCCATTCTCTTTTAATTCTTTTAATTCTTCCTCTATTAAAGAGATTACTTCTTTATAGTCTTCATGAGTAGTTCCTGCATATACAGTAAATAATCCTCCCTCATCAAAATTAGATGTATAAGAATAAACCGAATAAGCTAACCCTCTTTCTTCTCTAATCTTTTGGAAAAGTCTTGAGCTCATATTTCCACCTAAAACATTTGATATTACAGATGTTTCAACTCTATCTTTATCAGTACTTGACGTACCTAAAGTATTAATACATAGATGAATTTGATTGGTTTCTTGAACTATTATTTTCTCTCCTGAGTTTATAACCATCTCTCCATTATAAACTCTCTTTGTACTTCTATCTTTTAATTGTCCAATCCCTTTATTTAATTGCTCAAATATTTTATCTTCTTCAATATTTCCTGCCACTGCAACAACTATGTTTTCAGGTTTATACATATCATAGAAATATTTTAGTATTTTCTCTCTATTTATTCCCTTTAAGCTCTCTATTGTTCCAGCTACTTTTTGACTTTGTGCACCAGTTATTGCAAATTCAAGGTTTTCTTCATGTACAACTTCTTCTGGAATATCTTCATACATTCTTATCTCTTCTATTATTACATTTCTTTCTTTTTCAATATTTTCATCTGTAAATGTAGAATTTAAAAACATATCATTTAAAATATCAATTCCAATTTCTAATGTATTTGAGGTCATTTGAATATAGTATGCTGTTTTTTCAACGCTTGTATAGGCATTTATCATTCCACCTTGATCATCAATCTCTTCTGATATCTCTTTTGCTGAACGATTAGTTGTTCCTTTAAATAATAGATGTTCTATAAAATGAGATATTCCCTCTTCTCCAGGCAACTCATTTTTTACTCCAGCTCTAACAAAAAAACCTAAACTAGCTGTATTTATACTTTTTATATCTTCCATTAACAACATTATACCATTATCTAACCTCTTAGTAGTTATGCTCATTTTCCTCCTTAATATTCTGCTTCCCTCATAAAGTAAATCCCTAAACATAAAAATATCACATTTGGAATCCAACCACTTATAAATGGATTTAATAATCCATTAACACTCAGAGCTTCAAAAGATGCTTGTACTATATAGTATGAGTATCCTAATCCAACACTTAAAGCAATACTTATTGCTGAAGCTCCTCTTACATACCTACTTCCTAAAGCTAATCCTAAAAATGACACTATAAAACTAGCAAAAGGAAATGAGTATCTTTTTCCTAAAACAGATAGTGGTTCTTTTATATCTCCACCTGTTATCCTAATATCTCTAATTGATCTTGCTATTTCAGCATTTGTCAACTCATCTGGATCCCCTTGAATTGTTATAAAGTCTGATGGTCCTTTATCTAAAGTTTCATTAGAATATACTTTATAACTTTTTTGAGTTTTATTAGTAAAGTTATTTACAACAGCATCTTTTAGTATCCATTGTTTTTTATTTAAATCAAACTCACCACTTTTAGCTGTTATTATCTCCTCTATTTTATTGAAATCTTCATTTAATTTTATTATCTCTAAAAGAGTACCTGTATTTCCAATTCTATCTACCTGCTTTATATAATAAACAATATTATCCTCTGTCCTTAAAAATGCATTATTTTTAGTTACTGGTAATACTCTTTCTGATATTTTCCTTCCAGCTCTTAAGGCTCTACTCTTAGTCAAAGCCATAGGATGAATATAATTCATCACTTGGAAAACTATTAAAGATATCAAAAATGATATTATTATAGGATATCTTACTATTCTTCTAAAACTTATTCCTGAAGTCTTTAAAGATATAATTTCTAAATTTGAAGCCATTCTATTAATACACATTAACGAACCTAAAAGTACTGCCAAAGGAGTAACCTCTATAAAAATTTTAGGTAGTAAATATAATATATATGTTATTGATTCTGAAACACTCATTCTTCCAGCTGTTATATATCTTATTATTTTGAACAGCTGACTTAATATAAAAATATTTATAAATGCTATTAAACTCAATAAAAATGATTTTATAAAGCTTTTACTTATATAGATATCTAATTTTTTCATTTAGCACCACCTGCTTTTCTTTTATATAGTAAAGCTGTTCCACCAACTAATAATAAATTTGGTAGCCAAACTCCCATATATGGTGATACTACACCTTTATTTGCCATTACCATTCCTACATTCAAAAATACAATATAGGTAAATATAACTCCTAAACTCACTCCAAAACTAGCCCCTTTTCCACTTCTGTGATGCCCTATTGATAAAAGAACTCCTAAGATAGCTAATACAATAGTTGATAATGGAATCGCTATTTTTCTATTTATTTCTACTAAATATGGAATTTTTTCTTGATATATTTTCCCCTTTAGATTTTTTAAAAGAGTAATTATTCCCATAGCTTCAATATCTTTTACTTCTATGTTAACCTCTTGGAAATATGAACTTAAAGGTATTTTTTTCTGCTTAAATTCGCCCTCTAATTTTATTGTTCCATCTGGATTAAAAGTATAAAACTTAGAGTCCTCTAATACCATATTTACATTTTTCCAATAAGCTTTATCTCCTAACAAAATAGTAGGAAAAGTATTTTTATCTTCCTTTTGAAAAATCAAAACATTTTCAGCTTCATTAGTTTTTCTATCAATTTTTTCAATATATAAACTATACTCATCAACTTCATCAATCAATATTCTCTCTTTTAGTTGAAATACTGGATTTTCATATGCTATCTTCATTGTTATCTCTTCTAATTTACTAAAAGATCTAGGAATAATACTTTCTTGTAAAAAAAATATAAAAATAGTAATTATTGAAGCCAATATTACTATTGGCTTCAATATATCTTTTAAAGACATTCCTATTGAACTCATTGCTGTAGCTTCACTTGTTCTTGTAAATTTAGAAAAAGTTATCATAACTCCTAAAAATACACCCATTGGTATTGTTTGTGATAAAATTGGGGGCAGATAAAATGACAATATTCTTAATACATCAATTAACGAGATTCCCTTTACAATTATATTTTCCATAAGAGATACAATAATCTCTATTAAGAAAATAAATGTAAATAGCGATACTCCAAATATTATTGGCATCTTCACATCTTCCAATATATATTTTTCAATTATTTTCATTTTTCTCTCCTAAAACATTTTATTAAAGTACTTTTCAACTAGCTCTTTTCCTTTTATGTAGTTTAATTCTGATTTTAACTCTTTTGGTAAATACTCGTCAATATGATGAGATTTCTCTAAAAATATTGCATTAGTTTTACTGTCAATTCCATACTTTTTTAAAACTGTATATTTTTGAGCAGTATAATTAAAAATAAATAAAATTATTAATGAAATTATAAGTCCTTTTACTAATCCAAACGCTCCACCTAACCCTCTAGATAAGAACCCTTTATTTTGATTTTTTAAAATAATTCCTATAAAAAACATTAAAATAGCAATAGCAAAATATGAAGCTATAAATACACCTATATATGTTAACAAGTAGTTACTTTCATTGTTACTCATAGCTAATTTTTCTATTACAATTGGAGTAAATTTTTGAGCTATAATAAAGTCAATAAAAATTCCAAAGATTGAGAAGAATTGTAGTAAAAATCCATCTTTTAATCCTTCAATTACTGCAAATATAAGTATTACTGCTATTAAAATATCTAAGTACATAATTATTCCCCCTTAAATTAATTATTTACTACTCTAACCCATAAAGCTTTTAAGTATAATGTTTCTGGAACATGTAAAATCCATGGATGATCTTCTGGTTGATAATTTACTCCTATAACTTGTAATAACTTCCCATTTTTTGAAGCAGCCATTCTTGTTACTTCTATTAAATCTTGAAGACTCATATGATAAGCACAAGTTATAATTCCAACTATTCCTCCATCCTCAATCAATTTAAAACTTTCATCACATAAACTGAAGAACATATCTCTTCCTCTATGAATATCAATTTTCTTCTTTATTAATGATGGCGGATCCAATGTTATTACATCAAACTTTTCTCCTCTATTAGCTAAGATTTTTAACATTAAAAATGCATCTCCCTCAGCTGTTTCAAAATCATTTGTAAATTCATTTAATTCGTAGTTTTCTTTGCATAACTCTAATGCATGCGGTTCTTTATCAATTGCTATAACTTTTTTACATCCTTCTTTTAGTGCTGCAACTGAAAATCCACCACTACTTGAGAATACATCTAAAAATCTTGTGTTTTCATTTAAAAATGGTCTTATAAACTTTCTAGAATCTCTTTGATCTAAGAAAAATCCTGTCTTTTGACCATCTATAATATCCACATAATATTTTAATCCATTATCTTCCATTACAATTCTTTCTGGAATCTCACCATATATTATTCCAGTTTGTTGTTCTACACCTTCGTGAGTTCTATTTTCAACATCACTTCTTTCATATATTCCTTTTGGTTTCATAACTTTTTTTATAGCATTTATTATCTCTTGTCTGAAAGCTACTTCCAATCCTGAATTTCTGAATTGTACTGACACATATTTATCAAATTTATCAATTATTAATCCTGGAATTCCATCTGCTTCAGAATAAAAAGCTCTAACACAATTAGTTTCTGCTAAAATATGCTTTCTCTTTTCGTAAGCTCTTTTTATTTTTTCTAATATTAATGTTTTATCAACTGGTATATCTTTTGTTGTTAAAACTCTAACAAATGCGTTTGTTGATTCTGCCACATATCCTTTTGCTACAAGCTCTCCATCTGTAGTACAAACTTCAACTATATCTCCGTTAGAAACATCTCCTAAAATATCTTTTATCTCATCTTTAAATACATTTGGATAAAAATTCCTAATTTTCTTCTCTTTTCCTGATTCTAATATTACTTTTGCCATTAAACTCTCCTTTATAATTTTCCTATTAAGCTATTCACTAAGTATGGCTTTCCATGTTTTAAATAAACTCTGCTAACCCTTCTACTTAGTCCAGTAAATAACTCATAAATAGAAGAACCTACCATTATTGATTTATCAAAAATGTCCTCTCCCATTACAGTTACTTCATCTCCTGCTTTTACTTTACCTTTTAGTTCGTCTGGTATTCTTACCATAAGCATATCCATACAAACCTTCCCCACTATTTTACAAGGAACGCCATGAATTTCAATTGTCCCCTTATTTGAAAGTTCTCTTCTGAAACCATCTGCGTATCCAACTGTTATTGTTGCAATTAAATCGTTTTTATATCCTTTACCTACTCTTCCATAAGATATATCTATATCCTCTTTTAGCTCTTTTAAAAAAAGTATTCTACTTTTTAAAGTGAAAACTCTTTTTAAATTTTCTATAACTCCCTCTCCATAAACACCATACATAATTATTCCAGCTCTAACTAAATTACTTTGAGGAATTTCAGAAAATTTTAATATCCCTCCACTATTAAGAATATGGATATATTTTATCTCTTCTAACTTTTCAAAATCTCTAAATTTTTCTAACTGCTTTTTTGTATAGCTTATTGATTCTTCATCTGATTCATCTGATACTGATAAGTGTGAATAAACTCCAACTACTTCTATATTTTTTTCCCTACATATGTCTATAGCCGCTTTTCCTTCCTCCACTGTAAACCCAACTCTACCCATTCCTGTATCTACTTTTATATGTACTTTTAAGGAAAGTCCCTTTTCATTAATATATTTTATTTGAGAAAGATCAGTCAAAGTAACCTGTAGATTTTTTTTCTCTGCTTCTTCTAACTCTTCGTTAAAAATTCCCGCTAAGATTAAAATCTCATCATCAATGTCGTTATTCCTTAGTTCTATCCCCTCTTCTAGAGATGAAACTCCAAATATTTTTACCCCCATTTTTGAAAGTTCTTTTGCTATTGTGACTGCTCCCATTCCATAGGCATCTGCTTTTATAATGGCCATTATGTCTCTGTCATGAGATAGTTCTTTTATTTTTTTTATGTTGTATTCTAAGTTATCTAGATCTATCTCTGCCCACGTTCTCATTTTTTCCTCCAACTCTTATTAAGTAGATTAAGCCACCTTTTTCAGGTGGCTTTTTTGTTATACTACAATTTTTTCTTCAGGATGTGAATTATCATCATCGTCATCTTTTTTAGGTTCATACTTATCATCTCTTTTCTTTTCAAAAAGATACACTAAAGGTGTTGAAATATATATTGATGAGTAAGTTCCCACTCCAATTCCCACTAAAAGTGTTGTTGTAAATGTTCTTAAACTATCTCCACCAAAAACTAATATTGCAACTAATGCTAATAATGTTGTAACTGAAGTATTAATTGATCTCACTAAAACTTGATTTAAACTTTTATTTAGTACTTCTCCAAAAGTTAAATCTGATTTTTTTCGTAAACTCTCTCTGATTCTATCATATATTATAATTGTATCGTTGATAGAGTATCCTAATATTGTTAGAATAGCCGCTATAAATGGTGTATCAACCTCATATCCCAACAATGCTATAACTCCCAAAGCTGCAGTAACGTCATGTAATAATGTTAAAATTCCAGCTATTGCAAATTTAAATTCATATCTCATTGTTATATATAAAACTATTAATAATCCACCAATTGTAAGAGCATAGATTGCTGATGTTTTTAGCTCTTCACCTATTGTTGCTCCTACTTTTTCAGCTCTTTCTAATTTATAATCTCCTAATGTTTGAAGATTTGTTAATAATTTTTCTGTTTCTCCATCACTCATTTCAGCAGTTCTAATGATAACGTTATTATCGGCTTGAGAAACTTGTACTTTTCTTGCAGTTGACGAAAGTTGTGGAATCTCAACTGCTAACACATCTAGCTCTCTATTTATATCTGTTAATGTTATATTATTAGTATAATTTAGCTGAATTAAATTTCCACCTGTAAAATCTATTCCATAGTTCAATCCTTTTACTAAAAACATTCCTAGGAATATTATAAAAGATATTGTTGATAATGTTATCCATTTTTTACTGTGCTTTATTACCTCAATATACATTTACTTACCCCCTTTTCACACCGAAGAACTCTGTTCTTTTTATTTTAAATAAATCCACTGTTGTTGTTAACAGAACCTTTGTTATGAAAATTGCTGTAAGCATTGATGCTACAGTTCCAATTGTTAAAGTTACTGCAAATCCTTTTACAGTTCCTGTTCCAAACATAAATAGTACTAAAGCTGTTAATAATGTTGTAACGTTAGAATCTATAATCGAAGCTATTCCTTTACTAAATCCAAGCTTTATAGCACCATTGATTGTACTTCCTAGTTTTAATTCATCTTTTATTCTTTCAAATATGATTACATTGGCATCAACCGCCATACCTGCAGATAATATCATACCTGCTATTCCTGGTAATGTTAATGTTGCATCAATAAAGTTCAACATTGCAAACATCACAAGTCCAAAACTTAATAATGCTAAATCTGCTACAAATCCAGGCAGTCTATACATAATTAACATGAATGTTGCAATTAATCCAACTGCTACCATAGCTGCAGTTTTACTCTGAGCTATTGACTCATCTCCTAAAGATGCTCCAACAATTCTTGTTTCAATTATTTCAGCTTTAACTGGTAACGCTCCTGCATTTAATAATGTTGCTGTTTTTTTAGCTTCATCTGGAGTGTAACTTCCTGTTATAACTCCATTTCCACTTGGAATTTCACTGTTAATCGATGGTGCTGTTTGAACTTCTCCATCAAGTGTTATAGCTAACCTTTTTCCAATATTTTCTCTAGTTATTCTAGCAAACTCTTTTGCTCCCTCTATACTCATTTCAAATTGAATTTGAGGTCTTCCTAAGTTATCATATGAAACTTCTGCTTTCTTTAATGCTCCACCTGTTAACAGTGTCTCACCTAAAGAACCGTCGTCATTCATTATTTTAAACTCCAATAAAGCTGTTTTTCCAATCATCTTTACTGCATCCTCTGAGTTTGTAATTCCTGGTAATTCTATAATAACTCTATCCATTCCTGCCCTTTGTACAACTGATTCTGCTACTCCAAGACCATTTATTCTTCTGTCTAAAACTTCTATAAGTCTATTCATAGCATCATCATCTAGCTCTGTCCCATTTTCTGGTTGAGCTTGTAAAACTACATAAACCCCACCTTTTAAGTCTAGTCCTAGTTTTGTTGGCTTCATAACTGCTAACCACCAAGAACACACTAGTATAACTAATACAAAAAATAATTTTGTCATCCCCTTAAAATTCATGCTAGCCTCCACTTAGTTATTTTTTCATGTCTAAGAAAGTCTGTAGTATAATAGCTGCTGCTACCTTATCAACCACTTTTCTTTTTTCTTTGGCTCCCCTTAAATTTGTTTCGTTTAACATTCTATCTGCTGAAACAGTGGAAAGTCTTTCGTCTATTTCAAAAAACTCTAATCCTTCAATAGACTTATTTAGTTTCTCCATAAATTCTCTTACTTTTTCTGCTTGACGTTTTTCTGTTCCATCTAAACTTTTAGGTATTCCTATAACTATCGATTTAGTATTTTCTTGTCTACACAGCTCAGCAATTCTTTTTACAGCTTTAGTCTTTCTTCTATCTATTACTTCTAAGGGAGCGGCAACCATTCCCATTAAATCCGATTTTGCCACTCCTATTCTTACATCTCCTACATCTAAAGAAAGATACCTTTTATACATAATTATCTTCCTCCAATTATAATGATTTCGCTAAAATCTCCTTTACAGCAGACAGTGCTTCCTTAACTTTTGCTCCATTCTTTCCTCCAGCTTGTGCAAAGTCAGGTCTTCCTCCACCATTTCCTTCAGCTATCTTAGCAGCCTCTCTTACTAAGTCTCCAGCTTTAACTTTTCCAATTAAATCTTTTGTAACTCCAATAGCAAATATAGCTTTTTCGTTATCTGATCCTAATGCGATAACACAACTTCCTAACTTATCTTTTGCCTTATCTACAATCTCTCTTAACGAATCTGCCTCTTTATCTTTAAAGCCTTTTACTAAAACTTTAACTCCATTTATTTCTTCAATCTCATCAAATAATGAGTTTGCTTCAAATGATGCTACTTTAGCTTTTAAAGTTTCAACTTCTTTTGATAACTCTCTTGTTTCTTCAACTACTTTTTCTGATCTTTCTTCAATTTTATGTAAATCAGTTTTTAAGTTTTTAGCAACTCTTTTCATAGTTTTTTCCATCTCTAAAACTGCTAAATACGCTTTATAACTAGTTTGAGCTTCTATTCTTCTAACTCCAGCTGCAACTCCAGCTTCTGAAACAATTTTAAAGATTCCTATTCTCCCAATGTTACTTATGTGAGTTCCTCCACAAAGTTCCATTGAATAATCCCCTATTGAAACAACTCTTACTTCATCTCCATATTTATCTCCAAATAAAGCTGTTGCTCCTTTTGCTTTTGCATCATCCATAGACATTACTTCAGCATTTACAGATGTAGCCATAAACACTCTTTCATTTACTGCTTTTTCAACTTTTTCAATCTCCTCTGCTGTTAAAGCTTCATAGTGATTAAAGTCAAATCTTAATCTTTCTGCTCCACATGATGATCCTGCTTGCTGTACATGTGTACCTAATACATCTTTCAAAGCTTGATGTAATAAATGAGTCGCTGTATGATTTTTTGCAATCTCTTCTCTTCTAACTGGATCTACAGTTAAATTTAATAATGTACCTTCTACTAATTCCTCTAGCCCACTTTCAATTTCAACTATGTGAGTATAAATCTCTTTTTGTTTTTGAACATCTAATACTTTTGCTACTAAGTTTTCTCCCTCTATAATACCTTGATCGCCCTCTTGTCCTCCAGATTCTGCATAGAATGGTGTCTGATCAAAGATAAGAGCATACTTACCGTTTTCTAGCTCTCTTGCACTTAAAAGAGTTGCAGGAGTCATTAAGTCACAGTATCCTGTAAACTCTGTTTTTCCATGTTTATCATAGAACTCCTCTATAAAGCTATCTTGTCCTTTTTCCATAACAACTGCTCTTGCTGATCTAGCTTTCTCTCTTTGCTCTTCCATTTTTTCTAGGAACTCATCTTTTGAAACTTCAATTCCATTTTCTTCACAAATCTCTTCTGTTAATTCATAAGGGAATCCATAAGTATCATAAAGTTTAAACGTTATATCTCCAGATAATTTTGTTTCACCTTTTGACTTTGCTATCTCTATTTCATTCATAACTAATTGCATACCTTGATCTAAAGTATTTGAGAACTTTTCCTCCTCAATCTTTACAACCTTCTTAATATGCTCTATATTTTTTCTTAATTCAGGATACGCTTCTTCCATTATATCTACAACTTTATCTACCATTTCATACATAAATAACTCTTTTCTTCCAAGAAGTCTTCCATGTCTTACCGCTCTTCTTAAAATTCTTCTTAAAACATATCCTCTTCCTTCGTTAGATGGTATAACTCCATCATTAACTAAGAAAGTAACTGCTCTTGCATGATCTGTTATTACTTTTAATGAGAAATCTTTTTCAGCTTCTGTTCCATATTTTGTATTTGTAAGTCTTCCAGCTTCTTCAACAATTGGAAATAATAAGTCTGTTTCAAAGTTATTCGATTTTCCTTGTACCATTGCTGCTACTCTTTCAAGTCCAGCTCCTGTATCAATATTTTTCTTTGGAAGTGGTTGTAATGATCCATCTTCCATTCTATTCCACTCAGTGAAAACTAAATTCCAAATTTCAATAAATCTATTATCTGTTCCTTCATCTCCTAATTTAGAATTTTCATCTCCTCCATAAGCTGGTCCTAAATCCACGTGAATCTCTGAACATGGTCCACATGAACCTGTTGGTCCTGCTGCCCACCAGTTCTCAGACTCCCCCATTCTTACGATTCTTTCTTTTGGAAAATTACATTTTTCAATCCAAATTTTTTCTGCTTCATCATCTGTAGTAAATACTGAAACCCATAATTTATCTTTATCTAATTTTAAAACTTCCGTTATAAATTCCCATGACCAAATTATTGCTTCCTCTCTAAAATAATCACCAAAAGAGAAGTTTCCTAACATTTCAAAAAAAGTGTGGTGTCTAGCTGTTCTTCCAACATTTTCTAAGTCATTAGTTCTGATACATTTTTGATAAGTTGTTACTCTTGGTGTTGGAGCCTCTTTTTGTCCTAAAAAGTATGGCTTAAACGGAACCATTCCAGCAACTGTTAATAAAAGAGTTGGATCATCTGGAATAAGTGATGCACTTTCAAAGTGCTTATGATTTTTCTTTTCGAAAAATTCTATAAATTTGCTTCTAATTTCGTTACCTGTTAACATCTTATTGTTTCCTCCACTATATTTTTAAAATTTATTTAATCTAATTTAAAGTTTTCTCCTAAATATACTTTCTTCGCCATCGGGTTAGAAGCTATTTCTTCAGGAGTTCCACTTATTAATACTTTTCCATTAGCCATTATATATGCTTTCTCAGTTATAGACAATGTTTCTCTTACTGAGTGATCTGTTATTAGTATTCCTAGTCCTCTTTGTTTTAAATATTTTATTATCTGTTGTATATCCTCTACAGCTATAGGATCAACTCCAGCAAATGGTTCATCTAGCAATATAAAATCTGGATCATTAGCTATTGTTCTAGCTATTTCAACTCTTCTTCTTTCTCCACCAGAAAGAGAATATCCCATTGACTTTGCTACGTGTGTCAATTTAAACTCCTCCAGTAATTCTTGCATTTTTTTTACTTGCTCATCTTTTGGTAGTCCTTTCATCTCTAATATAGCTAATATATTATCTTCAACAGAAAGATTTCTAAAAATTGATGGTTCTTGTGCAAGATATCCAATTCCCATATCTGCTCTTTTATACATTGGATACTCTGTTATATCTACTTCATTAATAAAAACTTGACCCTTTTCAGGCTTAACTATTCCAGTTATCATGTAAAATGTTGTAGTTTTTCCCGCTCCGTTAGGTCCTAAAAGACCAACAATTTCGCCTTTTTTTACTTCTAAACTCACATCTTTAACTACTTGTCTTTTTTTATAACTTTTACATAATCCTTGAGCAACTATACTTCTCATAGATTCTCCTTATTTTTTTAAGATTTTATTATATCCTGAATTTATTTCATTTGCATTTGTTACACTTTTCTTCTCATTTGTCTTATAATCTATAAACACATTTCCTCTAGCTTTTATTTTGTTAGTTTTTGTATTATAATCTGCTTCATCAGATGTTATTACAGATTCACCATCGTCAACAACAACATTCTCTCTTAATTCAATTATGTTATCTTTATTTTTTATTTTAGCTTTTGTTGATGTTGCATTTAAAGTTTTATCTTTATCTTTTCTAACAATTACTACTTTTCCAACTAAATCAACAATCTCTGTATTTAGATTTCCTGTCATCATATTTGATGTAACCGTTGTTACTACTCCATCTTTATCTTTTAAAACTGCTTTAGTATTATCTTTTCCAAAAACTAATTTTTTTTCTGGTTGTATCTCTAAGTAATCTGAATAAAGAGTTGTCCCCTCTTTCTGAACCATTGCATTCTTTCTAATCTCGACCCTTTGAATTTGATTTTTACCTTGAGCATCTTTTTTAAAGTACGCTCTTACAAAATCTCCTTTAAACTCTACAGGTACCCCATCTTGATAGATTCTCCCAGAAACATTTCCAATAAAATCTAAATTCATATTATCTAAAGTTCCATCTACACGATCTCCTTTAAACTCTTCATTTAATTTTGATTTTATTAATACATTACTCCCTGTTAGATGACTTGTTTTTTTATCTAAAGTTCCACTATTCCCAAATATATCATAATCGCCATATTTTATTTCAAAAGCTTTTGGAGATTTTGCTATTTCTGTATTTTTATTGTACTCTAACTGATCTCCTTTTAAAGTCGTTTTTTCGTCTTTAATTTCTGCATTCTTTTCTAAAACAAAATTCCCTTGAGAAGTAAAGTACTTTATTATATCACTTTTTAAGGTATTCTTCACATCTTTTCCATTAAATTTTTCACCAGTGAATACTTTTTTATCAGTTTCGTACACTCCGTTATACATTTTTCCAGAACTTTTTTTAACAGTGTCTTCAAATATAATCTCACCTGGAATGTATATTTTTTGATCTTTTATCTGATAGTCTGCTGAATTAGCATTGGCTATTATATCTCCACTTTTTAAAACTACTTTGTCTTTTATTTTTACAAACTCGTTTTCTTTAAACTCACCACTCGTTGATATTATTTTAGTCTCACCTTTTTTATCAAAAGCCACTAAATCTTTTTCAACTAAACCTACTCCTGTTTTCTGATTAAAATCTAAATTTACTCCTTCAACAACATTATCTGTACTTACATACTTAAATTGACCAAAAGATTTAAATACCTCAGTTGTTAAATTATACTCTCCTTTTAACCCTTCAAAAGTATCCTTTTCCTTTTTTCTTTTTAAAACATATTTATTCGGTAAATACACATAACCTTTTTTTCCTAAATAATCTATTTTTTGACTTTCAAAAATATAGCTATCATTTTCAAAATAGGCATCTCCATCAACTAAATAACTATCCTCTTGTCTATCGAAATCAACTCTATTTCCTGAAGCATATTGATTTTCTACATTATTTTTTATACTTCCTTTCAATACATAACCTTTACCTGTAATTTTATTGTAAAAGAAATTCTCTCCTTTACTATTATATTTTTCACTAAAATATGTATATCCATCTTTTAAATATAGTTCGCCTGTTTCTGTTAAATAGATCAAATTTTTTGTTAAAATTTTATTTTCTGGACTTGTGTATTCTACATTTTTGTCGCTAATCAATTCTAACTCTTTTGTATCTATTGCATATATTGCCATATCTGTTAAAAGTTTTCCGCCATTTTTATCGCTACCTTGAACATTACCTTTTAAAACAAATTTTCTAGTGACTTTATTGTATACTCCATCATCACCTTTAAAAGAATATACTCCGTTAGTTCCTAATATTTTTCCATTAAAATTAATATTATCTCCACCGTCTGAAGTGATACTTTCCATATCTATTTTATAACCATCAGCTAGTACATATACATTTTTACTTATTTTAAAAGATTCTGTCTTATCGTTTAATACTAAATCATCACCATATAATTTAATACCATTATAATCTAACATAAATGAGTTCGAAGTAGTTAAAACATTTGTTTTCGTATCATATTTTAATCCTTTAAAGTTTCCACTTAGTATCCCAGATTCACTTCCAAAATTTGATCCAGATAAAAATGAATTCCCCTCTATATTTATAACCTTATCCTTGTCATTATATTTTGCATTCTCAGCTGATAATGTCATATTTTTAGTTTTAAATTTTACATCTCCAGATAAAACTACATTTTCCATTTTAGTATCACTTTTAAAATTTTTCCCTGATACCTCAATCCCCTCAGCTTTATTAATTGCTGTAACACCTATCGTAGATTCTACCTCTCCATTTTCTTTATTATACTTAGCTTCTTGAGTTTCAAACTCCCATCCATTTAAACTTTTCCCCAGAATATTAGATTTTAACAACAAATTTTTTCCTGCATCTAAAAAAGCATTATCTCCAGTTAGAACCATTCCATCAATTATAGCTTTTGCTTTTTCAAAAGTTGTTTCATTAGTCTTTAAAAAATCTTTCTGTTTATCAGCTTCAATATGATACCCATCAGTATCATAAATAGCTCCAGTAGTTTCCACTACCTCTTCTTTTTTTTCTATTTTCTTCTCATTACCGAAATAATTGAAATATCCTAAAACCAATACCGCCACTATAATAACTCTATAGGCTATTTTCTTTTTATTCATACCGCCCTCCTAGTTTAAAATACGTTTCAATTCATTTAACTTTAAAAAGGCATCAAGTGGTGTCATTTTATCCAGTTCAGCCTCTCTTAAAAGACGTAATACTATTTTTTCCTCATTTTCTAGCTGTATAATATTCTCTTCTTCTTTTTTTATAGGTTCCTCTTTTATTTCAGGTTCAAACTCTCCAAATAATATCAATTGTTCTTTTTTTACTTTTCTTTCTATTATCATTTTTCTATTTTCTAAAACTCTTAGCATCTCTTTTGCTCTATCTAGGATTTCTTTTGGTAATCCCGCTAGTCTTGCAACTTCTATTCCATAAGATTTATCTGCTCCACCTTTTACAATCTCTCTTAAAAATAGAATCTCTTTTTCATCCTCTTTAACTTCTATTCTAAAGTTTGCAGATTTATTTAGCTTTGATTCTAGTTGAGTCAATTCGTGGTAATGTGTTGCAAAAATTGTTTTAGCTTGAATATTATCATGAATATACTCTGTTATTGCTGTTGCAATTGAGATTCCATCAAATGTTGATGTTCCTCTTCCTATTTCATCTAATATAATAAAGGAATTTTTAGTAGAACTATTAACGATATTAGCAACTTCACTCATCTCTAACATAAATGTTGATTGCCCAGTAACCAAATCGTCGCTAGCTCCTATTCTTGTAAAAATTTTATCTACAATTCCTATTTTAGCATATTCTGCTGGAACATAACAACCCATATGTGCCATAATTAAAATTAATGCAACTTGCTTCATATATGTAGATTTTCCTGACATATTTGGTCCTGTTAAAATTATTAAATTTTTATCATTATTTAAAACGATACTATTTTTAACAAAATTTTCTCTTCCTACTAATTGCTCTACAATAGGATGTCTTCCTCCTATTATTTCTATATCTCCCTCTGTTGTTATCTCAGGCTTTATATAACCATTCTTTGTTGCTATATGTGCAAAATTTGTTACAACATCTAAATACGATAACTTATATGCTAATTCATGAAGTATACTTCTAAAGTTTTTTATTTTCTCAGAAATCTCTTTAAAAAGATGGTACTCTAAATTTTCTATTTTATCTTTAGCGTTTAGAACTTTTTCTTCATAAATTTTTAAATCTTCAACAATATATCTCTCTGCATTAGCTAAAGTTTGCTTTCTTATATAATCAGCAGGAACTAAGTGGATATTAGCTTTAGTTACTTCTATAAAATATCCAAACACTTTATTGTATTTTATTTTTAAACCTTTTATTCCTGTTCTTTCTCTTTCTCTATTTTCAATCTCTAAAATTGTATCTTTTCCATTATTTGATATATTGTGCAGTTCATCTAACTCAGCATTGTAACCATTTTTTATCATTCCACCTTCTCTAATAGAAAATGGAACCTCATCTTTTATACTACTTTCTATTAAGTTATATATTTCAATTAATTCATCTAAAGCTATCTCAAAAATAGGATTACCCTTTAGAGTTTTATATATCTCTAAGCTATTTAATATCGATTTTTTTAAAGCTACTAAATCTCTTGCATTTTCATTTCCTAAAACTAATTTTCCAATTATTCTTTCTATATCATATATATCTTTTAGTCTTTCTCTTACCTCTTCTCTTAAAAGAACCCCTTTATAAAAAAACTCGATATCTTCCTGTCTTTCAAGAATTACATCTTTTGAAGTTGAAGGATTTTTTAAAAAATGTTTTAATAATCTACTTCCCATAGAACTTCTACAGCTATCTAAAATCCATTGTAAAGTTCCTAGAACACCATTTTCTCTATTTGATGCTACAACATCTAAATTTCTTTGTGTTGTAAGATTTAACTCCATTATATTTTCGCTTCCTGTATAAACTATCTTATCTACAGGAATTTCATTTCCTTTTTGTAACTCTAATACATATTCTAAAACCATTGCAGCAGCTTCAATAGCTCCAACTTTATTATTCAAACCAAAACTATCTAAAGAGATAACTTTAAAATATTTTTTTAAAAACTCTTCGCTTTTTTTTACTTTTAAATAAGAACTAATATTTATTTTATTTAATTGAGCAAATTGTTTTAATTCCTTTTCTAAATCTACATACGAATTTTCATCTATCAAAACTTCTCTCGGAGATATTTTATTTATTTCTCCTAATATTCTGTACACGTAATCTTCTGTTTTCTTTTTCTCACTGGTTACAAATTCTCCCGTTGTTATATCTATATATGTTAAACCTATCGTTTCTTTTTTTACAACAATTCCCATCAAATAATTATTGCTTTTTTCATCTAAATATTCAGTATCTATTATTGTTCCAGGAGTTATTACTCTTACAACCTCTCTTTTTACAATTCCTTTAGTTGCTTTTGGATCTTCTACTTGCTCACATATCGCTACTTTATAACCTTTAGCTACAAGTTTACCTATATACCCAGCTGAAGAGTGATAGGGTATTCCCGCCAGTGGAACTTCTATTCCTTTTTCTTTATTTCTACTTGTTAATGTTAAACCAAGCTCTCTAGAAGCTATAACTGCATCTTCAAAAAACATCTCATAAAAATCCCCTAACCTAAAAAATAGGATATTATCTTGATTTTCTTTTTTTATCTCTTTATATTGACTCATTAATGGTGTATCTACTGACAAAAAATCACGTCCCTTTATTTTAAATTTTCCTTAGCTTTTTCTAATAGTGCTATTAACTCATCGTAGCTTTCTATCTGATTTATCGCTCCCTTTAATGCCGCTCCATTTCTTATTCCTTTTAAATACCAACAAAGATGTTTTCTAAGCTCAAATAAAAACTTTTTATTTGGATTGTCTAATTTCCCTTGAAGTGCATGTCTTATTGCCATGTCTAATCTCATCTCTGGAGTAACTTCTGTTATAACCTCTCCTGTTTCAAACTTTTCTCTAATCTGCTTTATTAGCCATGGATTTCCACATATTCCTCTGGCTAACATTATTCCATCTACTCCTGAATGCTTCACTCTTTCGTAAGCGTCTTCAGCTGTAAATATGTCTCCATTTCCAATAACCTCTATATTAACGCTTTCTTTTACTTCTTTTATAAGATCCCAATTTGCAGTTCCACTGTACATCTGCTCCCTTGTTCTTCCATGGATTGTGATGTGTTTACATCCAGCTTCTTCAGCTATTTTACCTACTAGTTTATGTTGCTTTAACCCTTTATAACCTACTCTAGTTTTTAAAGATAAATCTACATCCTCAGGTATAGCTTCTCTTATTTCACATAATATTCTTTTTATTTGATCAGGATCTTCTAATAAAGCTGCACCATATCCATTTTTTATAATCTTATTCACTGGACACCCTGCGTTTACATCTATATGTTTTACACCTAATTTTTCTGTTATATACTTTGCACTATAAACCATCTTCTCCACATCTTTACCAAAGATTTGAACAGCCTCACCATCTCTTATTCTTAAAATTTGATTTAAAGTCTTTTCGTTTTCCATCTCTAATGCATTTATACTAACCATCTCTGTAAACATCAAATCTGGTTTATAATCATCTAAAATTCCTCTAAATGTATAGTCTGTAACTCCTGCTAAAGGAGCAATATATATCTTCATTTTACCTCCAAAATTACACTTTGCTATCTAAAAATTTTACCATATTTTCAAGAGTTTTTCAATGTCAAATACCTCGTAGAGGGAGTCATCATAACTCTATTTTATTGCACTAAAATTATACCATAAAATTTAAAATACCCCAAAATTTGGGGTATTTTTAATCTTTCATTATATCTAATGTTGCTTTTCCATTTAATGTTAAATCTGCAAAAATAGGCTCTTTTCCATATTTCAATTTATAATATGCCGCTTCAGCTATCATTGCTGCGTTATCAGTGCAATACGTCATAGATGGATAGTTTACTTTTATTCCTATCCTACTTGCTCTTGCACTCAGTTCACTTCTTAATAAAGAGTTTGCTGCAACTCCACCCGCTATTACAATTTGTTTAACCCCTTTATCTTGAGCAGCTTTTAATGTTTTCTTACAAAGTATATCTACTACTCTCTCTTGGAATGAAGCTGATAAATCTTCAGGTTTAAACTCTTCTCCCTTCATTCTAGCTTTATTCACAGCGTTTATAACTGATGTTTTAATTCCTGAAAAACTAAAATCATATCCATCTACTTTAGGTTCTGGTATTTTTAAAGCATCTTTATTTCCCTTATAATAAAGCTTATCTACAATTGGTCCACCTGGATATCCAATTCCCATAACTCTTGCTACTTTATCATAACTTTCTCCAACTGCATCATCTAAAGTTGCACCTAAATTTATAAAATTATGTTTTTCATCTATATATACTATATTTGTATGTCCACCAGATACCACTAGGGCTATACATGGTAATTCTATACTATGCTCAATAAAGTTACCATAAATATGAGCTTTTATATGATGAACTGGAATTAAAGGAATGTCATGTCCATATGCCAATCCTTTTGCAAAAGATATTCCCACAAGCAGTGCTCCTATTAATCCAGGTGCATATGTTACAGCTATATAATCTACATCATCCATTGTTATTTTAGCTTCTTCTAAACTCTCTTCTAAAATTGTAGCTATATTTTTAATATGGTGTCTTGAAGCAATTTCAGGAACCACCCCTCCATACTCTTTATGTATATCTATTTGAGAAGAAATAGTATTAGATAAAACTTCTTTCCCATCTTTTAAAACAGCTATCGATGTTTCATCGCAAGATGTTTCTATTCCTAATATAATCATTGATTTCTCCTTTTATACTTTTCCTTAATTATATCATATTTTTTATTAAAATATATAAAAAACTACCTTAGAACTTTTATGTTCTAAGGTAGCCAAAACTTTATTATTTAACTGATAAACCTCTACTTTTAAATATGTTCTTTGCATTTTCAAATCTCTCAGCTGAAAGCTGTTCAACTCCTTTTAAAGGATAATCCATTCCAATCTTTTGCCATTTATATTCACCTAATGAATGGTATGGTAAAACTTCTACTTTTTCAAGATTATCAAAATCTTTTAAGTAATCAGCTAATTTTTCTAATAATTCATCATTATCAGTGATTCCAGGTACTACAACATGTCTTACCCACATTGGTTTCCCTATCTCCTTTAAATACTTTGCAAACTGAAGTGTTGGTTCTAATTCAACACCAGTTAACTCTTTATATTGTACTGGATCAATTGACTTTATATCTAGTAAAACAAGATCTGTATACTCCAAAGCTTCTTTAACCTTATCATTAAATAAATACCCTGAAGTATCAATTGCTGTATGTATACCTTCCTGCTTACAAAGTCTCAATAGCTCCTTTACATATTCAGGTTGAGTTAACGGATCGCCACCTGTCACCGTTACCCCTCCTGTTTTAATAAAGTTTTTATATCTACAGATCTCTAAGAAAGTTTGTTCAGGAGTTTCCAAGAATTTTGCATCCTCTCTTTTCCAAGTATCACAGTTATGACAATATTTACATCTTAAAGGACACCCCTGTGTAAACACCACATATCTAATACCTGGTCCATCTACAGTTCCAAAACTCTCGTGTGAGTGAATAAATCCCTTTTTCATTTCTTAGCACATCCTTTTTTATTACATATTTCCGTTAATTGTTCTTGAAATAACGTCTAATTGTTGCTCTTTTGTTAATCTTACAAAGTTAACTGCATATCCAGATACTCTGATTGTTAATTGAGGGTACTTCTCAGGGTTAGCCATTGCATCCTCTAATAACGCTCTATCAAATACGTTAACATTTAAGTGTTGTCCTCCATCAGCTGAGAAGTATCCATCCATTAATCCTACTAAGTTAGCTACTCTTTCTTCTCTAGTTTTTCCTAAAGCTCCTGGAGTTATAGCGAATGTGTAAGAAATTCCATCTTCTGCATGGTGGAATGGTAACTTAGCTACTGAAGCAAGTGCTGCTACTGCTCCTCTTGTATCTCTTCCGTTCATTGGGTTAGCTCCTGGAGAGAATGGAGTTCCTGCTGGTCTTCCACAAGGAGTAGTTCCTGTTTTCTTTCCATAAACTACGTTTGAAGTAATTGTTAAGATTGATTGTGTAGCTTTTGAGTTTCTGTAAGTTTCATGAGTTCTGATGTAGTTCATGAATTTCTCCATTACTTCAACTGCTAATTTATCTGTATTATCATCGTTGTTTCCGAATGCTACATATTCTCCTTCTCTTACGAAGTCAACAGCAATTCCTCTCTCATCTCTGATTACTCTTACTTTTGCATCTCTAATAGCTGCTAATGAGTCAGCAACAATTGATAATCCAGCGATTCCTGATGCTTGAGTTCTTAAAACTTCTACATCATGAAGAGCCATTTCAAATGCCTCATAAGAATATTTATCGTGCATGTAGTGGATAACTTTTAGAGCGTTGATATATACTCCTGCTAACCATTTTAACATTAAGTCATATTTTTCCATTACTTCATCAAAATCTAAATACTCGGAAGTAATTCCTTCAAATTTCGGTGCTACTTGTGCTCCTGATTTTTCATCTCTTCCACCATTAATAGTGTATAATAAAGCTTTTGGTAAGTTTACTCTAGCTCCGAAGAATTGCATTTGCTTTCCTATTTTCATTGGAGAAACACAACATGCGATTCCATAGTCGTCTCCTAACTCAGGTCTCATTAAATCATCATTCTCGTATTGGATTGCTGATGTATCTATTGAAACTTTAGCACAGAAACTCTTCCAGTTTGCTGGAGATTTTTGTGACCATAATACTGTTAAGTTTGGTTCTGGAGCTGGTCCTAAGTTATAAAGAGTATTTAAATATCTGAACGCTGTTTTAGAAACTAAAGTTCTTCCATCTACTCCTTCTCCTCCTAAAGCTTCAGTTACCCAAGTTGGATCTCCTGAGAATAAATCATTGTACTCTGGAGTTCTTAAGAATCTGATAATTCTTAATTTTATGATAAATTGATCAATTAAATCCTGAGCTTCAGTCTCAGTGATTAATCCTTTTGCTAAATCTTTCTCAATATAGATATCTAAGAATGTTGCAGTTCTTCCAACTGACATTGCTGCTCCATCTTGATCTTTTGTAGCTGCTAAGTATGCAAAGTATACCCATTGTACAGCTTCTTTTGCGTTTGTAGCTGGCTTAGTTACGTCAAATCCGTAAGAAGCACACATTTTAACAAATGCTTTTAACGCACCAATTTGCTCTGTTATTTCTTCTCTTTTTCTGATGATTTCTTCAGTTAATTCTGGAGCTTCAGCCTTCTTTAATTCGAATTTTCTCTCTTCGATTAATCTATCTACTCCGTATAGAGCTACTCTTCTGTAGTCTCCGATTATTCTTCCTCTTCCGTAAGCATCTGGTAATCCAGTTACGATTCCTGATTTTCTTACAGCCTTCATATCATCTGTATATGCTGAGAAAACTCCTTCATTGTGAGTTTTTCTATATTTTGTAAAAATCTCTTTTGTTATTGGATCAATTTCATATCCATATGCATTTAAAGAGTTCTCAACCATTCTTAATCCACCTTTTGGATAGATTCCTCTCTTTAATGGTGCATCTGTTTGTAGTCCTACGATTGACTCGTTGTCCTTTGAAATGTAACCAGGTCCATAAGTAGTTATTGATTGAGGAGTTCTAGTTTCTGCATCATAAACACCTTTTGCAATCTCTTCTTTGAACATTTCTGTTAACTTTGACCAAACAGCTTTTGTATTTTCAGTAGCTCCAACTAAGAATGACTCATCCCCAGTATATGGTGTGTAGTTGTTCTGAATGAAATCTCTAACATTGATTTCTTTCTTCCATAAGTTCCCTTTGAAATCTGACCAGTAAGATTGTAAGTTTTCCATCTTTATTCCTCCTGAGTGGATTATAAATAATATATATTCCAATTATATTTTTCGTTTAAGCCCTGTTAAGCTCAACTTAATTTTCAAGGAGATTATAGCATAAATAATAATTAGTGTCAAACTTTTCCCAAGTTTTTAACGATTAATTTTATACTTATTTAGTGGTTATTTTTTACTTATTTTTCTATTGCATTTCTTTAACTACCAATTCTCGAACAATCTCACTAATGTTTTTATTATTTTCTTGATTTATTTTTCTCAAATCTATCGGTTTTCCTACAGTTAATCTAACTTTTCTATTTGGCTTCATCAGAATACTTTTTCTATTTTGAACAAAAAAGGTTCCATCTATTGTTAACGGTAAAATAATACCATTGGTTTCTGTAGCTAATTTAAAACTTCCTTTTTTAAAGTTTCCTATCTCTCCTGTTAAAGTTCTTTCACCTTCTGGAAAAATTACAGTTGGATATCCTTGTTTAACTATTTCCACTGCTTTTCTTATACTTTTTATCCCTTCTCTTGGATTAGATCTATCTAAAAATATGCAGTTACTCATTTTCATCCACATTGAATAAAAAGGCCAATTTTCCATCTCTTTTTTAGCCACAAAACCTACAGGAATACTTAAAGCTGTAACTATAACAGGGATATCTAAGTTGCTGGCATGATTTGCTACAACTACTATTCCATCCTCTAACTTCATTTTTTTATATGCAACCTCATCTAAATATACTACTTCTAAATCTATTTGAGCTGCCTTCACTATTCTTTCAGAAAGTTTTTTCAACTCTTTTCTTGCGGCAAACGGAGCTTTATCGTTGGACATTTTCTTTATTTTATTAGCTTTAAATAACGTTAAATATATAAAATTTAGTAGTGCTACTAATGTAACTTTTATTAATGTTAACATTCTTCCTCCCTTTTTTTGATTATAACTCTTTTTATATCGCCATATGAAAACCCTTTTCTCATAAGAGAGGCTATTTTTTTCTGATCCTCTTTTTCTCCCAGTTTATCCCAAGCTTTAGATAACTCTTCCAATTCATCTTCCTCTTCATAAAAACTTAGTGCCTCTTCTATAATTTCAGAAGTTATTCCTTTTAATTTTAAATCATATGCTATTTTTTTCTTTCCACACTTTTTATTTTTTATATATGATATAGCAAACTCTTTATCATCAATATAACCAGCTTCTTCTAATCTTTTTATAACTTTTATTATTGGATTCTTCTCCCAATATTTTTGTAATAATTTATTGTATATCTCTTTTTTAGTATAGTCTCTTTTAGCTAAATAATAATATGAAGCAGAGAGAGCAGCTAACTCTAACACTTGTAAGTATTCCTCGTGAGATAGCTCCTCTCTCCTTTTTAAATCATATTTATTTACTATTTCATTATTTAGTCCTATACTCAATCCATTTTCAAAAAGATACTTATTCTTCAGTAATCTCTTCAGTTTCAATTTCTTCTTCCTCTGATGCATGAAGTACTATTGTATTTTTTTCTAGAAGTTGGTTTATTTTTTCTTCAATCGCTGCTAATAATTCTGGCTCAGTTTCTAATCTAGCCTTTACATTTTCTTTTCCTTGACCTAGTCTAATATCACCAAAACTGAACCAAGCTCCAGATTTTGCAACTATATCATTATCTAAAGCCATATCTAAAATTTCTCCTACTCTAGAAATTCCCTTACCATACATAATTTGGAATTTAGCTTCTTTAAACGGAGGAGCTACCTTATTTTTTGTAACTTTTACTACTGTTTCATTACCTATAGCTTCTTCACCTTGTTTTACACTTCCAATTCTTTTAACTTCCATTCTTATTGAAGAGTAGAACTTAAGAGCTTTTCCACCTGTTGTAGTAGTTTGAGGTCCAAAACTAAATCCACCAATTTTATCTCTAACTTGATTTATAAATATCATTGTTGTCTTTGATTTATTTATAGAACCTGTCAATTTTCTTAAAGCTTTTGACATTAATCTAGCTTGAAGTCCCATTTGCTGATCTGACATCTCTCCATCAATCTCCGCTTTTGGAACTAAAGCTGCTACAGAGTCAACAACTATGACATCAATTGCCCCTGATCTAACTAACATATCTGCAATCTCTAACGCTTGCTCTCCAAAATCTGGCTGTGAAATTAATAACTCTTCCACATCTACACCTAAAGCTTTTGCATAAACTGGATCTAAAGCATGTTCAGCATCTATAAATGCAGCTACTCCTCCCATTTTTTGTGCTTGAGCTACTATATGTAGTGCTATTGTTGTTTTTCCTGAACTCTCTGCACCATATACTTCTATAATTCTCCCTCTAGGAACTCCTCCCAACCCAAGAGCTAAATCTAAATTTATACTTCCTGTTGGAATAACTTCAATATTCATACCTTGGTTTTCTCCAAGTTTCATTATTGATCCTTCTCCAAAATCTTTTCTTATCTGTTTTAACGCAGTTTCTAGAGCTTTTGATTTATCTGTTGTTGTATCTACTGATTTTTTTGCCATATTCAATTACCTCCCATTTTTTTCTATTACTTCCATTACCATTTCTGCACTTAATTTTTTCATACAATTAAAATGTTTTTGTGGGCATATTTTATCACCATGTAAACTACAAGGTGAACAAGGTTCATTTAAATAGATTAGTACATTTTTTTCATCATATTCAAACATCCCTGGACTAGTTGGACCAAAGATAACAAAAGTTGGACACTTAACTCCTCTTGCTATGTGAAATGGTCCAGAATCATTTGTAACCAAAAATCTAGCTTTCGAAAGCAATGCTCCACTCTCTTTTAAAGTTAATTTTCCAGCTAAATTTATAGCAAATCCATCTGCAAGATTTTTAATCTCCTCACACATTTCATATTCACTATTTGATCCTATTATAATTGGTTTCTTCCCATATTTATTATAAAGTAGTTTTGATAATTGTGCAAACCCTTCTTTAGTCCATTTTTTAGTTTCCTTTGAAGCTCCTGGGGCTATCATAGGAACATTGTCATATTCTATACAAAGTGTTTCTAATTTTTCTAAATCTTTTTTTTCAAAACTAAAAGTTAAATCCTCACCGTTATACTCCAATCCCAAAACTTTAAAAGCACCAAAATAATTTTTAATAATTGTATCATCAACTTTATATTTTATTGCTTTAGTTTTAACTAGAATACTTTTTAATAAACTTCTTTTTTTATACGTATATGTTTTATTTCCAATTGTACTACTTATAACTTTTGATCTCACTTTAGCATGTAAATCAAATACATAATCATAATTATTTAATTTTAGCTTTTTTCCAAATGCTATCATATTTTTTAAACCATCATGCTTTTTTTTATTAAATAAAATTAAATTATCTATATAAGGACATCCTGATATTGCATCTTTAAAATTTTCCATAACTAAAAAATCTATAACTATATCTGGATACTTTTTTTTCAGTTCCTTTAAAACAGGAGTAGTCAATATCACATCTCCTATAGAACTAAGTCTTATTATTAAAACTCTCAATTTATCTTTCCTTTCCTCGAATTGCTTTTTTCACTCTTCCAATCCAATGCAGGTAACTATTTAAACTTTTTGCTAATTTATAACTTAGAGTATTTTTATCATAAATATCAATCTCTTTGTGACAACTTTCTTCTAAATATATAAATTCGTATGCCTCCCCTGCTTTTCCATATTTATTTTTCATTAATTTTGCATCTATTAAATAAATTTCATTATTCTCTACTATAAAATTGCTCAATTGAGAATCTCCATGTAAATAACCTCTAGCATGTATTTTTCTCAATTCTTTTTCCACTATTTTTAAATCTTTTTGAGTTGCTGGTTTTCCAGATAAATATGAACTCACTAAAAATGAATCAACACATATTCCAAAAATTTTTCTTTCCCAATACATTATAGGAATAGGTCCTTTAAAACCATTTTCTTTTATTCTTAAATAATTTTCATATTCTCGTTTACTTTCACTTCCCCTAATTAGAGACGTTATTCTTTGCCATATACGATTATTCTTTTCTTTAGGAATTTTATAAACATATTTATTTCCATCAATATCAATTAATATAACTTTACTTCTATCATCATCTTTTAAATTTTTAATAATTTGAAACTCTTCTCTTTTAATTTTATTAACTAAATTAAAATCTACTTCACCATTACATAATATTTTTTCCATTACACCCTCTTCAAAATTTGTAGAATTTTTTCATAGACTTGTTTTGGCTTTATATCTAACATACATTTAAAATGACCTTTTGGACACTTATCTCCTCCATGTATTGCACATGGTCTACAAGAAAGATTTTCAACTTCTAAAACCTCACTATTTTCACTCCATGGGAAAAACCCAAATTCTTTTACTGTTGGTCCAAAAATTGCAAGGATTGATGTTCTCTTAAAAGCTGATGCTATGTGTATTGGTGACGAATCATTTGTTAAAACTATTTTTACCCTTTTTAAAACTTCTGCTAATTCTAGTAATGTTGTTTTTCCTCTTAAGTCTAAAACACCTTGCTGAACATTTACATTTAAATGTAACTCATCTCTACCACCAATAACAACAACTTTAGTTCCATTTTTTACCAGCAAATCAATTACTTCATTAAAGTATTCTAAAGGCCACTTTTTTGTAAACCACTTACTTCCAGGAGCTACCGCTATAATCTCTTGATTATTAAAATTATTTTCCCTCCAAATCATATCGACTACATCAATATCTTTTTTATTTGGATACAACTCTATTGGATATTTTTCCCTTGAATTATCTGGAACCTCTCCCATAAATGACAATAATTTATCCACTTCATGTTTACTCTTATCATAGTTTATTTTATCAGTGAATAAACAAGATCCACTTGCTATATCATAACCAACCCTCTTAGGAGATCTTGTTAACCATGCTAAAATAGAACTTCTTAAATATCTATGAGGTGTTAGAACCAAGTTGAAATTTTCATATCTCAATCTTCTACCTAAGGCTAACAGTCCTTTAACTCCTGAATGACTTCCTCTTTTATCATATTCTATTATCTCAGTTATATTTGGATTATTTCTCAAAATAGTGGCACCAATAGGAGTAGTTACATAAGTAATTTTTGATTCTGGGTATACCTCTTTTATTCTTTTTAATAACGGTGTTGATAAAACAATATCTCCTATAAAAGCTGTATGTATTACTAATATTTTCACGCTTATCTCTCCAATCTATCTATTATTGCCTGAACTATTTTTTCTTTGACATTTTCATTATAAGAATCAAAATCTTTGTGCTTATAATTTTCCTTTACATTTTCATCTGGTATTATATATGTAACATCTTCATTTCCAAAAATACCCCATCTTTTAGGGCTTTGAGTTGGTTTTTTAGGATATAAAGCTACTATACTTTTTTGTAAAGAACCCGCTATATGAGTTGGCCCTGTTGAGCCACCAAAATAAACTTTAGCTTTATTTATTACTGCTCCTATATTTAAAAGTTCTCCTCCATTAGCAAAAAGGTATACTCTTTCTCTTCCTATTTTTTCTAATAGTTTTAACCCTCTCTCTTCATCTGAAATATGTGCTGTTACAATTATATCAACATTTTTTTCTCTATCTATAACTTCTTTTAATATATCTGCATATTGCTCATCTGTTATATTTTTTGCAGAACCACCCATGAAAGGATTTACAACTAACGCTTTATCTCCAATACTATTGTCTTTGAAAAACTTTTCAGCAGCCTCTAAATTACTTTTATCCAAAAAAATCTGAGTATTTATCTCAATTCTATCTTCAAAAAGTTTTTTATCAAGTTTTTTTATTAAATCTAAATTATATTCTGCTTCATGTTTTATTGATTTAGACCTTTTTTGCAAAACCCCTTTATTAAATGTAAAAAAAGATTTTATTTTTGATAATGGTCCTATTTTTATTTTAGCTTTACTTGCTTTTGCTAGTTCCATTACAAAATTATCAACATATAATGCTATGAAAACATCAGCATTAAAATATTTTATTTTCTCTAAAAGTTCTTTTTGTCTATATCTGTCTATTTGAACAACTCTATTTATATATGGTAGATTTTTTACTATATTATAATTATAATCCCTCACTAATAAAGTTATTTCAGCTTCTGGATACATTTTTCTAATCATAAAAAAACTAGGAATTGATAGAATTAAGTCACCTATTTTATCCGTTCTTGCTATTATTATTTTTTTGTAAGTATGAGCCATTCCTATACATCTCCCTCAGTTTAAAATATTTTATCATAGAATACATCGAACTCGTTGATGCTATGACAAAGCCTTCAATACCATCTAAAAATCCTAATCTAAAGATGTACATTTTCAAAAATTTGTATAATGGATTTATTAATATGTCTAATATGCTTACTTTTTTATTTTTTTTATAATAGTCCTTTGCACCTTCTGTTGTATATCTATTAAATCTATTAAAATAATCTTCCATAGTTAAATATGAATGATGATATATATTCTCCTTTATTTTAAAAATCTCTTTATTTGTTTTAAACTCTTCATGAACCATATTATCATTAAATATTCCAGATCCTTTTTTAAATAATCTTATAGCATAAGATGTTCCCCACCCACCATACTTTATCTCTTTTCCAAAACAAACTGATAATCTATTTATTTTAAAAATCTCTTTTTTAGTATCTGCGTTTGATGTTATTTCTACTATCTTTTTTTTCAGCTCTTTTGATATCTCTTCATCTGCATCTATATTTAAAATCCATTCACTTTTACACTTTTCTATAGCTGAATTTCTTTGAGGTCCATAACCTTTCCAAGGTTCTGTATAAAATTTTGCACCAAATTCTTCGGCTATACTCTTTGTAGCATCTGTTGACCCACTGTCTACAATAACTATTTCATCCGCCAATCCTCTAACTGATTCTAAAGTTTTTCT
Source organism: Cetobacterium sp. (assembly GCF_051653945.1). Lineage (GTDB taxonomy): Bacteria > Fusobacteriota > Fusobacteriia > Fusobacteriales > Fusobacteriaceae > Cetobacterium_A. The sequence goes on from NZ_JBOFXD010000112.1 coordinate 37,502, forward strand.
TAATATTTTTTCTTCATTAAAGGTTATCATTGCAACAGATATTTTCATTTTTTCACCCTTCCTTTTTTACTCTTCACTCTTAATTATACCAAATTATATGCTAATTTACAAAAAAGTTTTGTAACAAAAAAAGAGATAAGGTATTTCTACCTTATCTCTAAATTTCAAAGAATTACTTAGCTTCAGCTGTGAAGTCTAATGATGCAAGTCTTTGATATTGTCTCCATCTTCTTTGAGACTCTGATTTATTTTTAGCAAATAAATCTTTTGCATGCTCTGGCTTAGATTTTGCTAATGTAGCATATCTAACTTCTCCCATTAAGTAATCGTTATAATTATCCCAGTTAGGTTCTTTACAATCGATTTGAAGAGGATTCTTTCCTTCCTTCTCTAATAATGGATTATATCTGAATATTGGCCAGTATCCACACTCAGTTGCTCTCTTCATCTCAAGTTGACTGTTACCCATTCCATTCTTTAATCCATGACTTATACATGGTGCATAAGCTATGATTAATGATGGTCCTGGATACGCCTCAGCTTCAGCTATTGCTTTTAAGTATTGAGCTTGGTTAGCACCCATAGATACTTGTGCAACATAGATATGTCCATAAGACATTGCGATAGCAGCTAAATCTTTCTTCTTATTAGGTTTTCCTGCAGCTGCGAACTTTGCTACTGCTCCTGTTTGAGTTGACTTAGATGCTTGTCCTCCTGTGTTAGAGTAAATCTCAGTATCCATTACTAAAACATTAACATCATCTGAAGAAGCTAAAACGTGGTCTAATCCTCCATAACCGATGTCATAAGCCCATCCGTCTCCTCCAAATATCCATTGTGATTTTTTAACAAGATATTGCTTTAACTCTAAAATTTCTGTTGATACTCCACAGTTACATGCTTCTAAAGCTGGAACTAATCTATTTCTAATTTCTTTAGTTTTATTTCCATCTGCTCTATTTTCAATCCACTCAGCAAACATTGCTGCAACTTCTGGAGAAACATTTGCCATGTTCTCTTCCATTATTGTTTGAATTCTATCTCTCATTGTTTCAACAGCTGTTGCCATTCCGTATCCAAACTCTGCGTTATCCTCAAATAATGAGTTACCCCATGATGGTCCTTCTCCACAGCTATTTGTTGTATATGGAGTTGATGGTGCTGATCCTCCATAAATTGAAGAACATCCTGTAGCGTTAGCTATCATCATTCTGTCTCCAAATAATTGAGTTATTGCTTTAATATAAGGAGTTTCTCCACATCCTCCACAAGCTCCGTGGAACTCGAATAATGGTTGTGCAAATTGTGATCCTTTTACTGATGTTTTAGGCATAAACTCATCTTTATATGTTACTTCGTTGAATAAGTAATCAGCATTTTCTTGCTCTCCTTTTTCAACCTCTTGTCCAATAGGTACCATAACTAAAGCTTTCTCTTTAGCTGGACATACGTTAGCACATAGTCCACATCCTGTACAATCTAATGGAGATACTTGAATTTTATACTCTAATCCTTCTAACCCTTTTCCAATTGGAGCTTTTGTTTTTAACTCGTTTGGTGCTCCTGCTTTTTCCTCAGCTGTCATTAAGAATGGTCTTATAACTGCGTGTGGACAAACATAAGAACATTGGTTACACTGGATACAGTTTTCAGATTTCCACTCAGGAACGTTTACTGCAACTCCTCTTTTCTCGAAAGCTGTTGTTCCATTCTCAAATGTTCCATCTTCATATCCTAAGAATGTAGAAACTGGTAACTCTTCTCCTTTTAAAGCATTTATAGGATTTGCAATTTTCTCTACAAATGACTCTAATTTAGATTTAGATGTAGATCCACATCCACATCCTGTACAAGAACAAGCTCCTTTTTCTTCAACAACTTCAGTTGTTAAGTTAGCCCATGAAGGATCAACTGTAATTTGAACTAATTCTCCAGCTCCTTTATCGATAGCCTCATAGTTCATTTTAACAATTGCGTCACCTTTTGTAGAATATGACTTTTCAGCATATTGCTTCATGTAAGTTTGTGCATCTTCAAATGGAATAACATCTGCTAATTTAAAGAATGCTGATTGCATTATTGTGTTAGTTCTTCCTCCTAATCCAATTTCTGCTGCTAATTTATTAGCGTTTATGATATAGAACTTAGCATTTTTCTCTGCTAATTGTTTCTTAACTGAGTTTGGTAAATGAGCTATAACCTCATCTTTATCCCATACACAGTTTAATAAGAATGTTCCACCTTGCTTTAATCCACCAATCATATCATACTGAGTTAAGTACGCAGGTACTGAACAAGCCACGAAGTTTGGTGCAGATACTAAGTAAGTTGATTTAATTGGATGCTTACCAAATCTTAGGTGAGATCTTGTTGATCCTCCAGATTTTTTTGAGTCATATGCAAAATATCCTTGTGCATATAAATCTGTTTTGTCTCCAATTATTTTAATTGAGTTTTTGTTAGCTCCAACTGTTCCATCTGATCCAAGTCCGAAGAATAAGCACTCTCTTACTCCCTCTGCTCCTGTTTCAATATGAGGTCCAACTTCAAGAGATTTATAAGTAACGTCATCAACGATTCCCACTACAAATCCATCTTTTGGCTCAGCTTGCTTTAAGTTGTCAAATACAGCTTTCATTTGAGCTGGTGTTGTATCTTTTGAAGATAATCCATATCTTCCACCTACGATTACTGGAGCGTTTTCTTTTCCGTAGAATAACCCTCTAATATCCATGTATAAAGGCTCTCCTAATGCTCCAGGCTCTTTTGTTCTATCTAATACAGCAATTTTCTTAACTGTTTTAGGGAATACGTTGAAGAAGTATTCAGCAGCGAACGGTCTGTATAAGTGAACATTTATAAGTCCTACTTTTTCTCCTTTTCCTACTAAATAATCAACTGTTTCTATTAATGTTTCGCAAACAGATCCCATAGCAACAACAATATGCTCTGCATCTGGTGCTCCATAATAGTTAAATGGCTTATAATCTCTTCCAGTTACTTTTGAAATCTCTTCCATGTAATTAGCTACAATTGCAGGTACTGCATCGTAGAATTTGTTTTGTACTTCTCTAGTTTGGAAGTAGATATCGTCGTTTTGAGCTGTTCCTTTTGTTACTGGGTGCTCTGGGTTTAAAGCTCTTTCTCTGAAAGCTTTAATAGCATCCATATCAACTAATCTCTTGAATACATCAAAATCCATTACTTCAACTTTTTGAATTTCGTGTGAAGTTCTAAATCCATCAAATATATTCATGAATGGAACTCTTGATTTAATAGCTGCTAAGTGTGCAACTCCTGATAAATCCATTACTTCTTGTACTGAACTCTCAAATAACATAGCAAATCCAGTTTGTCTAGCTGCATAAACGTCTTGGTGATCACCAAATATTGATAACGCTTGTGCTGCTAACGCTCTTGCTGATACGTGGATAACTCCTGGTAAAAGTTCTCCTGCTATTTTATACATATTAGGCACTTTTAATAGTAATCCTTGTGATGCTGTATATGTTGTAGTTAAAGCTCCTGCTTGTAAAGATCCGTGAACTGTTCCAGCTGCTCCTGCCTCTGATTGCATTTCAACTACTTTTACTGGAACTCCAAACATATTTTTCATTCCTCTTGATGCCCACTCGTCAGTGTACTCAGCCATTGGCGATGATGGAGTTATTGGATAAATACCTGCTACTTCTGTAAAAGCATATGATGCATATGCTGCAGCTTGGTTACCATCCATAGTTTGCATTTTTTTAGCCATTTGAATTGTCCTCCCTTTTTTAATTGACTCTAAAGTTAACTCTATTTTACGAGTATTCTTATTAATTGTCAATTAAAGTTCTCGATTTTTTTAAGAAATTTTTAAACTAATTCAACCAAATATAATTTTTTACTGACTAATCTGTTTATTTTTTAAACAGCTTTCAACACTTATTACTTTGCAGATTTTACAATTTCATAAGTATCTCTAGCTATTACTAACTCTTCATTTGTAGGTATTTTAAATGCTTTTACCTTAGATGTTTCTTTTGTTAAAAGAACATTTCCTTTTTGTCTCTTAGAGTTAACTTCTTTATCTAATTCAACTCCGATAAACTCTAATCCTCTTAAAACATCTTCTCTAACTTTTCCAGAATTCTCTCCAATTCCTCCTGTGAAGCAAATTGCGTCTACTCCACCCATTTGAGCTGCATAGTTTCCAACATATCCTCTTATTTTGTAAGCGAACATATTCTCAGCTAATAGTGCTCTTTCGTTTCCTGCTGCTGCTGCAATTTCCATATCTCTACAGTCTGAAGACTCTCCAAATACTCCTAAAATTCCAGATTGCTTATTCATTCTGTCATCCATTTCTTTATCTGATAATCCTCTTTTGTTCTTTATGAATAAAACTGCTGCTGGATCGATATCTCCACATCTAGTTCCCATCATAATTCCTTGTAATGGAGTTAATCCCATAGTTGTGTCAATACATTTACCATTTTTAACTGCAGATACTGATCCACCGTTTCCTAAGTGACAAACGATTATTTTTGATTCAGCTGGATTTCCTAATAACTCTTGAGCTACTCCTGAAACAAATTTATGAGATGTTCCGTGGAATCCATACTTTCTAACTTTTAATTCTGTATAATCCTCATATGGTAATGCATACATGTATGCTTCTTTTGGCATTGTTTGGTGGAATGATGTATCAAATACTCCAACATTTGGCTTTCCTGGCATTAATTCTTGCATTGTTCTGATTCCTAATAAGTTTGCAGGGTTATGTAATGGTGCTAACTCTGAACACTCTTCCATAGCTGCCATAACTTCTGGAGTTACTAATACTGATGAAGCAAATTTCTCTCCACCGTGTACTACTCTGTGACCAATTGCATCAATCTCTTCTACTGATTTTATTACTCCATACTCTGGATTTGTAATAGCACTTATTACTAACTCTAAAGCTTCCTTATGTGTTGGCATATCTTGCTTCATTTCGATTTCAAAATCGTTAGCTGGAGTTTCATACTCCATTTTTGATCCTTCGATTCCTATTCTTTCACAAAGTCCAATCGCAAAAAGCTCTCCTGATTCAGGATTTAATAATTGGTACTTTAGAGATGAACTACCACAGTTAATAACTAAAACTTTCATTAAATTTACCACCTTAATTTTATTTTTTATTTTAATATATTTGACTTGTAAGGAGTTAAAACTCCTTACAAATTTTTACCTTAATTTAAATTATCGTGTATTACTTTCCAGCTTGTACTGAAGTTATTGCAGCTAAATCTACGATATCTTTAACTGAACATCCTCTTGATAAGTCATTTATTGGAGCTGCTAATCCTTGAATTAAAGGACCATATGCTTCTGCATTAGCTAATCTTTGAACTAACTTATACCCAATATTTCCTGCTGCTAAGTTAGGGAATATTAATACATTAGCGTGACCAGCTACTTTCGAATTTGGAGCTTTTTTAACTCCTACTGATGCTACTAAAGCAGCATCTGCTTGTAACTCTTCTTCAAATGCGAAATCTGCATTTCTTTCTCTTAAGATTTCTCCTGCTCTTTTTACAACATCTACTGAATCATGCTTTGCTGATCCTTTTGTTGAGAAAGACATAAGTGCAACTTTTGGATCTAATCCAGCTACTGTAGCTGCCGTTACAGCTGCTTCTGATGCGATATCAGCTAATTGCTCTGATGTAGGCTCAGGAATAACAGCACAATCTCCAAATACTAAGATCTCTCCGTAAGTTTCTACATTATGCTTTAACTCCATTAAGAATACTGATGATACTGTTTTTACTCCTGGTTTTGTTCCAACAACTTGTAATCCAGCTCTTAAAACGTTTGCTGTAGGTGAATCTGATCCTGAAACCATTCCAGATACATCTCCCATTTTAACCATCATAGCACCAAAGAAGTTAACATCAGTTGTTAATAATCTTTCTGCTTCTTCTGGAGTCATTCCTTTTTTTGCTCTTAACTCACAAAGTTTCTCAACATATGAAGCTAATTTATCAGTAGTTTTTGGATCGATAATTTCAACACCATCTAAAGATACTCCTAAATTTGCAGCAAATGTTTTTATTGTTTCTTCATTTCCTACTAATACTGGAGTTCCTAACTTCTCCTCAACTACTCCTGCAGCTGCTCTGATTACTCTCTCATCAGTAGCCTCAGGAAGAACTATTTTGTTTCCTAAAGTTTTTGCTTTTTCTTTAATTTGAACTATAATGCTCACTTTAAGTCCTCCTTGATTTTTATTAAATAAATTGCACATTTTTAACTATACTGTAATAGTGCTCATAATTTTCAACTATATATTAACAAATTTTATATATATTTACAACAGAAATTCTATTTTTTTTAATATATTAATCAAAAATCGCTTGTATATACTCTTTGCTATTAAACTCTCTTAAATCTTCTATTCCCTCTCCTACTCCTATATACTTTATAGGTTTTTTAAGCTCTTCAGAGATACTAAATAGTATTCCTCCCTTAGCTGTTCCATCTAATTTAGTAACAATAAACCCTGTTAATTTTGTCACTTCATTAAATACTCTTGCTTGAATCAATCCATTTTGTCCTGTAGTTCCATCTAAAACTAAAATTGATTCGTAAGGTTGATCTCCTATTTTTTTCTTTATAATATTATTTATTTTCTCTAACTCTTTCATCAGATTGTTTTTATTATGTAATCTTCCTGCAGTATCAATAATTACAACATCAGCATTTTTATCTTCTCCAGCCTTTAAAGTATCAAAAACAACCGCTCCTGGATCTGCTCCTTCTGGATGCTTTACAATTTCAGCACCTGCTCTCTTTACCCATTCTTCTAATTGTTCAACCGCTGCTGCTCTAAATGTATCAGCTGCACCTATTACAACTTTTTTACCATCTTTAACTAATTTAGCTGCAATTTTTCCAATAGTTGTTGTTTTTCCAACTCCGTTTACCCCAACTATTAATATTACATTCATTCTTCCAGGTTGAATATCTAGTTCAGTATTTTCTGTAATTAAATACCCTTCTAAAACATCTTTTAATACTGGATATACGTCTTCAGGTTTTTTAACTCCTCTAGCTTTTACTTCAGCTTTTAAATCTTTTACTATCTTCAAAGTCATCTCAATACCAATATCTGACTGTACTAAAGTATCTTCTAACTCTTCATACATCTCACCATCTACTATTGATTTTCCTGTAAAAATATTTTTTAAAGTTCCAAACAGTCCCTCTCTTGATTTAAATAATTTTTCCTTTAAAGATGTAAAAAAGCTTCTTTTTTCAACTTTTGGTTTTTCTACATACGTTACCTCATCTGTTGCTTTTTCACTTTCTATTATAGATTCTTCCTTTTCTTCGTCCTCAATGGCTTTTTCTACGGCTTCATCTATCTTCTCTTCTACATCTATCTTTTCTTCTTTTTGTTCCTCAAGAGATTCTAACTCCTCTTTTACCACTTCTTTTTCTAACTTTTCTTTTTGCTCTTCGATTTTATCCTCTTTTTTTCTACCGAAAAGTTTATTAAAAAATCCCATTATAGTCCTCCAAATTATTTAGAAATTATATGTCTTACAGCCAGTATCCCCATTACTGCAGCTATATTTAATCCACTTCCGTATCCTGAACTGTCTCCTGCTGCATATAATCCTTTTATATTAGTTTCCATATTAGCGTCTATTTTTATTCTTGTACTTCTAAATTTTATCTCAGGGAAATATAGTAATAAATCACTTGATGCAAATCCAGGAGTTATTTTGTCATGAACTTCTATAAACTCTATAATATTATCTAAAATTCTCTTTGGACACGCTAAAGCTATATCTCCAGCTACATAATCCTCTGTTGTTGGAACTATATTTAATCTAGCTATAGATTCATCTGTTGATCTTCTTCCTACTTTTAAATCTCCATAAGATTGCATTAATATTTTACCACCAGTTAGCATCGATGACATCTTTGCTATAGCTGTTGCATATTCGAATGGTTGCTTAAATGGTTGTGTAAATGTTTTTGTACATAACAACGCTAAGTTTGTATTTTGAGATTTCTTATCCTTATATGCATGACCATTTGCTAGTACTACATCATCACTATGCTTTTCTGCAGCTATAAATCCACTTGGATTTGAACAGAAAGTTCTCATTTTATCTCTATATTTTGTTGTATGATAAATCATCTTTGCTTCATAGAAATTTTCATTGATATCTTTCATTACTAAATCAGGTATCTCTACTCTTACACCTAAATCAACTGCACCTGTCTCATATGATACTCCTGATTCTTCACACATCTCCATCAGTTTTTTTGCACCACTTCTTCCAAGTCCAATTACAACATTCTTTGCAAAATAGTTTTCTACTTCATCTTTTTTATTTCTTACAGTTACTCCTTTTATTTCACCATTCTCTATTATCAAACTTTCAGCTGATCTTTCAGTTACAAACTCTACACCCTTTTCTAGTAAAGAATTTACTAATTTTGTATATAGTTCTCTTGATCCATCTGTTCCTAAGTGCATTGTTGGTGTATCTACTAACTGTACATTATTTTCAATACATCTTTTCTTTAAATCTAACATAACTTGGTTGTATTCTAAACCAGACGGTTTTTCATCGAATCCAAAATCTTTATATATATCTGCTACATATTGAATAGTTTCATTTACAATTACTTTTCCAGTTAAAACATGAACATCTCCACCAACTCTATAATCCATATTGAATTTAGAATCTGAGAAAGCTCCCGCTCCTGAAACTCCATAAATTATTGCACAAGTTGGACATTTTACACATATTCCTAACTTTTCTTTTGGACAAACTCTTTGTGTTAACATTCTACCTTTATCTAAAACTAAAATCTTTAAATCCTTATTTTTCTTAATTGCTTCGTAAGCTCCAAAAACCCCAGCTTGTCCTCCACCTAAAAATATAATATCGTACATTTGTTTTCCTCCATTCATGTTCTACTGTCTAATCCAGTTTACTTTTTCTATATAAATATCCTCAGGTAAATTAGGATGAATCTCTCCTGTTCTTTGAGAATAATTATAATTCCAACCACCATTTTTATTTGTATTTTCAAAATCCTGTACATCATAAACTTCATTTGATGCAACTATTGAGTTACTACCATAAGTTTTAGCCAAAGTTTTTCGTCCATAAATATCTGCAAAAGATATTTTTTGTCCTTTTTCATTCACATAATCTAAAAGGTGTAAGTTCATATTTACCCCTGGTTTTGTTAACTCAGGATAACTCCCTGTCAATTGATAGTATTTCTCTAAAGCTATTCTAAGTTCTTTTGTACTTCTCACTGTTTCATCAATTTTGTATGTCCCTGTTAAATCGTCAATTCCTCTCATAGCAAGATAGATAAATAAAATTGTTACTGCTATATTTATAATCCAATTTAGAGTAGTTATTCTTCCGTCTTTTTCCATCCCTTTAGAACCTCATTTTTATCTTTTTGGCTTTATAAAAGCTTCTCTGATGATTATTTCTCCACCTTTTGGCGATGTTATCTCCACTTTTAAAGGACCTCTTTTTACAGATAACCATCCTAGACCTTTAAAAACTAGCTCTTCTCCTGTTTCTACTGTATAAACTTCTACATCTTTTTCTAAAGAGTTGAATTCATCTCTACATTTTTCACACGGCGGTGTTAAAAAGTCTGCTTTTTGCATTAACTCTTTTGCTTTCTCAACATTTGTTTCGTGGAACGTTACATCTTTAGATGCATATAATGAAAATATTGGTTTTAAATCATCATCATTTAAAACTCTCATTTGAATCATTCCACCAATTAATATAACTCTATCCTCTTGAACTTTATATGTCTTTCTTGAAATCTCATTTGCAGGAATTATATTCTGATTACACTCTTGGCATACAAAATCAGAGAATCTTCCACTAGGAATTAATCCTGGAGTATCAATTAAAGTTATTTTTGAGAACGGAATCTCTGTTTTAACACTTTTTAAAGTTGTTCCTGGGAATTTTGATACTGTTACTCTCTTAGCACCTATAAGCTTGTTTATAATACTTGATTTTCCAACATTTGTTACTCCTAAAACTAAAGCTTTCGCTCCATTAGGATAAAAATGCTTAATTTTCTTGAATATTCCATTTATTCCATATCCATTTTTAGAACTTACTATAGCTATATCTAATGGGGCAACACCCTCTTCCCCTAATCTTCCTTTAACCCAATCTGCAACTTCTGATGGATGTTTTTCATCTGGTATTAAATCTAATTTATTAATTACGACAATAGATTCCATCTCTCTTAAAATATCAAGAATTTCATCATCAAATGAACCTTCAAAATCGATAATATCAAAAACAGGTATCGCTACATCTGCCTCTGCTAAACTTTTTTTAACTTCTTGTCTATAATCCTCTTTTGTCATTTTTATAGGAATATACTGTCCATAATTTTTTATCTTAAAACATCTTTGACAAAGTAACTCTTTATTGTCTCCTTCTAAAACTGATTTCGGCAAATATCCATTGGAATTAGGATTCTCTCCTTGAAGTTCAATTCCACACCCTATACATTTTTTCGTCATAAACTCTCCTTCAATTTATAATATTAATATTTTCTATCCTTTGATTTCTATCTCTTTAGACAGTTCTTTTCTTCTTTTTTTCTCTAAAGCTTCCAAATATATTTTTGTTGAATCTAAATTTGAATGTCCCAATAATTTTTGTAACTGTAATAAACTTACCCCGTTCTCTAGCATATGAACAGCAAATGTATGTCTAAAGCTATGCGGACTTATCTCCTTTGTTATTCCAGCTTTAACACCATACCTATCTATAAGTCTTCTTAAAGAACGATCAGTTAATCTTCCACCAGATCCATTAACAAAAAGTATCTCTTTATTATATTTAGATCCTAACTTTTCCTTTTTAGCCATTATATATCTTTTAAAAAAATTTTTTGTTCTTTCACTAAAAAATACAGTTCTATGTTTTTTAAAGCTTGTTACAACAACCTCTCTATCTTGTAAATTAAAAACATCTTCTCCTAAACCTAACAACTCCTGTGATGTTATTCCACTTGAATAAAGAAGTTCTACAATCAACCTATCTCTTAAACTGTGATAATTTTTTAATTCTATTGCCTTTCTAAATCTTACTATTTCTTCTAATTCAAGAACTTCAGGAATTCCTCTATCATAACTTGGTGCTATTATTAATTGAGCTGGATTACTTTTTATTTTCCCCGTATCCTTCAAATATTTAAAAAATGATTTTATAGACGAAATCTTTCTGTTTAAAGACCTCTTTCCTATATCACATCCTTGAAGTTCTACTAAAAACTCTCTAAAATTAAATCCATCTATATCAGAAATTGTTTTTAAATCATTACATTTTATAATATATTCATTAAATCTATATAAATCTATTCTCAATGACTTTATCGTATTTAAACTCTTTCCTTTTGCGAACTCACAATGATATAAAAACTCTTTTATATCCCCTAATAAATTAAGAGTATCCATCTCAAACTCCTTTTACTTCTCTTGATTTAACTTTTCATCTAAATATTCTAAAGCTATCTTTGATATCTTATTATATTTTTCTTTTTTATCTCTTATTCTTTCATCTAAAGATTTTATTACACCGAAATTAGGCCCCATAGGTTGGAAATTTTTCTTCTCCTCTGTAATATACTTAATAATTGCTCCAATTGAACTTCTATCATCTAGTATCAATGGTGATTTTCCATCCATTTTTCTAAGAATATTAGTTGCTGCCATTAACCCAGTAGCGATAGCACAAACATATCCTTCTCCACCAGTTATCTGTCCTGCAAAATAGATATCTTCATTATTTTTTAAATTTAATGCTGGTGTCAATAATTTTGTTGAGTTTATAAATGTATTTCTATGCATAACTCCATATCTTACAAACTCTGCATTTTCAAGTCCTGGTATCATTGAGAATACTCTTTTTTGCTCTCCCCACTTTAAACTCGTCTGGAATCCTACTAAATTATATAATTTTCCATCTTTATCATCTTGTCTTAATTGAACTACTGCAAACTCTTCTTTTCCAGTTTTCGGGTTTATTAAGCCTTTTGGTTTTAATGGTCCAAATAATAAGGTCTTAAATCCTCTTTGTGCTATTCTCTCAACTGGCATACATGCCTCAAATAGTTTTTCCTCTTCAAACTTTTTTAAAGGTGCTCTTTCTGCCGATATTAAAGCTTCATAAAAAGCTTCATACTCCTCTTTATTCATTGGGCAGTTAATATACTCCCCTTCTCCTTTATCATATCTTGACTGGAAAAACACCTTATCTTTATCAATCGATTCTAACGTTACAATTGGTGCTGCTGCATCATAAAAATAAAGATATTCTTGCTCTAATATTTCCCCAATATTTTTAGATAGTTCATCTGATGTCAATGGTCCACTAGCAACGATAACTATTTTGTCTTTTGGAATCTCTTTTAACTCCTCATTTATTATTTCTATATTCTCCATAGAGTGTAACTTTTGTGTTACCTTCTCCGAAAATCCTTCTCTGTCTACGGCTAAAGCTTGTCCTGCAGGAACTTTAACTTCATCTGCAATTTCAATAAGTAAAGAACCCATTCTTCTTAACTCTTCTTTCATTAATCCAGAAGCATTTCCTAAATGATCCCCTCCTAAAGAGTTACTACATACTAATTCAGCAAACTTCTCACTTTTATGAGCTTCTGTTGAAATTTTTGGTCTCATTTCATATAATTTTACCTTAACTCCATTTTTTGCTAATTGATATGCTGCTTCTGATCCTGCTAATCCTGCTCCTATTACTACTACTTCTTTATTTGTCATCTGTTCTCCTTTTTTTATACATACAAAAGTCTCGCCTATAAAGGCGAGTCCTTTTATTTACTCTTTTTTATCTTTTTCTAATTTTTTTATATTTTTACAGTCAGGATATCCTGTACAAGCCAAGAATTTCCCCCATCTTCCTCTACCTATTTTAAATGGTTTTCCACACTTTTCACAGTTTCCAGCATTTTTTAGAATCTCTTCCTCTTCTTTCTGAATTTTATCCATAATCCATTTTAATTGAACTATCCCATTTTTTTCTTCAATTGACCCATTCATAAGAAGTTTTTTTACTTCTCCAGGTAAAGAAACTCTTTCATTATCCTCTTTAAAGTTTTCACTCTCTAAATAACTACCAAAACGTCCTAACTTTAAAAGTAATCTGCTTCCATTACTTAAAAATACATCTGTTAATTTTCCTTGCTTAACTCTTAGCTGCTCTTCTAATAACTCTTTTACTCTTATGTCTCCATTTTTGATATCCTCTAATGGAATTTCAATCCCTTTTAAAGAGTATTTCTCTTTACAATTTTCATCTGTACAACATAGGTATCTTCCAAATCTTCCATTTTTCATAATCATATTCCCAGTTCCACAAGGGCACGGAACATCTGAAGTTATTATTCTACTTGATTCCTCTTCAACTTTAATTTTATAAAGTTCTAAATCTTTTGAAAGTTTCGAATAGAAATCTTTTAATATCTCAATCCAATCCCTTTCTCCCTCTTCAACTAAATCTAGACCATCTTCTAAAGAGGCTGTAAATTTAACATCCATTATATCTTTAAAGTTTTTCTCTAATATTGTTTTTATTTCATATCCCAATTCTGTTGGAATAAAACTTTTACCTTCAATTGTAACATACTCTCTTTTCTTTAAAGTTTCAATTATTGAGGCATATGTAGATGGTCTACCTATTCCATCAGCTTCTAGTTTCTTAACTAAAGATGACTCTGTTAACCTCGAAGGAGCTTTTGTCCAATCCTCTTTTATATTCAATTTATTTAACTTTAAGAAATCGCCCTCATTTATTGTTGGAAACTCTCCTAAAGGTAACTCCTCTTCATCCTTGAATACTTTATAATACCCATCAAATATTATTTTGTTTAAAGTCCCTCTAAATTGATAATCGCCATTTTCTAAAATTATTTCAAATTGCTCATATTGCATTGGTGCTAATTGAGATATCATAAACCTTTCCCATATCAATTTGTATAACTTATATTGATCTGGAGCTAAATCTTTCTTTATTTTATCAGGCTCTAAATAGATATCTGTTGGTCTGACAGCTTCATGGGCATCCTGAATTTTTTCATCTTTTTTCTTTTTTACCCCTTCTTTACCTAAATATTCTTTTCCAAAAGTCTCAACTATATAGCTCTTTGCCATCTCTTTAGCTTCATCAGATATTCTTGTTGAATCTGTTCTCATATAAGTTATCAAACCTTTTTGGTTTCCATCTATACTTATACCTTCATATAACCCTTGGGCTACAGACATTGTTTTTGACGCTGAAAATCCTAAATATGATGATGATAATTGCTGTAATGTACTTGTTTTCAATGGCAGTGGTGGATTTTTAGATTTTTTAGTTACTTTAGAGTTAATAACTGCATATTCTGAATTCAATGTTAATTGAACATTTTTTACAATATCCTCGTCTGTAACTCTTTCAAATCTTTTTCCTTCTATCTTATAAAGAGAAAGATTCATTTTATTTTCAAACTCACCTTTTATATCCCAAAACTTTTCAGGAACAAACTTTTTTATTTTATCTTCTAAATCACATATTAATTTTAAAGCAACCGATTGAACTCTTCCAGCACTTGTATTTGAAGATATTGACTTCCATAAAAGAGGGCTTATCTCATATCCAACTAATCTATCAAGTATTCTTCTTGCTTGTTGTGCATTAACTCTATCTATATCCACTTTTCTAGGATTTTTTATGGCTTCTCTTATTGCTCCATTTGTTATCTCATTAAACTCTATTCTATTAGCTTCATTTTCATCTAATTTTAATGTTTGAGCTATGTGCCACGCAATAGCTTCCCCTTCTCTATCAGGGTCTGATGCCAAATATACTTTATCTGATTTTTTAGCAAGATCCTTTAAAGTTTTTATTACATCTCCCTTTCCTCTTATCGTTGAATAGCTTGGTTTGAAATCATCTTGCACATCTACTCCGATTTTACTTTTTGGCAAATCTCTTACATGTCCAAAGGAAGCTGTAACATGAAAATTATTCCCCAATATTTTTTCAATAGTCTTCGCTTTTGCAGGTGATTCCACTATTACTAAATTTTTTTTCGCCACTATTTTCACCCCTAATTTTTTCTCTATATACATTATTCGCTCTTAATTATATTAGAAATTAATAAAAAAATCAACCAAGGGCATCAAGTTTCCCATTTATAAACGTCTTCTGTAGTGTCCTGCTGGTAAGCTTTGAATGTAACCCTCTATTTCCAACTCCATTAAATTACTTAATAATTCACTTGTTTCACAAGAAACATCTTGCTTTATTTCCTCTAAATGCATTTTCGTTTTTAATACATTATATATTTTCAGTTTTATCCCAATTAATTTATTTAATTTTTTTCCATCTTCATTTATTTTTAACCAACCATACTCTTTTAATATATCTTCGCCAGATTCTATTAATTTAGCTTGGGATAACTTTATTAGCTCATTACATCCTTTTGATAGAGGATATGTTATATCTCCTGGAAAAGCAAAAACATCTCTTCCCTCTTCCAAAGATATACTTGCAGTTATTAAACTTCCTCCTTTTAAAGAACTTTCAACAACTGCAGTTCCTTTGGATAAACCAGCTATTATTCTATTTCTTATTGGAAAATTTTTAGGTGTTGGTCTCATCCCTATGGGAAATTCTGATATTACCAATCCTTTTCGTTCTATTTCTTCTCTTAATTTGATATTTGTTCTTGGATAAAGTACATCTATTCCGCATCCTAAAACAGCAATAGTATTCCCTTTATATTTCAATACATCCTTATGAACTATAGAATCTATTCCTAAAGCTAATCCGCTTACAACCACTACTTCTCCATCAACTAAATCTTTAACTGCTCTATCACAACAAAGTTCTCCATATTTTGTAGCTCTTCTTGTTCCTACAATAGAAATCATTTTATTTCTACTTAAAAGTTCTATATTTCCTTTATAAAAAAGAAAAAGTGGAGGTTTCGCTATATTTTTCAAACTATCTGGATACCTACAATCATTAATACTAATTAGTCCTATCCTATTTCTTTCTAAATAATCCATAACCTCCAAATATTTTTCACAGTATTTTGAATTTTCTATCAAGCTGGTATCCTCTGTGGTTAAATTTAACGTACTTGTAAATTTATCTAAATCAGTAAAAATATCTTTATATCGCTTATTATATGACATCAAAGCTCTAATCTTACTATTTTTTAAACCCATTAATTTCAATCGATACCACTCCATCTTTCACCTCTTTTATCTAGAATATGTAGATGTTAACATGTTACTTATCTCTTTTGACTGTGGGTATAATCTTCTTCCTTCTTGTAAAACTTCTCTTGCCCTATCAATCTTCTTTTCAGCTAAATAAATATCTCCTAAAGCTAAAAATCCTTCTATACTAGGTGCATAATTCATATATATTTGAATATCATCTATCGCTTTATTGTATCTTCCTAAATTTCTATACGACAATCCTCTTCCTAGATAAGCTTCTTTCATACTAGGTTCAATACTGATTGCAACACTATAAAAATCTATTGCCTTGTTGTAATCTCCAATAAATCTATAACTTGTCGCTGCTCCAAATAAATTTCTAGAACTATCTATGTTACTACTAAAAATTTGAGCTGCTCTTTCATACTTTCTATTTCTAAAATATTGATCTCCCAAATAGAAAACCTGATTTTCATTTCCACTTATAGAGTTTATATAACTTTTAAAATATTTTTCATACTCTTTTAAAAGAACTGCTGCTTTATCCCTATCATCCTCTCTCGCTATTTGACTTTCTAGACTTTGAATATATGATGGTCTTTGATCACCTAAAGCTATTAAACTAAAAAAAAGAAATAATACTCCTATTAATTTTTTCATTTTAAATAATCTCCTCTACTCTACTAATTATTTTTCCATTCTTTATAGTCGTTTCAACTAAATCTCCAACTTTTACTTGTGAACTTTCTTTTATTACTTTATTATCTATTTTAGTTATACTATAACCTCTTTTTAAAACATTCAAGGGGTTTAAAGCAATTATTTTTTCTGTGTATACTTCTAATTCGTGACTTTTATTTTTAAATATTTTTTTCATAATATCTTCAATTCTTTCTTCTTTCGATATTAAGATTTGATTTTTTCCCTCTACAGTTTTTATAAAGTTCTTTAATACATAGTTATTTTGCAATTGATCCATTTCATCCTTTTTCTTTTTTACTACTCTATTGATACTATCCTTTACTCTTTTTTCTTTTTCTGATAACTGCTTTTCTATCTCTTTTTTTACAGGGATAGATATTTCTATTGCTTGAGTTGGAGTTGCTGCTCTAACATCTGCTACTAAATCAGATAATAAATTATCTATCTCATGTCCTACAGCTGATATTATTGGCTTTTCACTTTGAAAAAATGCTCTTGCTACCTCTTCCTCATTAAAGGCCCATAAATCTTCAACACTTCCTCCACCCCTACCAGCAATAATTAAATCTATTTCTGGTATTTTATTTAATGTCTCAATACCTTTTATAATCTCCTCTTTAGCTCCTACACCTTGAACTTTAGCAGAGTAGATATAAATATCTACATTTTCAAATCTTTTTCTCGTTGTATTTACTATATCATGAAATGCTGCCCCTGTATACGCCGTTACAACTCCTATTGCCTTTGGATATTTAGGTAAAACTTTTTTAAATAATGGCGAAAATAAACCCTCTCTTTCCAAATCCCTCTTTAACTTTTCTAACTTTGCAAACATCTCACCAAGCTTATCTTCTTTTTGTACATGTCTAACTAATACCTGAAAATCTCCTCTAGCTTCATAAAACCCAACATCTCCAAATATCTTTACAGAATCTCCCTCTTTTAAATCTTCAGATATTCTTTTAAATTTATAATTAAACGCTGCACATTTTATCTGACTCTGCTTATCTTTTAAAGTAAAATATAAATGACCACTTTTATAATATGTTACTCCTGAAAGCTCTCCTTTTAAAAAAAATTCTTGAAAGTTTGGATTTTCATCCATATATCCTTTTACCATTTTATTAAACTCTGTTACACTATAAATTTTCTCTTCCATAGTTCACTCCTACATCTCTAATAACATCAATTTTAATTTATTCATCTCATCTCTTTTCTCTATAGCTTTTTCAAAGTTTAACTCTTCAGATAATACTTTAATCTCCTTGATTAATTTTTTTATCTCTTTTTCAATATCCTCTTTACTTGTGAAATGCTTAGTTTCAACTATTTTCTCCTCTTCAGCTTCCCAATTAAATAAAGATTCTGAAACTTCTCTAATAATTGTTTTAGGCTCTATATTATTTAATAAATTATATTCCCCTTGTTTCCTTCTTCTTCTCTTAGTTTCTTCAATAGCATATTTCATAGAATCAGTCATAACATCGCCATACAATATTACTCTTCCATCAACATTTCTAGCTGCTCTTCCTATTGTTTGAACTAAAGATCTTTTACTCCTTAAAAACCCTTCTTTATCAGCTTCTAAAATAGCAACTAATGATACCTCTGGTATATCAAGACCCTCTCTCAATAAATTTATTCCAATTAAAACGTCAAACTCACCTTTTCTTAGTCCTCTAATAATCTCAATTCTTTCTAAAGTATCTATATCTGAATGCATATATTTTACTTTAACACCTAAAGTTATATAATACTCTGTTAATTCCTCAGCCATCTTTTTAGTTAAAGTAGTTATCAACACTCTTTCCTTTTTTAAAGCATTTTTTCTAATCTCATCTAATAGATCATCTACTTGATTTTTAGTTTCTCTAACCTCTATAATTGGATCTAAAATTCCTGTTGGTCTAATAAGTTGTTCAGCTATGTGACCATTGGATTTTTCTATCTCAAAATCTCCTGGAGTAGCTGAAACAAAAATTGTTTGGCCACAATTTTCTCTAAACTCTTCAAAGGTCAAAGGTCTATTATCTAGGGCTGATTTTAATCTAAATCCATTTTCAACTAAGGCTGTCTTTCTTGCTCTATCTCCATTATACATTCCTCTTATTTGAGGAACACCAATATGAGATTCATCTATATAAACAATAAAATCTTTAGGAAAATAATCCATTAAAGTATCTGGTTTGTCCCCAGGATTTTTATGAGTCAAATATCTTGAATAATTCTCAATTCCCTTGCAATACCCAACTTCTCTTATCATCTCTAAATCATAATCCGTTCTTTGCTTTAATCTTTGAGCTTCTAAAAGTTTTCCTTTCTCTTCAAACTCTTTAACTTCTTTTTTTAAATCTTTTCTTATCTCCTCTATAATCCTTCCTTGTTCCCCCTCTTCTGTTACATAGTGAGTAGCTGGAGAGATTGCAACTCTCTCTAAATTTCTTTTTATCTTTTGACCTGTCAATGTATTTATTTCAGAGATTTCCTCAATATCATCTCCCCAAAACTCTATTCTATAACCATTTTCCATATAAGATGGATATATATCTATTACATCGCCTTTTACCCTAAACTTACCTCTTTCAAAAGCAATATCATTTCTTTCATATCGTAACTCTATCAACTTTGATATCAATTTTTTTCTACTATAACCTGTTTTTTTATCAATTGCTATAGTTAAATTTTTATAAGTTTCTGGTGATCCAAGTCCATAAATTGCTGATACTGAAGCAACTATTATAACATCTTTTCTATTTATCAAAGCAGCTGTTGTCGCATTTCTAAATTTATCTATCTCATCATTTATCGAGGAGTCTTTCTCTATATAAGTATCTGTTGTTGCTATATAGGCTTCTGGTTGATAATAATCATAATATGAAACAAAATATTCTACCGCATTTTCTGGAAAAAAACTTCTATACTCTGCAAATAACTGTGCTGCCAATGTTTTATTTGGAGCTAATATCAATGCTGGTCTGCCACTTTCTTTTATTATATTAGCTATTGTAAACGTCTTTCCTGATCCAGTTACTCCTAATAAAGTTTGATCCTTTACACCTTCATCTAGCCCTTTAATTAGTTTTTTAATAGCTTCTGGCTGATCTCCTGTTGGACTATATTTTGAATTTAATTTAAACATCTCTGTGACACCTCCATTAAAATAGGGAGAGGCAACTCCTCTCCCTTAAAGTATCTCTAATTATCGTTTAAAAAAATTGGAGTTTCAATTTTTAATATATTTTTTCTCCCTTTGCTAGCTTCAATTAAAACAATACTCGAATCTTTATCTTTTGAATAATGAACAAACTTGACTCTTTTAACTGAAAACCCATTTTTTATAAGCTCTTCTGAAATTTCTAAAATTCTATAGCTTTTATGCACCATGAAAAGCTCGCCTCTTGGTTTTAATAACCTTTTAGCATTTGCTATAAACTCTTTCAAGTTAAGCTTTATTTCGTGTCTTGCTATACTTTTTATATCTTTATCATTAATTTCTTTTCCATCTAAAACCATATATGGTGGATTTGAAATTATATAGTCATATGTATTTCCTTCTTGGATATTTTTTATATCCATATTTACAACTTCTATCCTATCCTCTAATCCATTTCTTTTAACATTTCTAACTGCCAAATCTGCAATTTCTTTTTGTATCTCTACTGCTTTTATTTTGGATATTTTATCTTTAGCACATAATAATACTGGAATTATACCATTTCCTGTTCCAATTTCTAATATTTTAGAATTTTTCTTTCCATTGAAAAAATTAGCTAACAAAACTGCATCAGTTCCAAATCTAAATCCTTCTTTTTTTTGAATTAAAGTGTACCCTTCACAAATATTAGCTATATCTTCATTTTCAAAAATCATTTTCTTTTACTTACTCCTTTTCTAAAACCTTATGTTGCATCTCTTCCGTTGATAAAACATTCTGTAATTTCTTTGCTTCTTTTTTATTAAACTTTATCTCATCAATAAGAACCTTCATGATTCCTTTTCCTTCAACATCTACATATAAAAATCCATTTAATGGACTTATACTTGTTACTTTTCCCTCTCCTTTTTGAGTTTTAACAAACTGATTTACAGCAGGATAAACTCTTAATGCCTCTTCATATTGCTTGTATTCATAATTTATACAACAAAGTAATCTTCCACACACACCTGATATTTTAGTTGGATTTATTACTAACCCTTGATCTCTAGCCATTTTTATTGACACTGAATCAAATTTATTTATAAATGTTCTACAGCACAATTCTTTTCCACAAACACCAATATTTCCTAGTATTCTTGCTTCATCTCTAACACCAATTTGTCTTAACTCTATTCTCAGTTTAAATATATTTGCAAGATCTTTTACTAAATCTCTAAAATCAATTCTACCCTCTGCTGTGAAATAAAATATTAACTTTGTTTTATCAAATGTGTACTCTGTTTCTATTAATTTCATAGGTAATTTATGATGAGTAATTCTTTCTTTACAAACTTTAAATGCTTCTCTAGCTTCTTGACGAAGAACTTCATATTTTTGAATCTCTTCTTCGCTAGCTTTTTTTACTACAGGTTTAAGTGGTAATACCAAGACTCTTTCAGGAAGTTGCATTGGTCCGCCGTAAACAATACCAATCTCTTTACCTCTGATAGTATCTACTATCACTTTATCTCCTTTTTTATACTCTACTTCATCTACAATTTCAAAGCTATATCTTTTTTTTGTAGTTTCAAACATTACTCCTAATATGTTATACAACTTATTAGGATCTGATACTACTTCATCTTGAATTTCCTCTTTTATATTCTCATTCTCTTTTATTGCGTTTTCATCTATATTTTTATCTATATCTAAATTTCCTTGTGTCATCTGTCCTCCCGCGAAAATCTTAACATTTTATAATATAAAGTATATCATATTTTTTATCTTTTAAGAATTTATTTTATATAATTTAATTGTTCTTTTATAATCTCTTCTAAACAATCAAGAGATGAAAAATTTAACTCTAAATTTATATATTTTAGATTTGGTAATTCATTGAATATTGACTTTAAATCTCCTTTATAAACTTTGTGTGGATCAAGATTTTTCATATGTTCCAATTCAATTTTAAATTTTCCATTTCTATCTCCATTTGACCACTCTTCTATTTCTTTAGAAAAATCTTTATCTAAATAATTTTTAAAATCAATCCCATTCACATGAACACCATAAACAAATCTATTTAACTTACCTAAATTTTTTATTTTTTTTATAATATATTGATCTGCCTCTTGAAAGTTATTTATATTTCTTTCTGTACATATTATATGAGATAAATCTAATAGAAACCCTTTATTTTCATACTTTACCCTTTCAAAAAAATATTTTGTTAGCTGATAATCTTTTAAAGTTAATCCTGGCCACGGTAAATTTTCAAAAAGAAGTAACGGTCCATCCCCTTTAAAAACTTCATTCACTATTTTTAAAGTTTCATCTAATACCTCTATAGATGTATAATCAAAATCAAATGTAAATATATGCTTAGGTCTTACATGTGAAACATGAAAAACTAAATATTTTGCTTCTATTTTTTTTGCATCTTCAAATTGCTTTTTAAAAGTTTTTAATAGAATCTCTTTTTTAAAAGAACGATAATAATTCAATATTCCTTCGTCGTTATAAAAATCCTCTCTAACTTTTTCTTGATCCTCTTTCCAAAATTCTAGCCAAGTTGGATAATATAATAGGTGTACTCCTTTTACGGGATATTTTTTATAACTTTCTAGGGGTAAATGATCCCCAATTATTGTTTCTATTCCTGTAACTCCTTCATTTTTTAATGTTTCATACACTTTAAAAAAATTTTCTTCCTCTTTACTTTTTGGAATAAAACTAAAACTTATCATTTAAAAGCACTTCCTTTATCTGTTTTAAAGATTTTAAAACTCTTGTAGATGGCCTATTAATCCCCTCATCTACAAAATATATTTTTCTATTTTTTACAGCATCTATCTCCTGCCATTCAGGTCTATTTTTTATATCCTCTACAATCTCTTTCCTGTCCTCTCCCACAAATATAAACTCAGGATTTCTTTCAATAATAGATTCTAGAGTTGGTGAAATCCATCCATCTTTATCTTCAAATATATTTTTTCCACCAGCATTCTCTATAACATCATTTAAAAATGTTTTTCCTCCTGTTGTATATATGGGGTCATTTAAAATTTCAAAATAGACTCGCTTTTGAATTTTATTTTGTGAAATTAATTTTTCTAACTCTTTCACATAACTCTCTTTTAAATTATCACTCTTTTCTTTCTCATTTAAAATATTTCCAATCTCATCTATTGAATTTTTAACTTCTTCTAAAGAGTTTGGAGTTTTCATCACATAGATTGGAATTCCAACCTCATCAAAAACCTTTAAACTCTCTTTTCCTTTAGATAGATTATGTTGTGATGTTATAACTAAATCTGGCATCAACTCCATTATTTTCTCTTCGTTTAGTCTGTCTGTATTTAAAATCCCTTTACCCTCCAACTCTTTGGAGATTTTTTCAGAGTATACATCTACTCCAGCTAAAATATTAACTAATCCCATATCTATTATTATCTCTGTATTTGATGGAACTGTTGAAATCACTCTTTCTACTTTTTCAGGAATCACAACCTCTCTTCCAACACCATCTGTAAATAATTTTGAATACCCTATTGTAAATATAGCTATATTTAGTATAAATATTTTTCTTAACATTTCCCCACCTCTTTTGTAAAAATATATTTCAATTATAACATATATGTAAAAAATGCTCTTCTCATATCTTGAAAAGAGCATTCTTTTTATTAAAAAGTATATTTAAATCCAATGTAATAATTTCTTTCCTGTGCTGGGTAATAATATCTTTCCGAATCTACTCCCCCTACATAATCATAATATTTCTCATTAAATAGATTGTTGATTCCTGCATTTATAACTAACCCATCTTGGAAATCATACCCAATAGATAATCCTGATAATATATAATCATCTACCTTTTTACCTATATTTTCTTCATCTCCATTTGCAAAAGCTTTTCCATAATACTCCCACGAATTATTAAAACTTAATTTTTCATTAAATTTATAATTAAAGTTTAAAACTCCCTTTATATTCGGAATACCTGGAATATCTTTCCCCTCTTTAAACTCTGTTTTCATATAAGTTACTGATTCTGAAATTGTCAACTTATTAAAATAATGCTCTAATGAAAACTCTATACCTTTTCTTTTTGTTGTTCCCTCAAAGTTTTTATTAAAATAACTGTATGAATCAAAATATATCTCATTCTTAGTTTCTATGTAAAATACTGATGTTGAAACATATGTATTACCCACAAAATCTTTTATTCCTATTTCATAAGTTTCAGTTCTCTGTGGCACAAATTCATAGTTTTTTTCCATGTAACTTGGATTTAACTCATCTGTATTAGGTGTTCTAAATACTTTTGTATAACTTATATATGTCGAACCTGAATCAGAATATAAATAGCTACCTGTCAATTCTACTGCATCTTCATTAAACTTCTTTCTAGAAAACTCTTTACCTTTGTATTCGACATTTTGCCTTCTATACCCTTGAGTAAATCTAAATTTATCAATTGTGTAACTATTTATTAAAAACCCACCTAAAGAGTTTTTTTCAACTTTCGAATCACCAGAAGAGGAATAATTTTTTGTTTCCCCATCATACACATCTCCACCAAATACAATATAGCTTTCATCCAGATATGAATATTTTAACTGCGGTTTCAAATATAAAATTTCTGTTTTATAATCAGCTGTTCCTTTACCATAAGGACTTATGCTTTTATTTCTATACGAATCTTTTGTATATGTTCCCAATAATTTAAACTCTAAATCTGAGTTTATATTATAAATATAATCTCCCACAAAATTATTCTTTTCTGTTTTTCCATCATATATTCTCCAAGACTCACTTGATGATTGTTCTCTATCATCATTAACCTCATCCTTAGTTAATGACCCAGGGGCTTTAAATTCATTCTTTGAATAGTTATATTTAAATTTTAACTCTCCATCATTTAATTTGTATCTACTTCTAATTCCAAAGCTTTCTAAATCATCTTTAGAATAATCTCTATATCCATCTTTTTCTCTTTTTAAGTAATCTACTTCAACTAAAAGTTTTTCTCCTATTTTAGTACCATAAGTAACTTGTTGTTTTTTTAATCCATAAGACCCTATTTCACTGTTCAAACTTCCATAGTTTTTCTTGTCTTCTGGCACTTTAGTTACAATATTTATTGTTCCACCAACTGCTCCATCTCCATATAAAACTGCTCCTCCTGAAGGTATTACCTCAATTCTTTCAATGCTATCTACAGGTATATTGCTTGTTTGATATCCTGATAAATCAATTGAATTGATTGGTGCTCCATCAACTAATACTATAACATTTGATTTTGCCGTAGCACCTTGACCTCTTATGTCAAATGCTGCATCTGCTCCACCCATCTCTTTTACAATAACACTTGATACTAACTTTAAAGCTTCTGCTACTGTTTTAGCTCCCCTTTGTGTTATCTCTTCCCCTGTCAATACAGTTACATTTTTAGGTATATCCGCTATTGTAGTTTCTGTATTTTCACTTGTTATAACACTTTCCTCTAATTTCACAACCCTTTCTTGTCCCATTGCTAAACTAGATGCAAGAACCAATCCTGCAATATAAAATCTTTTTTTCATTTAATTTAATCCTCCCATTCTGTCACTCGCAGTTTATTTTTATGGCAGGTATCCTGACTCAACTTCTTCCTCCAATAGTCCTTCCCAGTTTCCCAGTGGTTTATCTATTTTTGTCCATTTTACAGTGGCGTGACCGTTTAAGTTTTTCACTTAATTCCCTTTTAATTTATAAAAACCATAACGCTTTATTATACTACATTTAATTCATTTTTAAAAGTTTTAAACAATAAACGTACAAAATATATTTTAAATTAACCTTGATTTATTTATATTTTTTAAGTACAATTTAGATAAAAATTTTTAAGGAGAGTTTATGAAAAATATTATTCCAGGTTATTTTTATATTTTTGATACTCCATTGGGCTTACTTAAAATTGAAGAATTAAATAATGAAATTATTAAAATCGAACTTAACAAACCCACTTCAAATAGAACTTTTAAACTAACTGATTCTTTAAATCAAGCTTCAAAAGAGATTTTTGAATTTTTAAATGGACAACGTAAAGAATTTACTTTTAAAATAAACCCCATAGGAACAGTATTTCAAAAAGCTGTCTGGAAAGCTCTTCTTGAAATTCCATACGGCGAAGTTAAAACATATAAGGATATTGCTATCACTATTGGTAATCCTAAAGCATGTAGAGCTGTTGGATTGGCAAATAATAAAAATCCGATTCCAATAGTTATACCTTGCCATAGAGTAATCGGCTCTAATGGTAAGCTAACTGGGTATGCCTATGGCTTATCTTTAAAAGCTCACTTACTTAATTTAGAAAAAGGTGCAAAATAATTTTGCACCTTTTTTTTAAGCTTTAACTATATTTTTAAAAACTACTTTTTCTGCTATGTAAACTGTGATTAAATTACTGAAAAATCCTGGTAGTAACTCATACATATAACTATCTAATCCCAAAACCTTCCATATTAAAAATACAAACATCCCCACTAAAATTCCTGTCAAAACACTTTTACTATTTACATTTTTAAAATAAAGTACTGATATTATAGCTGGTCCAAATATTGTTCCAAATCCTCCCCATGCATAAGCTACTAATGACAATACTTTAGCATTTTGATTTAAAGCAAATAATAAAGCCAATAAAGCTATTACAACAACGCATACTCTTCCAACCCACATAACCTCTTTATCAGAAACATCTTTTTTCATATATTTATAAAAATCTTCTGTTAAAGTAGTTGATGAAACTAATAGCTGTGAATCTATCGTTGACATTATTGCTGATAATATTGCAGCTAATAAAATTCCTGCTACCCAAGGATTAAATAACTCTTTTATCATATATATAAATATTTTCTCAGCATCTCCTCCTAACTCTGCAACATTTTTAAAAAGAGGTATTCCTAAAAGTCCAATTGCTATTGCACCTATTAAAGATATAACTACCCATATCATAGCTATCTTTCTAGATTTTTTCAACTCTTTTACGTCACTTATACTCATAAATCTAACTAAAATATGAGGTTGTCCGAAATATCCTAGCCCCCAAGCTAAAGAAGATAATATTCCCAATATCCCTATATTTTCTCCATTTTGTTTAAATATATTTAATGAAATTCCTTTCAATTCAATTCCTTGCCTAACTGTTTCTATATCTCCAATTTTATAATACGCTACTAATGGAACAGCTATTATAGCAAAAAACATCAACCCACCTTGAAAAAAATCTGTCCAACACGAAGCTAAATATCCTCCCATGAATGTATATACAACTATTGTTATTGCACCTATTACTACAGCAACTTTATAATCAATACCTAGTATTGATTCAAATAGTTTACCCGCTGCAACCAATCCAGATGATGAATAAATTGTAAAGAAAAACAGTGTACCCACAGCTAGAACTTTTCTTATCGTTCCCTTATCATCTTTTAATTTTTTCTCTAAAAAAGTTGGTAAAGTCAATGTATCCTCTATTTCAGTTTCAACTCTAAGCTTTGGAGCTATAAATTTCCAATTTAAATACGTTCCTACTGTTAAACCTATAACAACCCAAATTTGTCCAAATCCTGAAAGATATACTGCACCTGGTAATCCCATCAGCAACCACCCGCTCATATCACTAGCTTGTGCTGATAGTGCCGTTACCCAGCTACCCACTCCTCTACCACCTATTAAATAGTCCTCAGAACTGGAGGTCTTTCCATAAAAATAAACTCCTACTCCTATTAAAAATAATAAATATGCTCCAAATGTAATAAACGTTTCTATTCCTATCATTTTATACTCCTCCCAAATTTTTAATAAAAATAAAAGAGGGCCACTCAAGTACAGTTTTGTACCTAAGTGACCCTCATCAAAAGAATCCTATAAAAAATAATCTTTCATTCAAAGTTATTTCCCCTTAGATACAGATCCAAAATCGTAACACAAAATGGATCTGTATCTAAACATAAACTAATGCTTAAAACACAAATCCCTATCTAGGGGGGATGGGTTGTCTATTTACATTGTTTGAAATAACTTGATCTTTTTTCATTAGAACTCTCCTTTAATTTTTTATTTTCATTATGGTAACATATGAAAATAATTTTGTCAAATTTTATTTCCAAGTTAATATTCCCTCTTGTGAATTAAAAACTTTTGTGAATCCCTCTTCTAATAAAATTAAAGCTGCTGTTTTAGAACGAATTCCACTTCTACAAAAAGTTATATACGTCTTATTCTTGTCCAGTTCAACAACTCTTTCCTCTAATTCATGAAGTGGAATATTTAAACTATCTCTCACTGACTTTTCCCAGTATTCCTCTTCTGTTCGAACATCTAAAAGTACTGTGTTCTCTTGCACTAGCAATTCTTTTACTTCAATTTGATTTAATGTTTGATATTTTTTCATAATTTTTCCTTAATTAAAAAGAGGTTTAATCTCTTCTATCCAAGCTTTTATTCTATCTGGTGTTTCATTATCTTGATTGCTTTCATCTAGAGCAAGACCAACAAATCTATCATCTACAACTGATTCAGTTTCTTCATAGCTATATCCTTCTGTTGAAGTGAATCCTACCACTTTAGCACCTTTAGCTGTAACTGCATCGTATAATTTTCTCATTGATCCAACATATGATTCACCAAATGCAAATTGATTTCCTACACCTACTATTCCTACTACCTTATTAGTAAAATCTAAACTTTTTAATTTATCGTATACATTTTCCCAATCTTTTTGTAACTCTCCAACTCCATAAGTTGGTGAAACTAAAATTAGATTTTCAATACTCTCCATCTCATCAATTCCATTTGCTACATCAAAAACCTCGTATTCCTCTCCTCTTAAGTAAAACTCTATCTCATCAACTATTCCAGCTGTTATTCCTGATGTTGTTCCATAAAAAACTCCTATTTTTTTCATAATTAATTTCCTCCTAAATTTTTCAAACTAGTTATATCTTTTATAACTTCACTTGCTATTATAAGACCTGCTACAGATGGTACAAAAGATATACTTCCTACATTACTTTGCTTCTCTCTATTATTCTCTAGATTCTTCGGTTTCATCGGTAACTCTTTTGAAAATAGTACCTTTACCTTTTGAATTCTTCTCTTTTTTAATTCTACCCTCATAACTTTTGCTAATGGACAAACAGATGTTTTTGATATATCTGCAATCTCTAACATTGTTGGATTTATTTTATTTCCAGTTCCCATTGATGATATAATTGGAATTTTTAATTCCTTTGCTATCATTATTAAATCTAATTTTGCTGTAACTATATCTATTGCATCAACAATATAACTATATTTTTTATCTTCTGAAAAGAATATATCTCTTTTGTCTTTAAAAAATTTTTCTTTATAGGCATTTATCTTTATATTTGGATTTATTGATAACGCTCTTTCTTTTATAACCTCAACCTTATCTCTACCAACAGTATCTTGAGTAGCGATTATTTGTCTGTTAAGATTTGTTATATCAACTGTATCAAAATCAACAACTGTCAACTCTCCAATACCAGCTCTAACTAAAGCTTCTACTACAAATCCACCTACTCCTCCCACTCCAAATACAAGCACATGGGAACTGTTTAACTTATTTAAGTTTTCTGTACCTATCAACAACTCTGTTCTTTGAAAAATCATCTATATACCAACCTTTTTATATTCTTTACTAATTACATAAAGATTATATACTAAAGAATTATAAATTACAAGTTTTTCTTTAGAAACTCTTGACATTTTTTCTAACTTTATGATATATATTTTATTAGCCACGATATATGTGGAGTGCTATTTTTAAGGAGGATACAATGAAAAAAGAAACAAAAGTATTTCAAGCTGAAACTAAAGAACTTTTAAACCTTATGGTACACTCTATTTACACTCATAAGGAAATTTTTTTAAGAGAACTAATCTCAAATGCTAGTGATGCCACTGATAAGTTAAAATTCAAGGCTCTTACAGATACCCATATCTTGAATTCTTCTGAAGAACTTTGTATAACTATTACTCCTAATGAAGAATTAAGAACTCTAACTATCACTGATCATGGAATAGGTATGACTTTTGAAGAAGTTGTAGAGAATATTGGTACTATTGCTAAATCTGGGTCAAAAGCATTTTTAGCTTCACTAGAAGAAGCTAAAAAGAATAACGACTTAAATATAATTGGACAATTTGGAGTTGGTTTTTATTCTGCATTTATGGTTGCTGATAAAATTGTATTAGAAACTAAATCACCTTACTCCGATAAAGGTGTTAGATGGACATCTACAGGGGAAGGAAGTTATGAAATTGAAGAGATTGATAAAACAGAAAGAGGAACTTCGATTACCTTATATTTAAAAGACAACAATGAAGACAAAGAGTTTTTAAACGAATATAAAATTAAAGGTCTTGTAAAAAAATACTCTGATTATGTTAAATACCCAATAATGTTAAAAGACGAAAGAATCAACTCAACTAAACCTATTTGGAAAACACCTAAAGATGAGTTAAAAGATGAAGATTATAACGAATTTTATAAATCTACTTACCACGATTGGCAAGATCCTCTTTTCCATTTTAACTTTAATGTTCAAGGAAATCTAGAGTATAATGCTATCTTATTTATACCACAAGTTCCACCATATGATCTTTATACAAGAGAATATAAGAGAGGACTTCAACTATATACTAAAAACGTTTTTATAATGGATAAATGCGAAGAACTAATTCCTCAATATTTTAATTTTATAAAAGGATTAGTCGATACAGACGATTTATCTCTTAATATATCGAGAGAAATCTTACAAAAAACTCAACAACTAAAAGCTATATCTAAAAATTTAGAGAAAAAAATTATAAGTGAATTTGAAAAATTAATGACTAATGACAGAGATAAATATATCAAATTCTGGGAAGTTTTTGGAAGACATATTAAATTTGGTGTTCATGAAAACTTTGGACTAAATAAAGATAAATTAGAAAATCTTCTTCTTTTCAAAAGTTCTAAAGATTTAGAGTACACATCTCTTAAAGAGTATGTTGAAAGAATGAAAGAGGACCAAAATGACATCTACTATGCAGTTGGAGAAAACCTAGATATTCTTCAAAAAATGCCTAAAGTTTTAAATGTTATCAATAAAGGTTTTGAAGTTTTATATCTTACAGAGGGAGCAGATGAATTTGCTTTAAAAACCCTAAATACTTTCAAAGAAAAAACATTTAAATCAGTTAATGAGGTGACTTTTGAAACCGAGGAAGAGAAGGAAGAGATTAAAAAACTTTCTGAAATAAATAAATCACTTCTTGATAAAATAAAAGAAACATTAAAAGAAAAAGTTGTTGAAATCAAATTAAATCCTGAACTTGGAGATAGCTCTATTTCTTTGTCATCTAAAGGAGAGGTTTCTTTAGAAATGGAAAAACTTTTATCTCAAATTCCAGGTAATGAAGGTGTTAAAGCTGAAAAAGTTTTAGAAATAAATCCAAATCATCCATTATTTAATAAACTTCAAAATGCTTCAGAAGCTGAACTAAAAGATTTATCAGATATCCTTTACAATCAAGGATTATTAATAGAGGGATTTACCCTTGAAAATCCACTAGATTTTGTTACAAAATTAAATAATATTCTAAGTAAGTAAATAAGGAAGGGATAACCCCTTCCTTATTTTATACACTTTTTATTATTCCCATTTTATAGCAATACAATAACTTTTTTAGCTCTTTAACTTGGCTCTCTAAATCTTTTCCTATATCTGTATCTCTTACTTTTAATCTCTCTTTTTTACTGTCTACAATCTCAGTTGTAGATTGAAAATCTAAACATTTTTCTACAGAATCTCCAATATTTTCAAAAGGCTTATGACAAACTAGTCTTTTTCCATGGGAATTAAAAATTAAAGTATATCCTGCTATTCCTGTTGTAAATTGATAAGCTTTTGAAAAACCACCATCTATAAGTATCAACTTACCTTGGGCTCTTATTGGTGTTTCACCCTTTCTTACCTTGACTGGAACATGACCATTTATTATATGAGAATACTTATCTAATATTCCAAACTCTTTTAATATTCTATCAGCAACCTCTTTATTTTCAGAAAATTCATAATAATAGTCATAATTTTCTTTATGACTCTCTTTATCTAAGAAGAAATATCTTTCAAAAGTTCTCATTTTATCTTTTCCAAAAAGTGGCGAATCTTTCCCGCACCAAAGATACCATATAAAATCTTTACCTTGAATGTTATTTTCATCATAGTATCCCTCTCTACAAAGTTGGTCACATCTTTCAAATAATCTTTTTCCTGAATATTTTTTTCCAAAAATATCTACCTCTCTAAATCCGCCTTTTTCATCTAATGGCATGCATCCATGAAATAATAGATTTGAGTTCCTTTTTAAATAGACACTACCTTTTTCTAATAAAAATTTTATATGTTCCTGAAGTTTTTCACTATTTTTAAAACTTCTCATCAATCCTTCTACCACTTCTTTTTCTCTTTCATTTAAACTGTAAAGATTATCTCTATCTAATGTTAAATATGAGTTATCTAAATTATGAAGTAAAAGTCTATCTGCCATATTAAATGTTGGATTTCTTTTTATTACTTCTCCCTCTAACTTAAATTGAATAATTGAAATAGCTTTATGCATTTTAGAGAGTAACTCTTCATCACTACTTTTATCTTTTGTTTTTGGTTTAAACTGACTACACGAATCATCACCATAAAACTCCAGAGCTAAAGTTGCTAAGGGTAATAAGTTTATTCCATATCCATCTTCTAATATCTCTCTATTAGAGTATCTCAAGCATATTCTAATAGCATTTGCTATGCAAGCCCCATGTCCACAAGCTGCACCTACCCACAATATATCATGATTTCCCCATTGAATATCCACATTATGGTACTTCATAAGTTTATCCATTATTTTATGTGGATATGGTCCTCTATCATAAATATCTCCTACTATGTGTAATGTATCTACAACTAGTCTTTGAATAAGCATACTTACATTTATTATAAACTCCTTACCTCTTCCAATATCTATTATCGTATTTATAATACCTTCTACGTAATCCTTTTTATTTTTCTCTTCAGCACGCTCATATAAAAGCTCTTGAATGATATAGGAAAACTCTTTTGTCATAGCCTTTCCTACTTTTGATCTTGTATACTTAGAGGAAACTACTTTTAAAACTTCTAATATTCTTGGTATAGTTCTTTTATACCACTCTTCCATATCTACACCTAAAGATTGAATAAGTTCTATTTTTTCTTTAGGATAGTATATCACTGTTGCCAATTGATTTTTTTCCTTTTCCAGTAAATTTATAAATATATTTTCTATTTTTTCTTTAATTACACCTGAACAATTTTTTAAAACATGATTAAAAGCTTCATATTCCCCATGTATATCACTTATAAAATGTTCTGTTCCCTTTGGTAAAGATAAAATTGCTTCTAAATTTATTATCTCTGTGGCTGTTTCAGCAATTGTTGGAAAATTTTTAGCTAAAAGTTTCAAGTATTTTAATTCTTCCTCTTTTATATTCATATCAACTCATCCTTTTTAGTATGGCACTTTGTGCTGATGCAACTATTGCAATTGGAACTCTAAATGGTGAACAACTAACATAATTAAATCCCAACTCATTGAAATACTCAATACTTTTAGGATCCCCCCCGTGCTCTCCACAAACTCCTATTTTTATATTTGGTTTCACACCTTGACCTAACTCTTTAGCTAAAACTATTAATTTACCAACTCCACGTGTATCTATTGATTGGAATGGATCTCTTTTCATTATATTTTTAGCTTTGTAGTGATCTATGAACTTTATAGAATCATCTCTTGAGATTCCATATGTTGTTTGAGTTAGATCATTCGTTCCAAATGAGAAAAATGCACTCTCTTCAGCAATTTCATTAGCTATTAGGCAAGCTCTTGGTAGTTCCATCATAGTACCCAATTTATAATCTATCTTTTCATTTTTTTCATCAAAAACTTTTTCAATCTCTTTTAAAATTCCATCTTTTATATATTTAAACTCACTGATACCTCCAATAAAAGGTATCATTATCTCTATTTCACAACTTCCCCCCTCTCCTTTACACTCAATAGCTGACTCTATTATAGCTCTTGCTTGCATCTCATAAATCTCAGGGAAAGTAATTGCTAATCTACATCCTCTGTGTCCTAACATTGGATTTTCTTCTTTTAACTCTTTTATTCTACTTTCAATCTCTTTTGGACATTTTTCTAATAACACTGCTAGTTTTTGTATATCTTTCTCTGTTTTAGGTAAAAACTCGTGAAATGGTGGATCTAAAAGTCTTACATTCATAGGTAATCCACCTAGTTTATGTAACATCTTTTTAAAATCAATTTTCTGAAGTTCCAAAAGTTTTTCTAAAGCTTTATCTCTATCCTCTTTTGTATTAGCAATTATCATCTCTCTAACACTCCATATTTTTTCATCTTCAAAAAACATATGTTCTGTTCTACAAAGCCCTATTCCCTCAGCCCCAAAACCTTTTCCAACTATTACATCTGTTGGAGTATCTGCATTCATTCTAACTTCTAAAGTTTTAATCTCTTTACACCACTCTAAAAACTCTTTTAACTCTTCACTAAGCTCTCCCATTTTTAGTTTTATGGCACCTCTATAAATATCTCCATTGTATCCATTTATAGAGATAATCTCTCCCT
Organism: Cetobacterium sp.; assembly: GCF_051653945.1. Taxonomy (GTDB): domain Bacteria; phylum Fusobacteriota; class Fusobacteriia; order Fusobacteriales; family Fusobacteriaceae; genus Cetobacterium_A. The sequence goes on from NZ_JBOFXD010000112.1 coordinate 72,358, forward strand.
CTTGAACTCTCTCTCCGTTTATAGTAAAGAACTCTTCGCTAGAATCTATTTTTATCTCTTCACATCCTGTTACACAACATTTTCCCATCCCTCTAGCTACTACAGCTCCATGAGATGTTGCTCCTCCTTTAACAGTTACAATTCCTTTAGCTAAACTCATACCTTTGATATCTTCTGGGGAAGTTTCCACCCTCACTAAAATTACAGATTCTCCTTCTTTTATTTTGTCTGTGGAAAGAACTACTTTTCCCACGGCTACTCCTGCTGAACCTGGTAATCCTTTCCCTAGAAACTTTTTTCCAACTATATCAACCTCCTCAAATGTCCCATTAAAAACTTGAGGTAATAATTCTGTATCGACCATTAATATAGCTTTTTCTTTAGTTATTATATTTTCATTTACCATATCTACAGCTATTTTTATAGATGCATTTGGACTTCTTTTTCCATTTCTTGTTTGAAGTATAAATAGTTTTCCATCCTCTATGGTAAACTCAATATCTTGCATATCTCCATAGTGCTTTTCCAATGATTTTGCAATACTTAAAAACTCTTCATAAATATTTGGAAGTTGGTTTTTCATTGTTTCGATAGAGTGCGGTGTTCTTATTCCTGCTACAATATCTTCTCCTTGAGCCTCTAATAAATACTCTCCAAATAGTTCATTTTCTCCTGTTGATGGATTTCTTGTAAAAGCTACTCCTGTTCCTGATAACTCATTAAAATTACCAAATACCATTTCTTGAACTACAACAGCTGTCCCCATACTTTCATCTATATTATTTAGTTGTCTATATATTTTTGCTCTTTCATTATTCCAAGATTTAAAAATAGATTCAATTGCCATTAAAATTTGTTCCTCTGGATTCTCTGGAAAAAACTCACCTGTTTCAATCCAATATAATCCTTTAAAAGCTTCAACTACTTCCCTATAAGTTTTCTCTTTAGAATATTCTTTAACTTTTATAAACTTTTCTCTTGAAACTCCTTTTACAATTTCTGCAAACATCTCTATAAATCTCAAATATATTTCATATACAAATTTTTCATTTTTAGTTTTCTCAATTAATTTTTTAACAGTATTATCATTTAATCCTAAGTTAAGAATGGTATCCATCATTCCTGGCATAGATATTGGTGCACCTGATCTCACTGAAACTAGTAAAGGATTTTCTCCCTCAAACTCCTTACCTGTCTCTATTTCTAATTTTTTTATTCCCTCTTTTATATCTTTTATCATATCTACTGATAAACAATTCTCATTCTTAAAATAATTCTTACAAGCTACTGTTGTTGCTATTAACCCATTTGGAATAGGCAGTCCTATCTTTTTCATTTCTACTAGGTTGGCTCCCTTTCCACCTAATATCATTTTTTCTAAACCATACCCTTCATTAAATAAGTAAATATTTTTCATTTTCTCTCTCCTGAACTTTCTAATTTATTTTAATTAAAATTATTCACTTTTTTCTTTATTCTTATTTTCTAATATATCAAGTAGTAATTTACTGACATTTGTTTTAGTAAATCTCCCAACTACTTTATATATCTCCTTTCCATTCTTCTCTGTTATTCTAACAACAGGTACTGAGTCTATTTGGTGCTCAATTATTTTTTTCACACAATCCTCTATCGTCTCATCCTCTGTAGAGAATACTATGTTAGGCATTCTTGTCATTATAAGATTTATAGGTATTTGCTCAATATCTCTTTTCCCAATAGCGATTCTAAGCAAATCTTTTCTTGAAACAATACCTGAAAGATTCCCATCCTTTGTTATAAATATTGTTCCTATATCTTTTTCAAACATAAGAAGTACTGTTTTATAAACTGAATAGCTTTCATCTATCGTTATTGGCATTCCCATTATATGTTTTACTAATGTTTTATTATTTGATTCTACAAAAGCTTCATTATAGGTATATCCTACTTTTTGCTTTGATTTTATTATTGACATTTTCTTTAAAATTGAAAAATCTGTTCTAAGAGCTGATCTAGTAATGTATATCATTTTAGCTATCTCATCCCCTGTTATAGGCCCATTTTTTTTAATTATCTCTACAATCTCTCTTTGTCTTTCTGTTAACTGCATATTAACTCCTTTTTTTAAGTGTGCAATTTATTTTAAAAAATAACTTTATTTTATTAGGTTAATATTAGCATCTATATATAAAAAATGCAACTTTTATTAAAAAGTGCACATTTGTTTTTAAAGTATATATGTACATATAATATTTACTTCTTCTTTCTAATGGCTTTTTTTTATCTTTTTAGGTATAATATTTTTGGTGATTAACTATGTTAAAGGAAAAAATAAAAAAAGAATTAGAAAACTTTAAAGATGAAAATCGTTTTAGAAAATTAACTACATTAAACCGAGATTTTTTAAATCTTTCATCTAATGATTATATGGGATTTGGTAGTAATACACTTTTAATTGAAGAGTTTTATAAAAAATATCCAAATCTAGCACTTTCTTCTAGCTCTTCTAGATTAATTAGTGGATCATATCCTTTGGTTATGAAATTAGAGGAATTAGCTGAAACTATATATAAAAAACCTGTTATATTTTTTAATAGTGGATTTGATTGCAACTGCTGTGTGATAGAAACATTTTGTAATGAAAATACTTTAGTCATTAGTGATAGACTAAATCATGCAAGTATTCATGATGGCATATTGCATAGTAATGCAACTTTATTAAGGTACAGACATCTAGACCTTAACCATTTAAAAAAAATTTTAGAAAAAAATATAGATAAATTTGAAAATATTTTTGTTATTTCAGAAACTATCTATAGTATGGATGGGGACTGTGTCCATCTTAAAGAACTTGTTAAATTAAAAAAGGAGTTCAAGTTTTACTTAATTATTGATGAGGCTCACTCTTTTGGAGTTTACTCCTATGGAATGGCATATAGTGATAACTTGATTAAAGATATCGATTTTCTTACCATTCCACTTGGGAAAGGTGGTGGATCCACTGGTTCATATTTAATTTGTGATCAACTATATAAGGATTATATTATTAATAAAGGAAGAAAGTTTATTTATACTACAGCCCTTCCACCTGTTAATATTGCTTGGAATCTATTTCTTCTAGAAAAAATGGAATTATTTGAAGAACAACGTCGGCACCTTCTCAATCTACAAGAACTAGCCCATTTTCTAATAAAAAAATATAATATGAATACTCTATCTACAACTCATATTATATCTATAATTATTGGAGATAATGAAAGGTTAGATAAGATTACTAGTTATTTAAAAGAAAAGAAATATTTTGTTTATGGAGTAAAAGAACCTACAGTTCCTAAAGGAACATCTAGAATTAGAATTGGTTTATCTCCTAGTTTATCGAAAAATAATATCATTGATTTTTTTCAGGAGTTAAATTATGCACTTAGTACTTTTTTTTAATGGATGGGGAATGAATAGTAACATTATAGAAAACCTTATTTGTGATAACTATATTGAAGTTCACTGTCTTAACTATCCCTATATTGTTAATAATATCGATTTCTCTAAATATAAAAAAATTTGTGTTATCGGTTGGTCTTTTGGTGTTTATTATGCTTCTAGATTTTTATTAGAACATAAGGAATTAAACTGTTCATCCATAGCTATAAATGGTGTTCCATACATTATTGGAAAATATGGGATATCACTGAAGATGTTTAAACTAACTCTAGAAACTCTTTCACTGGATAACTTAAAAAAATTTTATATCAATATGGAGCTCCCTTTAGAGTATTTTTATAAAACTCCAAATTTGGATAAACTAAAAATAGAGTTAGAAAATATCCTTTATAATCCTCTAGAAAGCCATCATACTTTCAATAAAATTTTTCTTGGAAAATATGATCGAATCATTCCATACTCAAAGCAGTTAAAATTTTATGAAAAAGAGGCTAGCACTATCACTACTCTTGAGTGTGGTCACTATCCTTTTGACATTCTCAAAAAATGGAGGGATATCATTGGTGAAGAAGATGAATTTTAATAAACAGTTTAAAAATTATGATCATAATGCGGTTACTCAGAAAAAAGTAGCTAAAAAACTTTTAACATTTATTGATAAATCTAAAAAATATGATACTATTTTAGAGTTAGGATGTGGTACTGGAATTTTCACTAAAACTCTCTTAGAAACATTAAATTTCAACTATTTAGATTTAAATGATATCTTTAATACTCAAGATTTTTTCTCAAATATATCATACCGAGATTTTTTTATCGAAAATATGGAAACACTAACATTAAAAAAATATTCTTTAATTGTTTCTAGTTCTGCCTTTCAGTGGGTCGAGAATTTAGAAAACCTTATTTATAAAATCTCTAAAAATACTTCACAATTAGTTTTCTCTATCTATTCAAAAGGAAATCTAATTGAAATTTTTAACCATTTTGGAGTATCTTTAGATTATAAAAGCACTGAAGAGATTTATCAAATTTTAAAAAAATACTATACTTTTGTGGAATTTCAAGAAGAGAAGTTTACTCTAGAGTTTCCTACTCCTCTGAAAGCTTTAAAACATTTAAAAGAAACTGGAGTTACTGGTTTTTCAAGCTCCAGTTATTCTTTAACCAAAAGTTTTAAATCTACAATATTAACATATAAAGTAAGTTATTTTTCTTGTAAAAACTAAAATCAAGGAGGATTTAAAATGTTATTTTACAGACCTAACTACCTAATGATGACCGCTGGGCCTACTACTGTTTCAGGCAATACTTTACATGCAAGAAGTAAGGTATTCGGAAACCCCGATCTCGATCCTGACTTTCTAAGTTATTATAAATTTGTTTGTCATAGACTTAGAAATTTTATTGGATCAGACCATTCTAAAATTCTTATAATGAGTGGAGAAGGAATGCTTGGACTAGATGCTGCTTGTGCTTCTCTTACTGAAAAAGGAGATAGAGTTCTCGTTATTTCTAATGGTTTTTTTGGAGAAGGTTTCAAAGAACTTATTGTGCCTTATGGAGGAGAGGTTACTCTATTTGAATCAAGTTGGAAAAAATCTATCGATTTAGAAAATCTTAAAGATTTTTTAGAAAAAGACTCTGATTTTAAATATGCTACAGTAATACATTGTGATACTCCTAGTGGACTTCTTAATGATATTGGTCCTGTATGCCAACTTCTAAAATCTAAAGGTATTTTGACTGTCGTTGATACAGTTGCAGCTCTTGGAGGAGTAGATTTTAAAATGGATGAATGGAGTGTTGATATTCTGTTATCAGCATCTCAAAAGGTTTTTTCCGCTGCCCCTGGTCTAACTATTGTTGCTGTTAGTGATGACGCTTGGCATGCAATGGAAAATAGAACAACCCCTATTCCATCATTTTACTGTAATTTACTTCATTGGAAAAATATAGAGGAAAACAAGTCTTTTCCTTATACTATGCCTGCTAGTGATATTATTAGTTTAGGAACTGCTATTGATAATCTATTATCTGAAACTTTATTTAGAGTATTTGATAGACACGAAGAGATGAGAGATCTTTGTATTGAAAGACTTAAAGAGTTAGGTTGTTCATTATATTTAGAATCAAATTTCTCACCTACAGTTACAGCATTTTATCCTCCTGAAGGAATAAGAGCAGAAGATCTGTTAGTTCATTTAAAAACTAAGTATAATATCTTACTTTCTGGTTCTTATGGTCCTTTAGCTGGAAAAGTCATTAGAATAGGACACATGGGAGAAAATGCTCGTGAAGACAGAGTTAGATTTACTCTTGATTGTTTAGAAAAAGCTATCATAGATTTAAAATAAAAAAAGTCGGATTAATCCGACTTTTTTATATCTCTTGTCTTCCATCTAAAGCTCTTGATATAGTTGCTACATCAGCAAATTCTATATTTCCACCCATTGGAATTCCACTAGCTATTTTTGTTACTTTTACGTCAAATGTCTTTAAAAGTTTTGTTAGATATAAAGCTGTTGTCTCTCCCTCTAAATCTGGATTCAAAGCAAGTATAACCTCTTGAATATCTTCTTTTGCTACTCTTTCTAATAATGATTTTAGATTTAGTTTATCTGGGGTCATTCCGTTTAATGGATCTATTTTACCGTTTAAAACGTGATAACTCCCTTTATATCTCTTTGTTTTTTCTAGAGGAATTATATCTCTACTATCCTCTACAACACAGATAATATTCTTATCTCTAAATTCATCTCTACATATATCGCAAGTATCATTTTCACTAAAATTACCACAGATTGTACATTTTTTTACAGTTTCCTTTACATCTTTTAAAGCTTTAGAAAATCTTTCAACTTCTTGATCTGACATCTCTAAAACATGAAATGCTAATCTTACTGCACTTTTCCTTCCAATTCCAGGTAATCTATTGAATTCATCTATCAATATCTCTAATGACTTAGTTGCCATTTAAACTCCTTATTACTTTTTTTCTATTGGAGCTTTTTGAGCTAATGTTCTTGTAATCTCTTTTATGCTTTTAGAAATTTCTCTTCTTTCTTTTCCTAACTCAGCATTTTTGATTATATAGTCATCAACTCTATCCTCATAATCACCTTTCATGTTTTCAATTATATCAATAATTTCAGCATAACTCATTCCAGGCTTTAGGTACTCCTTTAAATTTGTTAAAAGATCAACTCTTTTTCTGTTATCTCTTACTTTTCTATCATTATCTTCAATTTCTCTTTTAATCTTATTTTTTCTTCTTTCTTTTCTAACAACATCTAAAACTGTAATCATATTCTCATCAGCTCCTATTTACAAAGTGTTAATGCTAATTCATAATCTTTTCTAATATCATATTTTCTTTTACCTTCCCAAGCAAACGATATTGGATGAGTTATTAATTCATTACTTTCAATTCCTACCATAACTCCACCCTCTCCTGCTTCAAGAAGTTCAACTGCTTTTGCTCCCATCTTAGTTGCTAAGACCCTGTCAAACCCTGATGGTGTTCCACCTCTTTGAACATGAGCTAGAACTATACTTCTTACTTCTGTTGTTACTTTTTCTTTCAATTGCTTTTCAATTTCAAAAACGCTTCCAACACCTTCAGCTACTAGAACTATATCATGTAACTTTCCTTGTCTTCTTCTCTCTTTAATTTGATAAGCTAACATCTCAATTGGTTCCTCTATTTCAGGAATTAGAACTCCATCTCCTCCACCTGCTAATGTAGCATGAAGAGCTAGATCTCCTGCATGTCTTCCCATTACTTCCATCAAAATCGTTCTTTCATGTGAAGTTGCTGTATCTCTTAATTTTGACATAGCATCTAATATTGTATTTAAACATGTGTCAAAACCTATTGTATAATCTGTTCCTATTATATCATTGTCAATTGTTCCAGGTAATCCTACAACCTTAAATCCGTGCTCTTTAGATAGTAAATCAGCACCTCTATAAGATCCATCTCCTCCTACAACTACAATCCCTTCAATTCCTCTTTTCTTTAAATTCTCAGCAGCTATTGCTCTAAATTTTGGGTCCTTAAACTCTAAACATCTAGCTGTTAAAAGAACTGTTCCACCTCTATCAATAATTCCTGATACATGACTTCCATTCATTTGGAATATCTCATCATGAACCATCCCTAGATATCCTCTTCTTATTCCGTATACTTCCATCCCTTTTGCTAAGGCTACTTTAGCTACCGCTCTTACTGCAGCGTTCATTCCAGGAGCGTCTCCTCCACTTGTTAAAACAGCTATTTTTTTCATAAGCTTAACACCTCCGACACTTTCTATTAAAATTTAGATTGTTTTCTCTGTAAAACTTCCCATTTTTCTAAACTTATTATATCTATTTTTTAGTAAAGTATCTACATCTAATTTAGATAACTCTAAAAGTGATGATAAAATAACACTTTTTAGATCATTTGCTGCACACTTATAGTTCCTATGAGCCCCTCCTAGAGGCTCTTTAACTATACCATCAATTATACCTAAACTCTGTAAACTATGACCTGATATTTTTAAGTTATTTGCTGCTTCTGGGGCTTTAGAAGAATCTTTATAAAGAATTGCCGCACATCCTTCTGGAGATATTACAGAGTAAACTGAATTTTCTAACATATAAACTTTATCTGCTACTCCTAATGCTAAAGCACCTCCTGATCCTCCTTCACCTATTACAACAGAAATTATTGGTACTTTTAAGCCTGCCATTTCCAATAAGTTTCTAGCAATAGCTTCTCCTTGCCCATGTTTCTCTGCTTCTATTCCAGGATATGCTCCTGCTGTATCTATTAAATTCACTATAGGAATTGAGAATCTTTCAGCCAGTTTAAATAATCTTAAAGCTTTTCTATACCCTTCAGGACTTGCCATTCCAAAATTTCTAAAAATATTCTCTTCAATAGTTCTTCCTTTTTGATGCCCAACAATCATGACTTTTTTCCCATCTATTTTGCAAAGACCTCCAACTATTGCAGCATCATCTTTGCATAATCTATCTCCGTGCAACTCTATAAAATCAGTTGTCATATTTTCTATATAATCTAGAGTATATGGTCTTTCTGGATGACGTGCTATAGCTACTCTATCCCAATCAGTTAAATCTTCATAGGCAGCTTTTAAATACTCATCTCTTTGTTTTGAAAGTTTTTCTATCTCTAAGCTCAAATCTATATTTTTTTCTTTTGAAAAATTTTTAAGTTCTACTATTTTAGTTTCTAAATCTAAAATTTCACTATTAAATTTCATGTCACTCTCCTATAACTAAATGATTTTTAGATTACATTATCTAAAATTTTATGAAGAGTTCTCTTCATATCCTCTCTCTTTGTTATCACATCAATCATTCCACACTCTTGTAAAAACTCACTTCTTTGGAATCCGTTTGGTAACTTTTGTTTTATTGTCTGCTCAATTACTCTTTGTCCTGCAAATCCTATTAAAGCATCTGGTTCTGTCATAATTATATCTCCTAACATTGCAAAAGAAGCTGTTACTCCCCCTGTTGTAGGATTTACTGGAATCGAAACAAACGGAACTCCTACTTCCCTTAACTTTTCTAGTGCAGCTGAAGTTTTTGCCATTTGCATAAGTGAAAGTATCCCTTCGTGCATTCTAGCTCCTCCAGATGAAGACACTATAACTACTGGAACTTTAAATTTTATTCCTCTTTCTATCGCTCTTGTTATTTTCTCTCCTACAACAGATCCCATACTTCCGCCTAAGAAATCAAAATCCATAACCGCTATACTTACTTTTATTCCAAAAATATCTCCAATTCCTGCTACAACACCCTCTAACATTCCTGTTTTTTCTACTGCTGCCTCGTATTTTTCTGTATACCCTGGAAAATCTAGTGGATTTTCTGAAGTTAAATTTTTATCCATCTCTTGGAAAGTACTCTCATCTATTAAAAGAGAGATTCTCTCTCTGGCACTCATTGAAAAATAATAATCACAGTGCGGACATTTTTGTAAATTTTGTTCAATATCATTTTTATAAACAATTTCATGACACTCTGGACATTTTTCCCAAAGTCCTGTTATTTTTGTTTTTTTTATTATTTTTTCTTCTTTTTCTTCAACTTTTTTATTCTCTGATTTATTTTCTTTAACAGTTAAAGTCGCATACTTTTTTTTATTCAAAGAAAAAAACTTCATATTTTCCTCCTGAAACTTCTATTTATTTTTAAACATTTCAATATCTCATTCTATAAGATTTTTCATTATATTTCAATAATTATTTGATTTTGACACCTTTATATTATAGAATATGTATTGATAATGTTCATGAAATGGGTGATTAAAATTACACGTGATATTAATAAATTAAGAGAAGAAATAGACACAATCGATAAAAAAATTGTAGAGTTAATTTTAAACAGAATGGATATTGTTCACCAAGTTGGTGTAACAAAATCAAAAGACAACAGCCGTATATATGTTCCTGAAAGAGAGGTCGCTATCTATAAAAAATTAAGTGAATTTTCAGGGCTCGCTCCTAACCAAATTCAAAGTTTTTACACTGAAATTATATCTTTTTGTAGAAAACTTGAAGGCGTACTTAATGTAGGTATAAAATACAACGCTTTATCCCTAATTGGAGTTAAAAAAATTTTTGGCGAATACGTTAATCCAATTGTTATTAATCAGTTTGAAGAGCTAGATTTAGACTCTGTTAAATATATTTTAACTCCATTTTCCAAAGAGATTATAGATTTTATAAAAAAAAATAATTGGTATCTTATTAATAAAGTTAATTTAAATGAAGAGATTTTATACTTATTCTCCTCTTATAATAACTCTATTTTTAAAGACAATGATATCACTTATATTTTACACAATGATATAATTTCTAAAGAATATATAGAAATTGAACAAAATCTTTTTATAAATTTAATTTTATTTAAAAACTTAAAAGATTTTGAAAATTTAAATACTATAATTTTAGGTACTATACCAAGCATATAATTTAATTTTAAAGGGGGAAGTTACAATGTTAAAAAAACTTACAGCTTTATCTCTTATCTTTTTCTTAAGTGGATGTAATAATCTTTCAATACCAAATTCTATGGAGAATACTGAAAATACTGAGCGAATGACTACTTCTATTGATTCTGAAAATGAAGTAATTGGAATTGGTTCTTCAAAAATTGGAAGTAGTGGTACACTTGTTGCAACTGGAAAAGCTGTTCGTGAAGCTAAAGAAAAATTAAAATCTAAAATTTTAGCTGAAGAAGAGATAGTTTTTAAATCTTTCCTAGTTCCTGCTGATCCTTATACTAAAAAAATATTATCTCCTGCTTTATCTGACTTAATGGATTATACTGCTACTCAACTTGTACAAAAATCTATTGAAAAAGATACTTGGATGGAAAATAATAAAGTTTATGTAGTGTACAGTCTTTCAAAAAATGAAATCTTAGCTGAATCTCAAAATATATTTATTCAATATATCGATGATATAACAAGTAAATTCCAACTTATTAAAGAGGGGGTAACACAAGCACAATGAATATAGAAACACTTAATTTAAATAGCAACTATCAAAAAAACGAACTTAAAGAGTTCTTAAAAAAGTTTCAACTAAATTTTGATGAAACTATTGATTACTCTTTAGTTATTAGAAAAAATGAGGAGATTGTTGCAACAGCCTCTAAAAGTAAAAATATAATAAAATGCTTTGCTATAGATGACTCTTTAAGAGGAGAAGGTGTTACAAACACTCTTGTTACAACACTTCTTAATAAATCTTTTGATCAAGGGATTTTTCATACTTTTGTTTTTACAAAACCTTCAAATGAAGATATTTTTAAAGGTGTTGGATTTAAACCAATTTCAAAAACTGATAAAGTAGCTCTTCTTGAAATCGGAATGAATTCTATCGATAAAACTATTGATAAAATAAAATCACAATTAAATTGGAAGGAAAATACTGATAATGGACTTTTGATAATGAATTGTAATCCCTTCACTTTAGGTCATCAATTTCTTATTGAGACTGCTGCTAACAAAATGGATAATATTTTAGTTTTAGTTGTTGAAGAGGATAAATCTTCTTTTCCATTTTTAGACAGAATTGCTCTAGTAAAAAAAGGAACTGAGCATTTAAAAAATGTAACTGTTTTACCTAGTACAGAGTATGTTATATCTTCAGCTACATTTCCTAATTACTTTTTAAGAAAAGAGGATGATTCTTTAGTTGAATTTATGAAATTAGATACTAAAATAACTGCTGAATACTTTTGCAAAAAACTTCATATTTCAACTAGATTTGTTGGTGAAGAACCGTTTTGTGAAATAACTAAAAAATACAATGATACTATGATTGAAACTTTTAAGGAATTTAATTTAAAAGTTTGTATTATTCCAAGAAAAGAGATGGAACATTGTGCTATAAGTGCCTCACAAGTTCGTGCTCTTTTAAAAGAGGACAAATTGGATGAAGTTAAAAATTTAGTTCCATATTCTACTTACGAATACTTAATTTCAGAAAAAGGGAAGGAGATTACAGAGAGAATCAAAAATTCTAACTCTGTTCACTAATATAGATGTTTAACTTAGAAGAATTTTTATTAATGAGAGAAAAAAGAGTAGAGATTCAAAATGAAATTATTGAAAATTTTAAAAATCCAATTTTAGTTTTAAGAGCTAACTATCCTGGAGAGGAGAAAAATAGTTTTGTTGCTAAATATATTGTTGAGATTATAAAAGATGAAATTTTAGAAATTTTCAATTCACAAATTACATATTCAAAAAAAATTGAATCTATCGAAGGACCTACGTATATATATTCAATTGATTACTCAGGTAAGAATATAAAAAAAATTGCTATGGAAATTGAAGAATCTCACATTTTAGGTCGATGTGTTGATATTGATGTTTTCGATAATAACGGCTATCCATTTTCTAGAAAAGACTTTGGTGGAGAAAAAAGACAATGTCTTCTTTGTAGTGATATGGCCTTTGTTTGTGCTAGAACTAAAAAACATACCCAAAAAGAGGTTCAAATAGCTATTGAAAAGAGATTAGAGGAGTACTTAAATTCTGAACGTAATAAAATAGAAATAGTAAACGCTTTCTCAAATCTAGCTTTAAAATCAATTGTTTTAGAGGTTTCTGCCTCTCCATCTTTTGGGTTAGTTTCACCTCATACCAACGGTTCTCACGAAGATATGGATTTTTTTACCTTTATTGATAGTGGATTTTCTTTAAATAGTTACTTTAAAAAAGTTGTAAATGCTGGATATTCACCTTTATCAGTTGATTTAATTTTTAAGAAAATAAGATTTATGGGAAAAGTTGCTGAAGATAATATGTTTTTAGCTACTCACAACATTAACACACATAAAGGAATGATTTTCTTAATGGGTATTACTGCGGCTTTAGGAGCCAAAGCAAAGTTTAAAAACTTACCTTTTAATGAAATCTCTTTTCTAATAAAAGATATGTGTCGAGATATTCTAAAAGATTTTAATGATATTCATAAAAAAACTTCTCTTACTCATGGAGAAAAACTATATATTAAACATGGGGTAGTTGGTGTAAGAGGAGTTGTAAAAAATGGCTTAGATATTATTTTTGATAGTTCAGTTAAAATTTTTGAAAAATCCTTACTTTCTGGTGAGCATATTAATCATGCAATGATTAGAACCCTTATATTTTTAATGAGCACTCTAGAGGATACAACTATTTTACACAGACACGATATTGAAATTTTAAATTTTGTAAAACTTAAAGCTAAACATTTACATTTAAAATTCGACAATACCTCTTTAGATATAAATTTATTAACTGAAATTGAAAAGGAGTTTATAGAAAAAAGAATTAGTCCAGGTGGTGCTGCTGATCTTCTTGCTATTACGATGTTTCTGTATTTTATAAAACCATATTTTTAAATTCTTTAAAGAGACTATTTTTACAAAATAGTCTCTTTTTATATAACTACAAATATTTTATAGCTTCTTTTATAATCTCCGCCGTTAATCCCCATATAACCTTATCTTCATAAATATAGATATAAACCTCTCTTGGTGAACTCTTCCAAGGGGAATGATACATTTTAGGTAAGTTTAACTCCACTGCTGGAAATACAAATTTCTCCCCATTTTCATAATAATACGGCTTAGTTTCCACTTCTAATTTTTCAATTCTTGGAGGATATTTTTTAAAAAAATCAATGGGAACTATAAAACACTCTTCAACTTCATCCTCATTTATTTTTAAATTCTTTAGTTTTTCCTCTTCTACAACACCTAAAAAAGCTTCTACCATTATCCCTGAAGGTATCACTAGTGTCCCTATTTTTCCTTTAACATCTATTTCATCTATACCAATCTCTTCTTTACACTCTCTTAATGCCGCTTCTAAACTAGTTTCATCCATTTCTATTTTTCCACCTGGAAAGGATACATCTCCTCCTTGCCTTACACCTCTAGCTCTTTTTTCAAACAAAAAATATTTCTCATCATTTTTTTCAATAACTAGTGCTATTACAGCAGAATTAAAATATTTTTCTTTTCCAATTATTTTTTCTGTAAAATCTATATTCATTATAACTCCCTCCTATATTTTTATTATAATCTTTATTTTATAAAAATCCTTCATTTTTTTATTTTTGATTGTTTTTGAAAGATTTTGAAAGAAAATGATTGATTTTTATTTTATACTATGATAATATACTTTCTATAAAGGATGTGAGTTTATGTTGAATATAGAAAGAGAAAATTCGATTTTAGAACTTTTAAAACAAAAAGAGGTTGTAAAACTTCAAGAAATCGTTGAACTTTTAAATATTTCAGAAGCTACTGCTCGAAGAGATTTAGCTTCTTTAGAAAAAAAAGAACTTGTTAAAAGAGTTCATGGTGGAGCTATTTTAAATAACTCTTTAGATACTACAAAGGATTTTAACATCCAATATAGAAGAAATCTTAATAGAGTAGAAAAAGAAAAAATTGCCAAATATGCTACAAGTTTTATTAAAAGAGATTCCTATATTTTCTTAGATGCTGGGACAACAACTCTTTGTATGATTAAGTATTTAAAGAATCTTAATATTAAAGTTGTGACAAACGGATTAAATTTAATAGATGAATTAGAAAAATATGAAATTGAAAGTTTTTTAATTGGCGGTAAGATTAAAAGTAAAACTAGCTGTACTGTTGGATTTTCAGCAGCACAATATCTAAAAACTTTTAATTTTCAATATGCCTTTATTGGAGTTAATGCTGTTAATCAAGATGGTTATAGCACTCCTGACTTTGAAGAAGCTCTTATTAAAAGTGAAGCTATCAACAAAAGTATAAATACTTTTTTTCTTTGTGATCATTCAAAAATTGGAAAAAGTAGTTTCACTATTTTTTCTACTTTAGATAAAGGGACTTTAATTACAGATAAGCCACTTTCTAAAGAATATAAAAATATAATAAAAGTGGAGGTAGTAAAATGATATATACGTTAACTTTAAATCCTGCTTTAGATTATTTTTTAGCCTTTGATTCTTTTGTTGAAGGAAACTTAAATACTCCTAAAGAAACATATAAACTTCCAGGAGGAAAAGGGATTAATGTATCTAAAATTTTAAAAAATTTTAATACAGAATCGGTTTGCTTAGGATTTATTGGTGGTTTTACTGGAGAGTTTATTAAAAATAGTTTAAATCAAGATGGTTTAAACACTAAGTTTTTTAATGTTAATGAAGATACTCGTATAAATATTAAAATAAATAATAATGGACTTGAAAGTGAGATTGCAGGTACTTCTCCTACAATTTCAAAAGAAAATCTTCAAGAGTTACTTGATTTTTTAAAAACTAATCTTAAAGCCAATGATATTTTAGCACTATCTGGAAGCGTTCCGTCTTCTTTACCTTCTACTATATATGCTGATATTATCGAAAGTATTCCAAAGGATGTAAAAGTTATTTTAGATACTAGAGGGCTTCCTTTCGAAATTGCTTTAAAAAAAGGTGTGTTTTTAATAAAACCAAACAAGGACGAAATCAATGAATTTTTCAACTCTAATTTTTCAACTACTGAAGAGTTAGTTGAAGCTGGTAAAAAACTTCAGAAAATGGGTGCTCAAAATGTTTTAATCTCTTTAGGTTCTAAAGGCTCTATCTTTATAACAGAAGAAGAAATTTTTATGAGTGGAGTTCCTAAAGGTACTCTTATTAGCTCAAATGGATCTGGGGATTCAATGATTGGTGGATTTATATATGGGCTTAATAAATCTTTATCTTTAAAAGAGTGCTATGAAATCGGAATCGCTTCTGGAAGTGCTACTGCTTTCTCTAAAGGGTTAGCGACTTTTGATACTATGACAAATTTATTAAAAAATATTGAAATTATTAAATTATAAATGGGAGGAATATAATGTTAGATAAAATGTTAGTAAAAGATTGTATAAAATTAAATTTAAATGCTAAAAGTAAAATAGAAGTTATCGATGAGCTTGTTGATGTTCTTTACAATGCTGGTAGACTTAACGATAAAGATGAATTTAGAAAAACCATTTTAAATAGAGAGGAGCAAAGCTCTACAGGTCTAGAAGAAGGAATTGCTATTCCTCATGGGAAATCAGCATCTGTTAAAATTCCTACTGTTGCATTTGGACTTTGTAAAGATGGAATCGATTACGATTCTTTAGATGGTGAACCATCTAAACTATTTTTCATGATTGCTGCTCCTGCCAATGCTACTGATTCACATATTGAAACATTATCTCAACTGACATCTCTTTTATTAGATGATGATATTAGAGAGCAACTTTTAAAAGTAAAAACTGAACAAGAGGTTTTAGATATTCTTTTAAAAGAGGACAATGCAGGAGAAGAACTTGTCCCGCCTAAAGAAGAGGATAATGATTATCAAGTGCTTGCTGTAACTGCTTGTCCTACTGGAATTGCTCATACATATATGGCTGCTGAAGCTTTGAATAAAAAAGCTAAAGAGATGGGTATTAAAATTAAAGTAGAAACTAATGGATCTACAGGAGTTAAAAATCATCTTACAGATGAAGAGATTAAAAATGCAAAAGGAATTATAATCGCTGCCGATAAAAATGTTGAGATGGCTAGATTTAACGGAAAGCATGTTGAAATCGTTGGAGTTAAAGAGGGAATTAAAAGACCTCAAGAGTTAATCCAAAAAGCTTTAGATCAAACAGCACCATTATATTCAAATAAAGAAACTAAAACATCTTCTGGAACTAGTGAAAGAAAAGGGTTCTACAAGCATTTAATGAGCGGAGTTTCTAATATGCTACCATTTGTTGTTGGTGGAGGTATCTTAATTGCAATATCTTTCATATTCGGTATAAAGGCATCTGATCCTACTGACCCAAGTTTTAGTCCTATTGCTAAACTTTTAATGGATATTGGTGGAGGGAATGCTTTCTTCTTAATGGTTCCAGTTCTTGCAGGATTTATAGGAATGAGTATTGCTGATAGACCTGGATTTGCTCCTGCTATGGTGGGCGGATTAATCTCTGCTAACAATGGTGGCGGTTTCCTTGGTGGTTTAGTTGGAGGTTTCCTTGGTGGTTATGTTATTCTATTCTTAAAAAAGGTATTTGCTAAACTTCCTGAAAAATTAGAGGGAATTAAGCCTGTTCTTTTATATCCTTTATTTGGAATTCTAATAACTGGTGTTCTTATGTATACTGTTGTTATATCTCCAGTTGCTGCTGTAAACAGTGGAATTACTAACTTTTTAAACTCTCTTGGTACTGGTAACCTTATCTTATTAGGAGCTATTGTTGGTGGGATGATGGCTATTGATATGGGAGGTCCTATCAACAAAGCTGCGTTTACATTTGGTATTGCTGCTATTGCTGCTGGAAACTACTATCCTCATGCTGCTGTTATGGCTGGTGGAATGACTCCTCCTTTAGGTATTGCTTTAGCTACTACTTTCTTTAAAAATAAGTTTTCCAAAGAGGAAAGAGAAGCTGGTTTAACAAACTACATAATGGGTGCATCTTTTATTACCGAAGGAGCTATCCCTTTTGCTGCTGCTGATCCAATTAGAGTTATCCCTAGTTGCGTTATCGGTTCTGCTTTAGCTGGTGGTTTATCAATGGCATTCAAATGTCAATTACCAGCACCTCACGGTGGTTTATTCGTTTTACCTATTATTACAAATCCAATGATGTACCTACTATCTGTTATCGTTGGTTCTCTTGTAACTTGTATTTTAATCGGTATAACTAAACCAACTAAAAATATATAGATTTATTAAGTTCAAAGGGGGTTACTGCAACCCCTTTTTTATTTTTCTGTTAAATTTAAAAAATTAACTGTTTTTTAACTTGACATTTAAAATTAATATAGTATACTTGATATTGATAAGAGACAAAAGGAGATCAAAATGAACTCAAATTTCGAAAAGATTTTAATCAAAAATAACAAGATACTTGCAGTAAAAGACCTACAATCTTTAGAAAAAGCTCTTCTAAGCTCCTCTAAGATAATATTTCTTCTAAGTAGCGATATTTGCTCTATTGAAGAAACTACTCGTCTTATCAAAGCAAGTGGAAAACTATGCTTTATACATCTTGATATGATTCAAGGTTTAAATACTAAAGATAACTCTGCCATTGACTATTTAAAAAATAATACTTTTGCAGATGGAATTATAACTACTAAATCTCAAGTTGCAAAATATGCACATAAAATTGGATTTTTAGTTATTCTAAGGTGCTTTTTAATAGATTCATTATCTTTAACTACTACCGAAAAACTTTTTAATGAAACATATATTGATGCAATTGAAATTCTACCTGGAGTTATGCCTAAAATTATTGAACAAATTTCAAAGCAAAGCTCTATCCCAATTATTGCTGGTGGACTCATCTCCGATCACGAAGATGTCAATCTAGCTCTAAAAAGCGGAGCTGTAGCTATATCTACAACAAAACTAAATATTATAAATTAGTTTAGCTAGAGATATTAGAGAAGCTATTCAATTAAACAGAATTTCTTAAAATTCTATTTTTTTGAATGGCTTTTTTTTAATATAAAAAAAATAAATATGGGAGGATATCATGAATGTTTTTGTAGCTGAGTTTATAGGTACTGCAATTCTTGTTTTACTTGGTAATGGAGTTGTTGCAAATGTGGTTTTAAACAAAAGTAAAGGAAACAACTCTGGATGGATTGTTATTACTACTGCTTGGGGTCTAGCTGTTATGACTGGAGCTTACTGTGTTGGATGGATTAGTGGGGGACACCTTAACCCTGCGGTTACTATTGGATTTGCTATTGCGGGTCTATTTCCAGCCAACCTTGTTTTAGGTTATGTTACTGCTCAAATTTTAGGTGCTATGTTTGGACAAATTTTTGTATATCTTACTTATAAAAAACATTATGACGAAACAACTGATACTGGAGCTATCTTAGGCTCTTTCTCTACAGGACCCGCTATCAGAGATTTAAAGTGGAACTTTGTAACAGAAGCTATCGGTACTTTTATGCTTGTTTTTGGATTATTAGCCATTGGTCATGTCAACAACCAAGCTTTCACTGCTACTTTACCAAACGGAGATATAGTTAGAGGTTTTACTGGTATTTTAGGACCATTATTAGCTGGATTTTATGTATGGAGTTTAGGTTTAAGTTTAGGTGGACCTACTGGTTATGCTATTAATCCTGCAAGAGACTTAGGACCTAGAATTATGCACGCTATTTTACCAATCATAAACAAAGGAGATTCTGATTGGTCTTACGCTTGGGTACCTGTCGCTGGTCCTATTGTAGGTGGAACTATAGGTGCTCTTACTTTCGCAGCTCTTTTTAACTAAAATATAATAAATTAGGGAGGATTTTCTATGAAGTATATAATCGCATTAGATCAAGGAACAACTAGCTCAAGAGCTATAATTTTTGATGAACAACAAAATATTGTGGCAAGTGCACAAAAAGAGTTTAGACAAATCTATCCAAAAGAGGGATGGGTTGAACATGATCCTATGGAAATTTGGGCTAGCCAAAGTGGAGTTTTAGCTGAAGCTATTGCACAATCTGGTGTTTCTCAGCATGATATTATAGGTATAGGAATCACTAACCAAAGAGAAACTACTATTGTTTGGAATAAACTAACTGGAAAACCTGTTTACAATGCAATTGTGTGGCAATGTAGAAGAACTGCCCATATTTGTGATGATTTAAAAGCAAGAGGATTAACTGACTATATAAGAGATAATACAGGTCTTGTTGTAGATGCCTATTTCTCAGGAACTAAAATAAAATGGATTTTAGATAATGTTGAAGGTGCTAGAGAACAAGCTGAAAGAGGAGAGTTATTATTTGGTACTGTTGACACATGGTTAATTTGGAAATTGACTAATGGAAAATCACATGCTACAGATTACACAAACGCTTCTAGAACTATGATTTATAATATTAAAGATCTTTGTTGGGATGAAAAACTTTTAAAAGAATTAGATATTCCTAAATCTATGCTTCCTGAAGTTAAAGATTCAAGTGGAACATTTGGATATGCTAATCTTGGTGGAAAGGGTGGACATAGAGTTCCTATCTGTGGTGTTGCTGGAGATCAACAAGCTGCTCTATTTGGACAAGCTTGCTTTGAAAAAGGAGAAGCTAAAAACACCTATGGAACTGGTTGCTTTATGCTTATGAATACTGGAAGCAGAATGTACCAAAGTAAAAATGGTCTTTTAACTACTATAGCGATTGGATTGGATGGAAAAGTGGAATATGCTCTTGAAGGAAGTATCTTTGTTGCTGGTGCTGCTGTTCAATGGCTAAGAGATGAATTAAAATTAATCACGGATTCTAAAGATACTGAATATTTTGCTAGTCAAGTTAAAGATAACGGTGGTGTTTATTTTGTTCCAGCGTTTGTTGGATTGGGAACTCCTCATTGGGATATGTACGCTAGAGGTGCTATTGTTGGACTAACTAGAGGTGCTAATAAAAATCATATTATTAGAGCAACTCTAGAATCTATTGCTTATCAAACTAGAGATGTTCTTGAAGCTATGCAAGAGGACTCTGGAATTGAATTAAAAGCTTTAAAAGTTGATGGTGGAGCATCTGCTAACAACTTCTTAATGCAATTCCAATCTGATATTGTAGGGAAAGAGGTTCACAGACCTTCTACTGTTGAAACAACAGCTTTAGGAGCTGCATATCTTGCTGGTCTTGCAGTTGGTTTCTGGAATGATAAAAATGAGATTAAACAAAATTGGTGTCTTGAAAAAACATTCGTTCCTACTATGACTGAAGAGGATAGAGATTTAAAACATAGCAAATGGAAAAGAGCTGTTGAAAGATCTCTAAATTGGGAGCTTGACTAATTTAAAAAAAAGTAGTATATTTAGATTAGATAAAAATTAAATATTAGCAATAGAGATGAAGAGAGCTAAAAAGGTATTGGTGATTATGTCGCCACCTTTTTCTGCTCTCTTTTTTACTATTAAAAACTAGGAGGGTATTTTATGTATGATATTTTAATCATTGGTGCTGGTATTATTGGAACTGGTATCGCTAGAGAGCTTTCTAAATACAAGTTAAAAGTTGCAGTTTTAGAAAAAGATACTGATGTAGCTAACGAAACTACTAAAGCTAACAGCGCAATTGTTCATGGAGGATACGACGCTAAGGAAGGATCTCTTATGGCTAAACTGAATGTTTTAGGTAACTCTTTATATGAAGATTTATGCAATGAGCTTTCTGTTCCTTTTAAACGTAATGGTTCCCTTGTATTAGCATTTAACGATGAAGAGGTTGAGCATCTTAATGTACTTTACAACAGAGGTATCATAAATAAAGTTCCTGGCTTAGCTATTATCAACCAAGAGAAACTGAGAGAAATCGAACCAAACGTTGATGAAAAAGCCATTGCTGCACTACACTGTACATCTGCTGGAATTGTTTCTCCTTGGGAGTTTGCTGAAGCTCTCATAGATAATGCTGTTGAAAATGGTGTTGAATTATTTTTAAATACAGAGGTTGAAAATATTGAAAAAACAGATGATATTTTCCATGTATATACAAACACAGGAGTTTTCCATGGAAAATATGTAATTAACTGTACTGGAGTTCACGCTGATCTTATTCATAAAATGATTGCACCTGAATCATTTAAAATACTTCCAAGAAAAGGAGAATATTTTGTCTTAGACAAAAATCAAGGAAAAAGAGTAAACCAAACTGTTTTTCAATGTCCTTCTAAACTTGGGAAAGGAATACTTGTAACTCCAACAGTTCATGGAAATTTACTTGTTGGTCCTGATGCTCAAGATATTGATAATAGATACGATGTTTCTACAGCTACTGATAAACTTGACTATATTAAATTTAAAGGAAGTCACTCTATAAAGGATATAAATTTTAGAGAAAATATTAGAACATTTGCTGGAATTAGAGCAGAGTCAGATAGGGGCGATTTTATTGTTGAAGAATCATCTATTAAAGGTTTCTTTGATATTGCAGGAATAAAATCACCTGGATTATCAGCTGCACCTGCTATTACTTTAGCAGCTATTGATCTATTGAAAAATAGTGGTGCTCATCTTATAAAAAAAGATGACTTTATCACACCTAGAAAACACACTCTTTTCATGCATCTTTCATCAGAAGAAAAGGCTGAAAAAATTAAAGAGGACAATAGATTTGGTAGAATAATTTGTAGATGTGAGATGATTACAGAGGGAGAGATTGTTGAAGCAATCCATAGACCTGTTAAAGCTACGACAATGGATGCAGTTAAAAGAAGATGTAGACCTGGATCTGGTAGATGTCAAGGTGGTTTCTGTGGACCTAGAGTTCAAGAGATTATTGCTAGAGAGTTAAATAAAAATATCAAAGACGTTATCTTAGATAAAGCTAATTCTTATATTCTAATAGAGGAGTTGAAAAAATAATGAGATATGATGTTGTTGTTATAGGTGGAGGTCCTGCTGGTCTTGCTGCTGCTAAATCAGCTTATGAAAATGGTGCTAAAAATATCGTTATTTTAGAAAGAGATAAAGAGCTAGGTGGTATTTTACAGCAATGTATCCACAACGGTTTTGGACTTCATAGATTCAAAGAGGAATTAACTGGTCCTGAATATGCTCAAAAATATATTGAATTTGTTAAACAATATCCTATTGATATTAAACTAGAAACTATGGTTTTAAATATCTCTAAAGATAGAGTTGTTTCTATGATTAATCCTGTAGATGGATATCAAGAGATTGAAGCTGGATCTATAATTTTAGCTATGGGATGTAGAGAGAGAACTAGAGGAGCCATCGCTATTCCTGGTGAAAGACCTTCTGGAATATTTACAGCTGGTGCTGCTCAAAGATATATAAATATGGAAGGATACATGGTCGGAAAAAAAGCTCTAATTCTTGGAAGTGGAGATATTGGACTTATTATGGCTAGAAGAATGACTTTAGAGGGTGCTAAAGTCGAAGCCGTTGTTGAACTGATGCCATTTTCTGGAGGATTAAATAGAAATATTGTTCAATGCCTTGATGATTTTAATATTCCATTACTTCTTTCTCATACAATTATTGATATCAAAGGAAAAGATAGACTTGAAAAAGTAATCATTGCTAAAGTTGACGAAAATAGAAAACCTATTCCTGGTACTGAAATTGAATATGAGTGTGATACACTTCTTTTATCAGTTGGACTTATTCCTGAAAATGATTTATCGAAAGAGGCAGGTGTTATTTTAGACAGTAGAACTAATGGTCCTGTTGTTAATAACTCAATGGAAACAAGTATTCCTGGCGTTTTTGCTTGTGGAAATGTTGTTCATGTTCATGACCTTGTAGATTTTGTTAGTGAAGAGGGAGAAAGAGCAGGAAAATTTGCAGCATGCTATATTGCTGAAGAAAATTGCAAATTAGAAAATGTTTCTAATATAAAAAATGGTGATGGTATCATTTATACTGTACCTCAAGTTATTAATTTAGATAATCTACAAAATAGATTAGAAATTTTTATGAGAGTAAATAATATATATAAAAATAAAAAAATTGTAATCAAAGAAGGGGAGAACATTATTGCCAGCTTCAAAAGAGCGCACTTAGCTCCTGGAGAGATGGAGAAGATTCTTCTTCCTGAAGTACTATTAAAAAGAATTTCTAAAGATATTGTTATTGAGCTACAGGAGGGATAGTAATGAAAGAGATGATATGTATTTTATGTCCTATGGGATGTCACTTAAATATTGATATTGAAAATGATTATAAAGTAACAGGTAACTCATGCCCTAAGGGAGCAGTTTATGGGAAAGAAGAGCTTATTGCTCCTAAAAGAGTTGTTACTTCTATCGTTAGGGTGAGTGGAGGAATCCATCATATGGTCCCCGTTAAAACAGACAAACCTATCCCAAAAGAGTTAGTTTTTCAATGTATGGAGCTTTTAAAAGATATTAAAATCCAATCACCGCAAAAAATTGGAACAGTTGTTTTAAATAATATTTTAGGAACTGATGCTAATATAGTTTTAACTAGAGATATATAGACTTGAATTTTGTATCTTTTTTGTTATAATAACTTTGGAGGTACAAAATGACACTTAATGAAAACGAAGTTATAAATAATTTATTAAATAAAAATTTAAAAATAATTCAAAGACCTGATTATTTTAATTTTTCTTTAGATTCACTTTTAATATCTAACTTTATATCTCTAACAAGAGGGGCAAGCAAGATATTAGATTTAGGAACAGGTAATGGAGCTATTCCCCTCTTCTTATCTCAAAGAACCAAAGCTAAAATTATAGGTATTGAAATCCAAGAGATTTCCGCAGACTTAGCTAGAAGAAATGTTGCACTAAATAATTTACAAGAACAAATCAGTATTGTTCATGATGATATGAAAAATTGGAGAGAACATTTTGAAAATGGCTCTCAAGATGTAGTTATAACAAACCCACCGTTTTTCAAATTTCATGGAAATGAAAATCAATTAAATAATTTAGATCAACTTACTTTGGCTCGTCATGAAATAACTATTGATTTAGAACAACTTATTGGTGTAGCTTCTAAACTTTTAAAAGATAAAGGATATTTTGCAATGGTTCATAGACCTGATCGTTTTTTAGAGATTGTTGATGCTATGAGAAAATATGGAATTGCTCCTAAGAGAGTTCAATTTTGTCATTCAAAAATTGATAAACCTGCTAAAATTCTTTTAATCGAAGGGATTAGAAATGGTAAGGACTCTTTAACTATTCTTCCACCTTTTATATCTCATGATAATGATGGTAAATATTCAAAAGAAGTTTTAAATCTTTTTCAAGATTTAAATATGGAAAAAGACTAGAAATATTTAAATTTCTAGTCTTTTCTATTTTTCAAATAATCCATTAACTCATTTTTTAGTTTAACAGATTCTCTTGGATTTCCTTTTGCTGAAATTGCTATTTGATAATCTTCTCTGTCTATATGAGCGGTAAATCTAGCAGACATATAAACTTTAGATGTTATATTGTTTACAAGTATATTATTATCTTCACATAAATCCACTATCATTTCATTTAACTTTTCATCATTAGTTGCCGCAACAACTAAAAATTTATCTTTTATATCCCCAACTTTAAAATCTCTTTTTTCTGTCTCCACATCTAAATCTAAGATTTCAGGAAGTATAAATGGAGCTACTACAATTACTCTAGCACCATAGTCCACAAGACTTTTTATTTTTCTTGCAGCTATATTTCCCCCTCCTACAACTAGACAACTTTTATTAGTTAAATCTATAAATAGTGGAAAAAAAGATTTTTTACTTTCCATTAGTTTCACCAATTTTTTTAAATGCCATATCTATAACTTCTAAAGTTTTATCTAAATCCTCTTTAGTATGAGCTACTGACACAAAATGTGCTTCGTATTTTGATGGTGGTGCAACTACACCATTATCTAATAGTGTATTAAAATATATTGAATAATGAGTAGTATTAGAATTTATAACATGCTCTAAATCTGTTATTTCATCTAAATCACTAAAAAATATTGTAAATAAAGATCCTAATCTATTAATTTTAATAGGTACTTCATATTTTTCAGCAATTTTTTCTATAGAGTCAGTCACATATATAACTTTTTCCTCTAACTCTTTATATAGAGTTTCTCTATTTTCTAATAGGTGACTCACCATTTCAAATCCTGCTCTAACAGCAACAGGATTTCCAGATAGAGTTCCTGCATGATAAACTCTTCCAACAGGTGCAATCATATCCATAATCTCTTTTTTACCACCAAAAGCTCCTACAGGATATCCTCCACCTATTATTTTACCTAAAGTTGTTATATCTGGAGTTATTCCATAATACTCTTGAGCTCCTCCCAAAGCAACTCTAAATCCAGATATTACCTCATCAAATATTAAAAGAGTCCCTGTTTCATCACATAGATCTCTCATAGCTTGTAAAAACTCTTTTGAACTATTTATAAGACCCATATTAGCTGGTACTGGCTCCATTATTAAACATGCAACTTCTTTACTTTCTAAAATCTCTTTAACTTTTTGAATATTACCAAAAGGGGCAACTAATGTATCTTTTAATACTCCCTCTGTTATTCCATTACTATCTTGATATCCATCTGTCAACAATCCTGATCCAGAACTAACTAATAATGAATCTGAATGTCCATGATAACACCCTTCAAATTTCAATATTTTATTTCTATTTGTAAAGGCTCTTGCAACTCTAATTGCTGCCATAGTTGCTTCAGTTCCAGAAGTTGTAAATCTTATCATATCCATCGATGGATAACATTTACATACTAATTCCGCCAATTCAACTTCCATTTTAGTTGGTAATCCAAACGAACTTCCTAACTCTATAGCTTCTCTAACACCTTTTAAAACTCTTTCATTATTATGCCCTAAAATAAGTGGACCCCATGAGCAAATATAATCAATATACTCATTCCCATCCTCATCATATATCTTTGATCCTTTTCCTCTATTTACAAAAATTGGATATGTTTTATCAACTGATTTAAAAGCTCTAACAGGACTATTTACTCCTCCTGGTATAATCTTCACAGCTTTTTCATATATCTTCTCTGAATTACTATATCTCACTTAATTTACACCTCTTTTTAACCATTTTGCTATATCTTTAGCATGGTATGTTATTATAATATCTGCTCCAGCTCTTCTCATAGCATACATGTTTTCCATAACTATTTTTTCTTCATCTATCCAACCATTTTCTGCTGCTGCTTTTACCATCGAATATTCCCCACTTACATTATAAATAGCAACTGGATTTGATATAGCATCTGCTACTCCCTTAACTACGTCTAAATAAGGCATTCCAGGTTTTACCATTATTATATCAGCACCCTCTAAAATATCATTTTCAACTTCTATCAAATAATCCTTAGAGTTTCTAAAATCCATTTGATAAGTTTTTCTATCTCCAAATGCTGGGGCTGAATCAGCTGCATCTCTAAATGGTCCATAGTAAGCTGAAGCATATTTTACACTGTATGCCATAATTGGTAAATTTATAAAACCATTTTCATCTAATATATCTCTTATTGCTTTTATTCTCCCATCCATCATATCCGATGGTGCCACTATATCTGCCCCTGCTTTAGCATGAGAAAGAGCTACTTTTTGTAAAAGTTTTAGAGTTTCATCATTTAGTAACTCCTCTCCTCTTAAAATTCCACAATGACCATGAGATGTATATTCACATAAGCATACATCTGTAACAACTAAAAACTCTGGGAATTTAGATTTTATAAATCTAACTGCTTCTTGAACTATCCCTTTATCGTTGTATCCTTCGCTTCCTACTAGATCTTTCTTTTTAGGAATTCCAAATAAAAGCAGTGATTTTATTCCTAAACCTTTTAATTCCACCAACTCCTCTTCTAGTCTATCTATTGATATTCTGTACTGTCCCTTCATCGATGAAATCTCAACTTTTATATTCTCTCCCTCCTCTATAAATAGCGGATAGATAAGATTATCTAAAGTAAAATCTATATTTTTCACTAAATTTCTCATAACTTGAGAACCTCTTAGTCTTCTAGTTCTATTAAACATATTATTTCTCTCCTATTACTGCAATTACTCCATCAACATCAAAAACTTTTGCTTCTAAAGCTACATTATATCCTAATTCATTTAAAGTTTTTGTAGTAACTGGTCCTATTGACACAATCTTTTTACCCTCTAATAATTTTAAATCCCCTTGAATACTTTCATTAAATGCTTCAACTGTTGATGAACTTAAAAAAGTTATGTACTCTATCTCATCTAATACTTTCTCTACTTCATCTTTAGAATAGATATGTTTTCCAGTCTTATACACTACTAATTTTTCAAATTTTCTATTATATTCCTCACTCCATTTTTCACAATTAGCAGGAGATATATCTGAAGTTATAAATAATACCTTATCATTTTCCTTTGTATAATTTTGCACTTCTTTTGCTAATTCTGTTCCCATATATTTTTCTGGGATAAAGTCTGGTATTATTTTATATTCTCTTAATAATTCATCTGTTTTAGCTCCAACAACACCAATTTTCAAATGACCTAAAGATCTTATATCCTTTATGTTTTCCATAAAATACTTTACACCATTTGGAGAGTTAAATAAAAGAGCACTATAATCTTTTAAATCTTTTTCATCAAAGTCATAATCATTTTCTATTTTTATAAAAGGTAACTCTTTTACAGTAGCCCCTTGTATTCTCAATTTTTCACTAAACTCTTGTGATTGATTAGTATCCCTTGTAACCAAAACTTTTTTTCCAGAAAGAGGTTGATTTTCAAACCATTTAAAAGTTTCTCTCATGTTTACAACATCACCAATTATTGTTATAGCAGGTGGAACAATCTTTTCAGATTTAGCCTTTTCTACAATATCTTCTAAAGTTCCAACAGTTACTCTTTGGTTTTCACTTGTTCCCTTTTCTATTACTGCCACTGGAGTTTTAGGATTTTTACCATTTTCTATTAAATCCCCTGTTATTAAATCTAAGTTTTTAATTCCCATTAAAAACACTAAAGTTCCATCTAATTTGGCTATAGTGGAAAAATCATGCCACTCTCCATTTTCCATTGTATGTCCTGTAAATACATGGAATGATCTTGCTAATCCTCTGTGTGTAACTGGAATTCCTGCGTACTCTGGTACAGCTATTGAAGAACTTATTCCAGGTATAATTTCAAAGGGAATAGAGTGTTTAACTATCTCCTCTATCTCTTCTCCACCTCTTCCAAAAACAAAAGGATCTCCACCTTTTACCCTTGCTACAACTTTCCCCTCTAAAGCCTTTTTAGCTAGTGTTTTATTTATCTCATCTTGTATTACTCCACCTTCAGTATTTCCTTTACCTAAATATATCATCTCTGCATCTGCTTTAGCTAACTTCAATACTTTCGGGTCTATTAATCTATCATATACTACGCAGTCGGCTTCCTCTATACATCTCTTTCCTTTCAAAGTTAAAAGATCTATATTTCCACAACCTGCTCCTATTATGTAAACTTTCCCCATTTTATTATTAACCATTTATTTTCTCCCTTATTTTTGCAGCCAATTTGTGTGCTATCTCTTTTCCTAATACTTCATCTTCTAATACTTCTGCTTTATACATAATATCATCTTGGCAGTATACACCTTTTAAGAAAATCTTTCCATCAAATTTTTCCCCTGTACATCCCATCGGTGTATGACATCCTCCATCAAATATTTTAGAAAACTCTCTTTCTATCTCTACAATTTTTTCTATCTCTGGATTATGGATAGATTTTAATATATTCTTTATAAACTCATCATTTTCTCTACATTGAATATGAAGTGCTCCTTGAGCTGGAGCTGGCATCATTAAATCATAATCTAACTCTTCAGTTATTCTGTCTCTTAATCCAACTCTTTTTAGTCCTGCTGCTGCTAAAAGGATTGCATCATACTGGCCTTCATCTAATTTTTTAAGCCTTGTATGTATATTTCCTCTCAATTGTTTTATCTCTAAATCTGGTCTTAATGTTTTTAATCCCATAGTTCTTCTCAATGAACTTGTTCCTACAACTGCTCCTTCTGGAAGCGCTAATAACTTTTTTCCACTTCTTGATACAATAACATCCCTATTGTCTTCTCTATCAGGAGTTGCTCCACAAATTAGACCTGGTGGCGAAACTATTGGCATATCTTTCATTGAATGAACTGCTAAATCTATAGTTCCGTCCAATAATTCATGTTCAATCTCTTTTGTAAAAAAACTTTTTAGAGATTTGTCACTATTATTCCAGTTACTAACTAAATCTTTATCTCCACTCGTCACTATAACCTTTATTTCAAACTTTAGTTCTGGAAAATTTTTCTGTAGTCTTCCTTTTATCATTTCACTTTGAGCTAAAGCTAATATGCTTCCTCTGCTTCCTATTACAATTTTTTCTTTCATTATGCTATCCCCTCTTTATATTCAAACCATTTTTTTAAGTTTATCATCTGTTCTCCTAGCATATACTCATATTTTGTTAATAGGTTTTCTCTATTCTCTAAATTTTCGTAATATACTCCCCAAACATCATCTATATTATATAAGTTTACATTTTTTAATTCATTAAGCTCTTCTTCAATATCTCTAGGAACTGCCAGGTCTAAAAAGACATATTCTTTTTCTTTATTCAACAAAGGAAGTATCTCATCTCTTTTTATAATAGCGTGAGGAGCTGAAGTTACTGATATTATCACATCACTTTTTGCCACTTCTTCCAATTTGTTTTCAAAACTAATTACATCAGCATTATATATATTACTAACTTCCAAAGCTTTATGATAGCTTCTATTTGTTATAGTTAAACTTTTATATTCCTCTTTTGTTAAAAGTTCCATTATATCTCTAGCTAAATCCCCTACTCCTAAAATAAGAATCCTTTTATCTTTCAATTCTGAAACTCTATTCTTAATAAATTTTAAAGATATTGCCTCTAAAGATAAAGCATTATGACATATTTTACTTTTATTTCTAAACTTTTTTCCCAACTCTATCGCTTTATTAAAAATAACATTAATATTAGAACTTGACACTTTATTTTCCATACTAGTAAACTGTGCTTTTTTTATTTGAGCTAAAATTTGATCCTCACCTTTTATAACAGATTCAAATCCACAAGTAACTCTAAAAAGATAGTTTACAGCATCATGCCCTTGTTTTATAAAAATATCTTTTAACCCTATATCTTTTTGAAATTCTGCCACTGAATAGTCTTTGTCTAAATCTAAGTAGTATTCTACTCTCAAGCAGGTTGATAAATTGACATAACCCACAATCTTTTTTTCTTTAAACAATCTTTCGACTACAGAAGTGGGGTCATTTTGTATAAAATTTTCTCTTTGACATAAATCTAAATTTTTATGACTTATTCCAAAAACAATAAAATGTTTAAAATACATCTAGATTCCTTCTCTCCACGATTTATTGATTACATATATATATTATAATACTTTTTTTTAATATTTTTAAGCCTATTTTCGAAAAAATTATATTATTTTTGAATGAAAAAGCTATAAATCATCAAAAAACATTATAACATACATATAAATAATATAAATGAAAGAGAGTGATTATAAAATCACTCTCTTAAACATTTGTATAAAAAGTTACTAGTAAATTTTTTAAGTTTATAGAGCTTCTCCCTATATTTTTTAATTCTAATAGTTTTTCTAAATTTTTACTTCTATTTCCTATAAGAGAAATTGTATAATTTATAATCTCTTTTATTAACTCCCTATCTGAAGTATTTAAAAGAATTTCATCTACAAAATACAATTTATCATTTAATGTTAAATAATCCTTTGTATTTAGAAAATCTCTTATAGATTTATATATCTCTACTCTATATTGAAACTCTTTTGTATCTGTCCAATTTTTTATATTATGTCCTATTCTTTCAAAAGAACTACCTTCATTTAAATCTATATCACTATTTTTATAATCCTCTATCTCTTTTGATTTTCCTAAAAAAAACCTATACTCCTCTTGAGTTACACCAATCTCTTTCGCACTCTCTTGAAGAATATTTAATAAAATCGATCTAGATTTTATTGTTGGAAGAACATTTAATCCCGTAGAAGTTAATATAAAAAAACTTCCACTATTAGGTTCCTCTATTAATTTTAATAAAGCATTCGCAGATTCTTTTCTTAATCTTTCAACATCTCTTATTATATAAACTTTTTTCTTTCCTTCGTACGATGTCGTTGAATCCCTATAAGCTAACTCTCTAATCTTCTCAATTTTAATACCTGTTATATCGTCTAAAATTTCTAAATCTCCATGAGTTTCGCTTTCTATTCTTATACAACTTTCACAAACTCCACAAAAATCATCTGTATAATTAACACAGTTTAAACTTTTAGCAAAAGCCTTTGCAAACTTTTTCAAAAGATCTCTATCAACTCCATAAAAAAGATATGTTCCTGCTTCTCTTTTAAAATTAAGTTCTTTTTGTAAAAAATCAATAGCTTTTCCATTGGAATTTAAATCTTTAAACATTATCTTTCAGCCTTTTCAATCTTTCTTAAAATAGATATTTGATCAAGAGCCATTCCAGCTCCTTTAACTACGCTCTCAAGAGGAGAATCAGCTAATCTTACGTTTAGTGAAGTATGCTTTGAAATTAATTCTGGGAAGTTTCTAATTAATGAACCTCCTCCTGCCATAACTATTCCTCTATCTATTATATCTGCTGCTAATTCTGGTGGAGTTTTTTCTAAAACATCTTTTACACAAGTTACAATCTCCATCAGTGAGTCCATAATAGCTTCTCTAATCTCTTCTGATCCAACAGTGACAGACTTAGGTAATCCCGTTATTAAATCTCTTCCTTTTATTGTCATTGTTTCCTCTTCTGCTAAAGGAATAGCTGTTCCTATTTGCATCTTTATACTTTCAGCTGTTTTATCTCCTATCAATAAAGTATGTGTTTTTTTAATGTACTTTATTATATCCATATCAAAATTATTTCCAGCTGTTCTTATAGTTTTACTTACAACTGTTCCACCTAATGATATTACTGCAACGTCTGTCGACCCTCCACCAATATCAACTATCATATTTCCCTCTGGTGCTGATATATCAATTCCAGATCCCAGTGCAGCTGCTCTTGCCTCTTCTATTAAGTAAGCCTTTTTAGCTCCAGCTGAAAGAGTTGCTTCTAATACAGCTCTTTTCTCTACTCCAGTAACATCAATTGGAACACAGATCATAACTTCAGGCATAAACAGCGAGTATTTTCCAAACACCTTTTTTATGAAATACTTTATCATAGCTTCTGTTATATCATAATCAGCTATTACTCCCTCACTTAAAGGTTTTACTGCAACTATTGAATCTGGTGTTTTTCCTAGCATATCTTTAGCTTCGTTTCCAACAGCTAAAACTTTTCTACTTTCTCTTTCCACTGCTACAACAGATGGTTCATTCAATATTATTTTTCCATGTTTTTTACTATATACTAACGTATTTGCTGTTCCTAAATCAATTCCAATACTTCTACTAAATCCAGGTAGTTTCAATTTGAATCCCACTTACTATCACTCCTTAACCTAAGTTTTTTTCCACTATTTTATTTATCTCTTCTATTTTTCCCTCAACATAAAGCGCGCCAATTAAAGCTTCAAAAGCGGTTGCCTCTTTATACTCCATAACACTACACGATTTAGGAAAAGTTTTTATATTACTATTTTTAGATCTATTTACCAATGTTAATTTATCTTCATCTAATTCATCCATTATATTTTTTAAATACTTACTTTGAGCTTGAGCATTTACATGTTCTTTTACAAGTCTATTTAAGTTTCTTATATTATAACCTTTATTTATAAAATATGTCCTTATAGAAAGTTCCCACACAGAATCACCTAAATATGCTAAAACTAATCCATTTGCTTCACGCACATCTAAATTGACCATGTTGTTTTTTCCTTTCCATCCTTTATTTTAATTCCCATCTCTAAAAGTCTATCTCTTACTTTATCCGAAAATGCCCAATCTTTATTATCTCTTGCTTCTCTTCTAAGTTCAAGTAAAAATTCGATTAACTCTGTTGTCATATCTCCTACTTGAACCTCCACTTTCAATAGAACTCCGAACACTTCTTCCATAACAACCCTTATATATTCAATTGTATCTTCTAACACTTCAAATCCAACTTTAGAAATTTTATCAATCTCTCCAGCTTTATTTAATTCTTTCACAAGTTCAAATATAGCTCCTATTCCACCAGCTGTATTAAAATCTTCGTCCATACATCTTATAAATTTATCTTTTGATATCTCTAAGATTTCTTTTAACTCTGTCAAATCTGATCCAGCTTCCACAGGTTTTGATGTAAGAATCTCTTTTCCTCTAGATATAGCATTTTCTATTCTCTCTAATCCAGCTTTACTTTGAATTAATTCATTATCAGAAAAATCAATTGGCTTTCTATAGTGAGAACTTAAAATAAAGAATCTAATTACTCTTCCTTCAAATTGCTCTAATACCTCTCTTAAAAGGAAAAAGTTTCCTAAAGATTTAGACATCTTCTCACCTTTAATATTTATATACCCATTATGAATCCAGTATCTAGCAAACTCTCCACCTGTTCCACACTTTGATTGTGCAATTTCATTTTCGTGATGAGGGAATATTAAATCTTGTCCTCCGCCGTGAATATCAAATGTAGGTCCTAAATACTTGTTTGACATTGCAGAACACTCTATATGCCATCCAGGTCTTCCTTTTCCCCATGGTGAATTCCAGAAAGGTTCTCCCTCCTTAGCTTTTTTCCATAAAGCAAAATCTAATGGATCTTTTTTTATTTCTGACACATCTATTCTTGCACCACTTTTTAAATCATCTATACTTTGTCCTGATAGTTCCCCATACTCTTGTTTGTAGCTATTTACATCAAAGTATACATCACCTTGAGACTCGTAAGCATACCCTTTTTCAATTAATGTTTTTATGATTTTTATCATTTCACCAATATGTTCTGTTGCTTTAGGCCTTATCATTCCCTCTTCTTTTAAATTAACTTTTGCTGTATCTTCAAAATATGCATCTATATATTTTTTAGCTATATCCTGAAGAGTCACTCCCTCTTCATTAGCTTTTCTTATCATCTTATCGTCAACATCTGTAAAGTTTTGAACATATTTTACTTTATAACCTCTAAACTCAAAATATCTTCTTACTGTATCGAAAAATATAGCTGGTCTTGCGTTTCCAATATGAATATAGTTATAAACTGTTGGACCACAAACATACATTGAAACCTCTCCATCTTTTAGAGGTTTAAATATTTCTAATTCGCCCTTAAGTGTATTATATATTTTTATCATTTTATGCCCTCCTATTTAGCTGTTTTTAATAGATTAAGTGCTGTTTCTTCATTTAAAATTGTACTTATTCGCAGTATATTCTCTTCTGCTATTCCTTTTAAATCTGCACTTCCTATAATTTCATTTTTAATCTTTAGATCTATATGTCCTGATATAAACTGTTTTTCGTCAATATTTACATCTATCAATTTATCACTACTTAAAGTCGATATTTTATTATCATCTTTTGGATTATTTATATAAACGCTTGAAGACACTCCTTCAATAAAACTATTTCTAAAGAAATAATTTAAAAAGAATAAAAATGATCTAAGTTCAGCATCTCTCGTACTTCTTAAATAAAGTTTATTTTTTTCTATAGTTCTTTTTCCTGATAATCCATCTTGAGCTATTCCATTAAAACTTTTTATAATATCATTTTTTCCACCTATATTTGCTGTTAATATAGCTTGCTCTTTTTTATTTACTTCTCCTGTTAATACAAGTTCATCAAATCCTCCTAGAGGATTTTTCCCTAGATTTAGTATTAACATTCCTAAATTTTTTCCTTTTTCTCTATCCAATATTTTTAAAATATTTTGATTGAAATACTTTTCATTTTTTAATATTCTTTCAATATCTTTTTCTCTTTTTCCTATTAAAAAATTACCTTTTTCTATTTTTAAATATACTCTTTCACCATTTAAATATTTTTTACTATATTCATCTTTTAATACATAAAAATCATTAATTTTGTTAAAATAAGTTTCAACTTTTAATGTTATAAACGGGTATATATATCCAAAATCTATAATTCCTACACATGCTTTTTTATCTGATATAAAACTACTATCTGAAACTACATATAGCCCTTTTACATAAGTTAATCCCCTTTTTACCCTATCATCAATGTTAAAATCTGCTTTATTCAAAAGATTTATAACATTTTGAAAATTTTTATGATTAATATTTTCATTTACATACGCTACGTTTATTCTATCACTTAAATATACTCTAGGATTTTCTTTACTGGCATAAAATACACTTAATAAAATACTAACTCCACAGAAAAATCCTAAAGTTATTTTCAAAGTTTTTTTCATCGGTACTCCTTCTAATAAATTTATCTACTTTTTTTTATTCTGCACAATTCATTTAGTACTAAATCTATTTTTTCATTTTTACATGATCCCGATGCAAACCTAACTTTTATTATCTCTTTTTTATCAATTAGAACTTCTTGTCCATCCTCTTTTAAGTGTTCCATTCTTTTTATAGTATCTCCTGATGGATTAATTGCAAAACTTCCACCCCAGAAGTTTACACCGTCCTCTACTCCCACTCTATTTACCATAACAACAAAACATCCATTACTAACAGCTGTTGTCTTACATATAGACTCCCAAAGATTACTTATTTCTAATCCCTTACTTGAAAGTCTTGTTGGACTATTTGCTATAACAAAAATTGTTTGTGCCCCATCTTGTCCTAAAATATATGAACTACTTTGATGAAAAATATCCTCACATATTAACATTCCAACTCTACCAAACTTTGTATCAAAGGCTCTTATATTTTCTCCCTCTTTAAAATATCTTCCCTCATCAAAAAGTCCATAAGTTGGTAAGTAAACTTTTCTATGTTTATGTTTGATCTCTCCATCCTCTAAGTAAAATGCTGTATTATAGTGATACAAATCTTCACTTAACTCTACCGCTCCCACTATTATTGATATATTTTTAGATAACTCCAACAGTATATTAGGAACTTTATCTAAGGCAACATCATAAACCATCTCTTCTAGCAGATATCCAGTTAAAGATAATTCAGGGAAAATAACAACTTCTGTCCCCTTTTCAATTTCCTTTTCTACTATATCAACTATTTTTTTTAAATTTTTTTCTGTATCTCCTAGTATTGGCTTCATTTGAGCTAAAAAAACTTTCATTTCCCTCTCCTTTATTAAATTAAAGAAATTTTAAATCCTCAACAGTTGTAACTTTTATATTATCATAATCTCCCATTAAAACTTTAATTTTTCCACCTATTCTTTCCACTAAGGATGAATCGTCCGTTCCTAAGAAATTATCTTCTTTTGCTTTTTTGTAAGCTTCTTTTAATATCTTACCTCTAAATATTTGAGGTGTATGAACTGCTATATACTCCTCTCGTTTAGGTGTTTCTATAACTTCTCCATCGATATTAACTTTTTTAATTGTATCTTTTAGTAAAACTCCCACTACAATACCATCAATCTCTAAATCTTCCTCTAACATTTTTAGTGCTTGAGAAAAATATTTATCTTTTAAAAATGGTCTTACACCATCCTGTACTGCTATTATACTATTATCCTTACAATATTCCAACGCATTTTCTATAGAATATTGTCTTTCTTTTCCACCTAAAACAATATTTTTGACTTTAGATATTCCATATGTCTTACATAACTCTTCTACTAACTCTATTGATTCCTCTCCAGTAGTAACAACAATCTCATCAATACTGTCACTTTTTTCTGCAACCTCTAATGATTTCATGAATAAAGGTTTTCCATCAATTTCTAAGAACTGTTTGGGGTATCCTAAATTCATTCTCTTTCCTACTCCAGCTGCTGCTATAATTAAAGTTATTTTAGAGTTACCACAGTACATCCAATTCCTCCTTCGTTATGACCACCAGCTCTATAGTCTTTAACATATCTTGAAGTTTTTAAGAATTCCATTATTCCTGTTCTCAAAGCTCCTGTTCCTTTTCCATGAATTACATATATCTCTGTATACCCGTTCATTAATGCTCTATCCATATAAGTTTCTAATTCGTATATTGCTTCATCAACTAACTTTCCTCTTAAATCCACTTCATTTTTAACTCTTGTTTTAGCATGAGTATTTATAGGTCTGTATTCTTTTTTCTTTGGCTCTACCACTGTTTTTACATCATCCATTGAAACTTCTAATTTTAATATTCCTGCTTGTATATTTAGAGTTTCTTTATTTAAGTTTATTTTATTTACAATAGCATATTGATTTAAACTATTTACAAATACTCTATCTCCAACTTTATAATCTATCTTTCTTGCTACTTTAGGTTTAACCTCTACATTTTCAGATTTTTCCTCTTGTAAAGATGTTCTAAGCATATTAAGTTTCTTTTGAACTTCTTTCATCTCTTCTTTTGTTTTATCCTCTTTTTGAATCTTATTAACTAGAGCTGCAGCTTTATTTTGCATATCTCTCATCATTAACTCAGCTTTTTCATATGCCTCTTTTAAAATCTGATTCTTTTCTTTTTCTAGTACTCTTAATTTCTCTTCGTATTCATCTTTATCTTTTTGAGCTTGGGCTTTTAAAGCTTCTACTTCTGATTGCATACTTTCAAGTTCTAAAGATTTATCTTTTATATTAGAGATCATTTTTTCTACTTTTTTATCTTCATCACTTATATAACTTTTTGCTCTTTCTATAATTACTTCAGAAACTCCAAGTCTTCTTGCTATTGTTAGAGCATTACTCTCTCCAGGAACTCCTATTAAAAGTCTATATGTTGGAGATAAAGTTTCTACATTAAACTCCATAGATGCAGTTTCTATATCCACCTCATTATATCCATATGCTTTAACTTCACTATAGTGAGTTGTTATTAGTGATTTACATTTCTTATCTTTTAAATAGTCTATTACAGCCATTGCAAAAGCTGATCCTTCCATAGGGTCAGTTCCTGATCCTAATTCATCTAATAATACCAACGAAGCTTTTGTAACTGAATTTAAAATCTCTTGAATATTTTTTAAATGTGCTGAGAATGATGATAATGATTGTTCTATACTCTGCTCATCTCCAATATCTGCAAATACACCATTAAAAAATCCTATACTCGTTTTTTCATCTGCAGGAATTGGGATTCCAGTTAATGTCATCAATGTTAATAACCCCGCTGTTTTTAATGCTACAGTTTTTCCACCAGTATTTGGACCTGTTATCAATAATGTATTATAATCTTTTCCTATTTCAAATGTTAAAGGCACAACTATACTCTCATTTATAAAAGGATGTCTAGCATTTACAAGTGATAGCATCTCTTTATTATTTATCTCTGGAATTGCACATTTTTTCTCTATACCAAATTGAGATTTTCCATTTAATATATCTAAATACATTATCGTATTACCAATCTCATTTATTACATGGGTATTTAATCTCACTTGATCAGTTAGTCTTAAAAGTATTTTTCTAATCTCTTCTCTTTCTCTAACTTCTAACTCTCTCATTTTATTATTTAATGAAACAATCGATATAGGCTCTATAAACACTGTTGATCCACTAGATGATCTATCATGCTCTATTCCTTTAATAAGTCCCTTAAAATCTGTTTTAATGGGGATTACACTTCTTCCATCTCTTGTTGTTATAATCTTTTCTTGTATAGCTTTAGAGTAACTTGGATTAGTAAATAACTCTTCAAATTTTCTTTTAATATTTGCTACCGTATTTTTCTTCTGGAATCTTAACTCTCTTAAATCTATAGAAGCGTCATCTTTTATATTTTTATCTGGATCTATAGCTTTATTTATCAAATCTTCTAAATTTTTAAATGTTGGTACATTTATAAATTTTCCTCTTAAATCCTTATATTTTTCTAAAGTTTCTAATCTACCTTTAAAAATTCTAAAAATTCTTAAATTTATATTTATAGACCATAAATCCTCTGGTTCTAAATACATCCCAACAAGTTGAGCTTTTCTTGTGATATTTGTTATATCTTTCATTCCTGCTGGCTCAAACCCACCATCAAACTTTAAAAAATCCATAAAATCTCTAATTATCTCTAATTCTTTTCTCAAAGAGTTTATATCCTTAAATGGCTCTAAATCAAGTATTTTTTCTTGATTTTCTTCAATAGTCATATAATGTGATAACTCTTCTCTTAATTTATTAAACTCTAATACTTTATAGCTATGAATATTCATATTACATATCACCTTTTCTATATATATTTTACCCTGTTATTATACCATATTTAATGTTTTTTATAAACTATTCCAAATAATTTAAAAAATACCTTGATATTTTGTTTCAGTAATGGTATAATAATTTGCATGTTTATAACGAAAGCGAGGTGTTAATAGAATGCAAAGATGTGAAATTACTGGAAAAGGAATGACTTTCGGAAATCAAATTTCTCACTCTCACAGAGTAACAGGAAGAGTTTGGAAGCCTAACTTACAAACAACTAAAGTTGTTATCAACGGTGTTACTGTTAAAGTTAAAGTTTGTACTAAAACTTTAAAGACTTTAAAGAGTGCTAACGAGGTTGAAGTTATGCAAATCCTTAAAGCAAATGCTAATACTCTAAGTGCTAGACTTAGAAAAATATTAAGCAAATAATGCTTATAAAAAAAGACAGCTTTGAATAAAAAAGCCTGTCTTTTTTTTATTTTTGTAACTATATTTACTTTATAATTTTTTAATCTGTAATATAGAAAAAGAGGTTGAAGATTAAATCTTCAACCTCATTAATTTTACTTCTCTACTCTTGTATATGGAATAAGAGCGATGTTTCTAGCTCTCTTAACAGCTTTAGCTATCTTTCTTTGTAACTTAGCGTTAGCTCCAGTTACTCTAGAAGGATTGATTCTTCCTTTATCAGAAACGAATCTCTTTAGTAAATCAACATTTTTGTAATCGATTTCCTCAGCTTTAACTCTTAATTTTGCTCTTCTTCTTCTGAATTCTGCCATTCTAATAACCTCCTTATTTGAGAATAAACGTCTTCTTTAGTTTTAATTAGTCGTTCTTAATTACGATGTATCTCATAACTTCTTCAGTTATGTTAAGCTTTGACTCAACCTCAGTTAACTTAGTACCGTCCATCTCTAAAGTAGTTAGTACGTAGAATCCTGTTTTCTTCTTATCGATTGGATAAGCAAGCTTTCTCTCTCCCCACTTCTCAGATTTAAGAATAGTTGCTCCAGCTACAGTTAATATGTTGTTAACTTTAGCTATTACATTTTCTCTTCCCTCTTCTAATATAGTTGGGTTGATGATGAACATTAATTCATACTTTTTCATGTTATTACCTCCTCCCTATGGTTTTAGCCCAAAATACACAATAATCTTGAGCAGGGTATTCTTAATTTTAACATAGAATAAACAATTTTACAAGTGTTTTTTTCTTAATCTCTTCTATTTGCTCTAATCCATGGTGGAAGATCTAATTCATCTCTTACTTCTGATGTTTCTTCTACCTTTGGAGTTTCAGGTTTCTTCTCTACATTTATAAAAGATTCAGTTTTTTCTTGCTCATCACCAAAGCTATTAGCAATTATTGTAACCTGAATTTTATCTCCGTATGATTCATCTGCTGTTATACCAAACATAATATCTTCTGCTGTTTTTCCAGCTGCTTCTTTCACTATATTAGCTATAGCTTGAGCTTCCATTAACCCTAAGTTTGATGAACCAGCTATGTTTATTAAAACTTTGCTTGCTCCCATAATTGACTTCTCTAACAGAGGTGATGACAGAGCTTTCTCTGTTGCTTTTGCAACTCTATTCTCCCCTTCGCCCTCTCCAAATCCTAAAACTGCAACTCCTGAATTTTGCATAGTTGCTTTAATATCTGCAAAGTCTAAGTTAATAAGTCCTCTACCTATCATTAAATCAGCAATACCTTTAATACCTATTTTTAAAATATTATTAGCTTCTTTAAAGGCATTTTGAAGAGTTATTGTTTTCTCTGGTAATTCAAATAATTTATCATTTGGTATTATCACTAATGAATCTACATGCTTTTCTAAGTTTGCCAATCCTAAATCAGCATTAGTTTTTCTTTTTCTTCCTTCAAAAGAGAATGGTCTAGTTACTATACCTATAGTTAAAACTCCCATCTCTTTAGCTATTTTAGCTATAACTGGTGCAGAACCTGTTCCTGTTCCTCCACCCATTCCTGCTGTTATAAATAGCATATCTGTCTCTTCTAATAAATTTCTTAATTTTTCAACGTCTTCTTCAGCTGCTTGCTTACCAACTTCTGGATCAGCTCCTGCTCCCAAACCTCTTGTTAATTTTTCACCTAATTGAACTCTTATATCTGCTAAAGAGTTATTTAAATCTTGGGCATCTGTATTTGCCGCAATATATTCTACACCTGTTACTCCAGCTGAAATCATGTCATTTATTGCATTTCCTCCAGCCCCTCCAGCTCCGATTACCTTTATCTTTACTTCACATTCGTTATTAAACATTTTCATACAGCTCCTTATTATATAAAGTTAGAAATCCATTTTTTTATTTTGTTTAAAGTACCATCTGTAACCACTTCTTCATACTCTTCTTCATAATCCTCTTGTCTAAAAGCTGTTTCATTTATAGGAAGCTCTGTAAATACTTCCTCTTCTTTTTCAATGGCTATAACTTCGTCCTTTAAACTTTCATCTCTTATTTCGTTTCTCTTTTTAAATTCTGCTTCTAATTTTGTCAACAAAATACCAATTACTGTAGACATAGATGGATTTACATTTTCTAATCCTCTCAGTGGAAATGGAGTAACCTTTCTGACAGCACACTCCATTTTACTTCCTACTTTACTAAAAATCTCATCTATTGATACTGCTCCACCTGTAAAAGCTAAACCTTTTCCTAAATAACCGTTAAATCCAGATTCTTCTATTGTTTTTGAAATGAAATTAATTAAATCACCTGTTCTAGCGTCAATTATCTCTTTAATTTCATCTATATTGTATTCCCCATTTTCTGTTTTTATTACTCCATTAGAATACTGTTTACTTCTCAACTTTTCCAGAATCTCTTTAGCCTCTTTTTTTGGTATTTTCAAAAGATAACTTATATCATTCACAAAATGCATTCCACCTATTGATAAAGATTTTGTATAAATTATTTTATCATTTTTATAAATAGCTATATCTGTAACCCCTTCTCCTATATCTATTAGAGCTACTCCCATCTGTCTATCTTCATGTTCTAAAGTTGATTTTGCAGATGCAGATGCATTTAAAAATATATCTTCTACTTCTAATCCCGCATTATTTATAACCTCTATCAATGGGTCTAATTGATCTTTTTTTATCGTTATTAGATGCACATCACCCTGAATACTTTTTCCAATTTGCCCTATTGGATTTTTTAAAATTCCAGAACTATTAACTCTAACATTATAAGCTTCTTGCTCAATAACAATTTCATCTTCTTTTAATATATTACCTTTTACTAATTCGATTAGATTATACATATCTTGAGATGTTATCTCTTTCTCATTAAATTCGATACACCCATGATCTGTTTTTGAAATAATTCTATCACTACTTACACCTAGTGAAACCGCTTCAAACTCTCTTCCATTTCTTTGCTCTAATTCTTTTAGTCCTTTGGCTATACTTGCACTTAAAAGATCAGGATCTTCTACCACAGATCTTTTTATCCCTTCACTTGATACCTCTAAGTAATCTAGTACTCTTAACTTTAATCCCTCTGTACTAAGTTCTCCTAAAATAAATTTTATTTTACCATTTCCAACATCTAAAGCTAATTTTGTAATATTATCTCGCATTTTTCCCCTCCTTTTCCATTACTACTATATCTGTAAATCTTATATCTATATAATCTATTACTTTAGTCTTTATTAACTCCTTATATAGATTCATTGTTATTTCATATTTTTTTTTCGAAACTTCTAATTCAGTTTTTATCTTAGTTCCATCCCTCAAAATAATATATATTAAATTTTTGTTCTCAGCGTATAACTGTGAAACCTCATCTTTTAAATCTAGCTCTTTTAGTTTTTCCATTATTTCAAGAAGATATTCTTTTTCTTTAGCATCTTTTAATACAAGAATTGGCATACTTTTTTTAGGATATTCATCTAGCTTTCCAAAAATTGTTCCTTGTTCATCCATTGTATATATTCTTGAATTATGTTGCGCATAGTAACTACTATCTTTCTCTATAATATCAATAGTTATTTCATTTAAATTTTGTTTAGAAACAACTACTTTTTTTATCCTCACATCTTTTAATATTTTTTTTTCTAATCCTTCTAAATTTAAATCATTAATATTTTTTCCTAAAATCTCTATTTTTATTTTTTCTAAATCTGATTTAAGATTTGGCGAAACTTCACTAATTTGAACTTTTGAAATATTGAAAAATTCTCTATTTTTAAAGTCTTTTTCAACTTGAATTATAATAAAAGTTAGTGCCAATATTATAGCAATTTTAAATATATTTTTCAAGAATCTCTCCCTGTTATTTCAGATATTTTCTACTTAACAACTTTCAACCATAATCTTAGTTAAATCATCAAAAGAATAACCCTTTAATGTTGCTAATTTTGGAGCTAAACTAGTCTCTGTCATCCCAGGACAAGTATTTACCTCTAAGAAGTAGGTTTTACCATCTTTTAATATAAAATCACTTCTCGTCACTCCCTTTAATCCTAACTTTTCATGAATTTTTCTAGCTGCTTCAGAAGCTTCTTCATATGCTTTTTCATCTATTTGAGCAGGACATTCATACTCAGTTTTCCCTACAGTATATTTTGACTCATAATCATATAATCCAGATTTTGGTTTTATTCTAACTACACCTAATTTTTCTCCATTTAATACTCCTGCTGTTAATTCATCCCCTTTTATAAATTCCTCTATTAAAGGTTCTTTATTTTGTAATACTTCATAAGCTTTTAAAGCCTCTTCTTTCGTATTACAAATATATAGTCCTACACTTGATCCCTCTTTTGCAGGTTTTATAACTACTGGATAGCTGTCAATTTCTTCAACAGAACCATATGTTTTAGCTATTCTTATTCCCAAATCCTTAGCTATTACTTTTGTTAATATTTTATCCATTGCAACAGCACTACCTGTTACTCCTGAACCTGTGTATTTTTTTCCCAACATATCCAAAATAGACTGAACTCTACCATCTTCACCATATTCACCATGAAGAGCTAAATAAACTAAATCATAGTCATTCTCTATAAATGCTGACACTAAATTTTCCTTTGTCAAGTCTATTTTATATG
The DNA here is from genome assembly GCF_051653945.1 of Cetobacterium sp. Classification (GTDB taxonomy): domain Bacteria; phylum Fusobacteriota; class Fusobacteriia; order Fusobacteriales; family Fusobacteriaceae; genus Cetobacterium_A. Next base: position 117,150 of record NZ_JBOFXD010000112.1, read on the forward strand.
CATCATATCCTTGTCTTAATAGACTATTTAAAATAGCCTGTCCACTTCTTAAGGAAACCTCTCTCTCTGATGTAATTCCACCCATAACAACTGCTATTTTCACTTGATCCCTCCCAGTTAGTTTCTTACTATTATAATCTCTTCTTCTAGTTGTATTCCAGTTTTATTTTTTACTCCTATTTTTACCTCTTCAATTATATCTATAATATCTTTAAAGTTTGCATCACCTTTATTTACAACAAAGTTTGGATGTACCATAGATATTTGAGCTCCTCCAACTTCTTTCCCTTGAAGTCCAGCCTCTATTATTAATCTTGCTGAAAAATGTCCCTCTGGATTTTTAAATGTACTTCCTAAGTTTGGCTGATTTAATGGGTGATTTTCGCTTCTTTTTAATTTGTATTTCTCTACAACTTCACCTAAATAACCATTTTCAAATTTGAAAGTTGCACTTACCACAACCCATTTTTTTTCTTTTATCTCTGTTACCCTATATGAAAACTTTAGATTTTCTTTCTCTATTTTTCTAAGTTCATTATTTTCGTCCACAATTTCAACTGATATTATTTTATCAAAAATCTCTGTTCCATGAGCTCCACCGTTCATAAAAACAAGCCCACCAACACTTCCTGGTATTCCAGCTAAATTTTCTAGACCTGTATAGTTTTTTTCTGCCATATAATCTATCAAATCAGAAAAATCTAGTCCAGCTCCAACTTCAACTATACCTTCTCCCATATCATTTATATAATCAATAGCTTTAAGAGAGATAAACGTTGTCTCAAGTTCTCCATCAAATATTAATGTATTTGTCCCATTTCCTATTATAAATCTATTTTCTTTCTCTTTCAAAATGTCCAATAATTCATTTTTATTTTCAATTTCAATAAATTCTTTAGCTATTCCACCAATTTTCATATTAGAATGCTCTTTCATTGAGTGATTTTTATATAATTTCATTTCCTGTTCTCCCTATATTGTCTGCAATAGTGTGAGCTAAATTAGATATATTTCCTGCTCCCATAAATAAGAATGTTGCTGATTCTTTTTCACCTGCTACCATTTTTTCTATATCTTCATTTTTCTCTATTATTCTACAGTGTTTATGCCCTATTTTTTCTTTTAATTTTTCTAATGTTACTCCAAACTCATTTTTTTCTCCAGCACTATATACAGGCATTAATATAACTTCATCTACTCCTTCAAAGCTACCTTTAAAATCATTTAAAAGAAAATTTACACGACTATATCTATGTGGTTGAAAAATTGCTATTGTTTTATTTTTTTCTATTGTTTTTGCTCCTTGAATAGTTGCCTTAATCTCTGTTGGATGATGAGCATAGTCATCTATTATTCTTATTTTGTCACTATGTAGAATATCGTATCTTCTTTTTGCACCTTTAAATTTTAAAAGTTTTTCAGCTATTCTTTTTTGTTCAATTCCATATTTATTTGCCAGGTATATAACTGGTAGTGCATTTTGAATGTTATGATTCCCAGGAATAGACAGCTCAAACTCTCCAATTTTTTTTCCATCTATCATCACTGTAAATACTGTTTTTGAATTTATAACCTTTATATCTGTTGCAATTATATTAGAATCACTTTTTCTAATACTATATGTTTTTATATTTTCTCTTCCCTCTATTAAATCCATTGTTTCTGAACAATCATCACAAACTAATATCTCTTGTTTGGTTTGATCCATAAACTGCTTGAATGACTTCTTTATATTCTCAAGAGACCCATGATTCTCTAGGTGATCTGCTTCAATATTTGTTATTATTGAAATTTCTGGTGTTAGATGTAAAAATGAGTTATCACTTTCATCAGCTTCTGCAATAAAAACCTCTGTTTTTCCACATCTAGCATTAGAACCTATCTCTGGTAAAATTCCACCAACAACTATTGTTGGGTCAATATCTAAAAGTAATGATCCTAACATTGAACTTGTCGTTGTTTTTCCATGAGTTCCTGCTACTGCAATTCCTTTTTCTTTATTCATCAAAAGGGCTAATAATTCTCCCCTCTTTATTATTTTTATTCCTAACTCTTTTGCTTTTGTTATCTCTGGATTATCTTGCTTTATAGCACTTGAAGCTACAATTAAATCTGCTCCTAAAATATTTTCTGCGTTATGCTCTCCAAAAACTTTAATTCCTAAACTTTCTAACTCTTCAGTGACATAATTTCTTGAAAGATCAGCTCCGCATACATCATATCCTTTTAATTTCATAATTTTTGCTAAGCCACTCATTCCAATTCCATTTATTCCAATAAAATATATTTTATCCATCTAACTCCTCCATATATCCAAGCACTCAACTATCTTTTCAGCTGCATTACTTTTCTTTAAATTTTTAGCTTTTCTACTCATTTTATTTAATTCATCATCATTTTTTATGAGCTCTAAAGCTTTTTCTATAGCTTCATCTGCCTTACTATCACTATATATAAGTGCCGCTTCATTTTCTGATAATATTTTTGCATTTTGATACTGACCAACTTTTATCGAATTATACGGTATTAATATTGATGGCTTTTCAAGTTGCATTATTTCTGAAACTGTTAATGCACCTGCTCTGCAAACAACCAAATCTGCTGCTGCCATTACATTTATCATGTTATTAAAATATGGCTTTATTATATCACTAACCTTTATTTGTTGATCTTCTAATTTTTCATTTATTTCCCCAAAATTTTTATCTCCAGTGGCCCAATAAATTCTGATGCTTTTATCTTTATATATATCTTTCAAACTTTTGATTACTGCTTCATTTAAGGACTTCGCACCAAGACTTCCACCTGTTATTAAAAGTACTTTTTCATCTTTCCCAATCTTTAATCTTTCTCTTTCAACATCTTTATCCATTGTATAAATATCTTCTCTTAAAGGATTTCCAGTAACTAAAAATTTATGTTGATCCTTTACTGATATCTCTTCATACGTTGTGTCAAAAGCTAGAAAACATTTCTTAGCTATTTTGTAAAACAGCTTATTTGCCATCCCTAAATCCGCATTCTGTTCTTGTAAATATATTTTTTTCCCCAAAATTACACCTGCCAGTAAGACAGGTATTGATATGTAGTTACCAAATCCTATTATTATATCTGGCTGTTCTTTTTTTACAATTTTAAAAGCCTGTAAGAATGCTTTTATATTTGAAGGAATTTTTTTAAAATTTTGAAATGGATAGATATCTATTCCTAAAAATTTAAACCCCTCTTCTGGAACTAAATCTTTTTCCATTCTAGTTGAACTTCCTACAAATAAAACTTCCATTCCTCTATTTAGTAGTTTTTTTCCAACTGCTAATGCTGGATAGATATGTCCTCCTGTGCCTCCAGTTGTTATAATTATTTTTTTCATCATAAATTCTCTCCTAATTAAAGTAACTTTTTACTAAATCTTTGAAAACTCTTCCTCTTTCTTCAAAATTTTTAAACTGATCAAAACTCGATGTCGCTGGAGAAAACAAAATAACTTCCTTATGATTTCTATCAACTTTAGATTTTAATTTTTCTAATACTCTATCTAATGTTTTTAAATTAAAAATTTTCTCTTTTGAAAAACCAATTTTTCCTAATCCTATTTCTAGCTTATCTGAAATATCCCCTATCAAATAAACTTCTTTAACCTTATCTTTAATTATCTCTTCTAGTGGAGTTAAATCTAGCTCTTTATCATATCCTCCACAAATTAAAATTGGCTGTTCAAAAGCTTCAATAGCAAATTTAGTAGAATCTATGTTAGTTCCTTTTGAATCATTTATAAATTCAACTGCACCATATAAGAAAAAACTCTCCATCCTATGCTCTAATGTTTTAGTTGAGTATAAAAACTCTCTTATTAATTCTGTTGGAATATCAAGTAATTTTCCTACACAAACAATAAATAACATGTTTTCTAGGTTGTGTTTCCCTTTTAAAGATGCTAATTTTTCTTCTAGAACAAATTCTCCATTATAAAAAATAGATCCATTTTCAACCCATACACTCTCTTTTTCATATGTTTTATTCATTCCTACATATATTTTTCTTCCAGAAATTTTATCTATTCTTTTTAAACTTTCAGCACATGAAGTATTTACTATAAAATATTCACTTTCCTTCTGATTTTTACCTATATTAAACTTTGTGTTATAATAATGATCTAAATCTTTATATCTTGATAGATGATCTGGTGCTAAATTAACTATTAAAGAAATATCAGCTTTAAACTCTTTTATATTCTCAAGTTGATAAGAACTTGCTTCTAATACATAATAATCAAGCTCAGGGTTCTCCATAACTGTTTCACTAAAAGAGTATCCAATATTTCCACATACTTTCCCTTTATAACCCGCCTTTTCTAGTAGCTCTTGAGTTTTCGTGGTAATTGTTGTTTTTCCATTTGTCCCTGTTATAGCTATTATTTTTCCAGAAATTTTATTAATTTTTTTATATCTATAACCTAATTCAATATCATCTATTACTTCTATTTGCAATTCTAAAGCTTTTTTTACTAAATCTGTGTATGGAACTCCTGGACTTTTTATAAATAACTCTATTTTACTATTCTCCAATATTTCCATTCCCTCTTTTGACGATATCCCTATTTTATCATCTATTAAAAAAACTTCGTATCCCATTTTTTTTAAAGTTTTTTCAGAACCTTTACCACTTACTCCAGCTCCAAAAACAACTGCTTTCTTCATGGATTTCCCTCCTTATTTTTAAACGACAAAAACCACAGTGACTTTCACTGTGGTCTTATTTATAGTATTCCTCTTAATCTAACTATACCTAAAGCTATCATTCCTAAAAACAATGCAACAATCCAAAATCTCATTGTTACCTTTGTTTCTGGTAAGCCTGCTAATTCAAAATGATGGTGTATTGGTGCCATTCTAAACACTCTTTTTCCTCTCATTTTAAAAGAACCCACTTGAAGTATAACTGATACAGCTTCTAATACAAATACTCCTCCAATTATCGGTAAAAGCAACTCCTGTTTAAGTAAAATTGCTACAACTCCCAGAATCCCACCTAGTGTTAACGATCCCGTGTCTCCCATAAAGATTTGTGCTGGATAAAAGTTATACCATAAGAATCCTAAGCCTGCTCCCACTAAAGCTGATAGAAATACCGATAATTCACCTATACCTGCTATATAATGTAAATTAAGGTGATTACTTAACTCAATATGACCTGTGAAATATGCTATTATTCCTAAAATTGTTGCACCTATTATTACAGGCATTATTGCTAATCCATCTAATCCATCAGTTATATTCACTGCATTAGATGTTCCCATTAGCACTAAAGCTATGAATATTAACATCAAAAAACTTCCTAAATATAAATTATTATTTGACAATATTGGATTCACAATTGATAAATCCAATATTTTGTTTCCCGTTAAACCAAACTCCTTTATAAAAAACCAAGTAACTATAGCTATAAAACACTGACCCATCAGCTTTTTTTTACCTGATAAACCTTTCTTATTAACAGTAAATTTTTTATAGTCATCTATAAATCCAATACTACTAAAAAGTAGTGTTATTACAAACATTAAAATTAAAAACTTATTAAAAAGATCACCAACTAATAACCCTGTTAATAAAGTCCCAAAAATTATTAATATTCCACCCATTGTTGGAGTTCCCTTTTTTGAAAAATGACTAACTGGTCCCTCTTCTCTTATAGATTCTCCAAATTTTTTTACTTTCAAATATTTTATAAATGGTTTACCAGTAACTAAAACAACTAAAAATGCTAATATAAATGCTAAAAAACTTCTTAAATATATTGATTTAAGTCCCTCTAAAACTGGAAAATACTCTGCCAATAAGTACAGCATCCCTCTTACTCCTTTTTACTACATAATTATTTCTTCTAATTTCATTCCTCTTGAACCTTTTAATAAAACAGCTACATCCCCAGTTTTATTAAGTTCATCCCTTATATCCTCTTTTTTTGTAAAATGAATAATTTTAGGATTATTTAATTTTTCTAAAGCTTTTTTCATTCTTTCCCCATAAACAAATACTTTATCAAATTCATATTTCAAAGCTTCATTTAATACATCTACATGATATTCTATCTCCTTATCACCAAGTTCAAGAGCATCACCTAAAACAACTATCTTTTTTTTCTTCAATGGTAGGGAAGAAAATGCATTTAAGGCCATTTTCATAGATACAGGACTTGCATTATAAGCATCATTTATAAATAAAATTTTATTTTTTTCTATTTTTTCAAATCTCATAGATGTTATTTTAATATTTTTTAATGCATTTTGAATTTCATCATAAGACATTCCAAATATTTTACCTAATGCAATAGCAAAAGAAGCATTTACTACATTATATAATCCATTTAAAGGTACAAAATATTTTTCATTATTTAAAAAGAAATCAACACCCTCATAAATTTCAATAAAGTTATTTATAACATAGTTATTATTTTCATTTTCAAATCCTATTTTTAAAGCTTCTAAGTTTTTTAAATAAAAATCATCTCCATAAACTAAAATATTATTTTTATCCACATACTTCAATACTTCTGTTTTTGCTTTAAATACGTTGTCTCTATTTTTTAAAAACTCTAAATGAGAATCTCCAATATTTGTTATTACTGCATAATCTGGCTTAGCAATTTTTGCTAACAAATCAATTTCACCTAAATTACTCATTCCCATTTCTAAAACTGCAATCTCATCACTTTCTTTTAATTGCAATAATGTAAATGGAAGGCCAATTTGATTATTATAATTCCCTAAAGTTTTTTGTGTTCTATATTTTTTTGATAAAATTCCGTGTATTAGATCTTTAGTTGTTGTTTTACCTTCGCTTCCTGTTACAGCTATAATTTTAATACACAACTTTTCTCTATATAACTTAGCTATATCCTGTAAAAAGTCTACGCTATTTAAAACTTTAATAATTTTTTCACTTTCATTTGTAGGACTTTTATCACAAATAATAAGTTCTGCCCCTTTTTTAAGGGCTTCATCTATATAATTATATCCATTATTTATAGCTATAAATAATGAACCTTTTTCTACCTTTTTACTATCCATTTGAATATTATCAATCTCTAAGTCTTTAGGTAAGTTTATATTTAATTTTTGAAAATAATTTAATAGAACTTCAGTAAATGTTTTCAATTTTACATCCCCTTTTTTTATATTCGCTCTATATTTTACCATTTTTTTAGTATTCTTTTCAATTTTTTTTTAACTAATACCTAAAACTTTTAAACCTTTATGTATACACTCAATTTCTATAGGTAATTTAGGTCCTGTTTCTCCATCTATATCTGTGGAATAGTTCTCAACTCCCACAATTTTCATAAACCTAGTTTTAAAATATTTTATTGAGTGAATCTTTTTTTCTAAATGTGTTTTTGTAGCCAGTGCTGCACTTATCTCTGGAACATCTGTTATAAAATCTGGTTTTAACAATAAAACATCAAAAAATCCATCATCTAATTTAGCATTGTATGCCAACTCAAAATTTCCAGCACTTTTCCCGTTAAAAATTAAAAGAGAAACAATATCTGTTATTGCACTATATTCGTCACTCTCCAATATAATTTTCATTTTTTTTATTTTAGTCATCTCTTTTATTCCGTTTAATACATATGCCAATTTCCCCATAGTTTTTATCATATTTCTATCAGTTGTTTGTGAAATTGTAGAAAAAACTCCAAGGCTAGCTATATTTATAAAGTATTGATTATTTATTCTTCCTAAATCTATCTCTTTAACATCTGTTGATAGTATTTTTTTACAAGCCTTTTCAATGTTTCTAGGCATTTTTATTACATTGGCAAAATCATTTGCAGTCCCTGTTGGTAGTATCGCTATGGGTATATCTATCTCATTTTTTTTCAAAATATTAACAAGACTATTTATTGTTCCATCTCCACCTGATATTAAAAAATGATCGTAGTCTTCAATATTTTCTAAAATCTCCTCTTTTTTACAACTGTGAGAAACTCTAAATATATCGACTACAAATCCATGGTCTTGATAAATCTCAAAAATTTTATCCAATTCTTTTAAAATCTTTCCACCACCTGAAACAGGATTATATATTAATTTCACTTTTTTTTGTCTTTTCATATAATCATCCTCCAGTTTTTAGATATAAAAAAAAGATTGGCAACTTCCTATCCTCCCAGGGGGCTGCCCCCCAAGTACTTTCAGCGTTTATGGGCTTAACTTCCAGGTTCGAAATGTTACTGGGTGTACCTCCATAGCTATCGTTGCCAATCAATATTTAATTTAC
>NZ_JBOFXD010000113.1:0-2268 GCF_051653945.1 Cetobacterium sp.
AATTGTTATTATATAACTATTATGTTAAAATTAGTATAAAATATATTTTTAGAAGGTGAGAATAAAAATGAATGTAAAACAAATCCGATTGGAAAATTTTAAAAATATAAAAAATAGTATAATAGAATTCCGTAGTAATTTATCTGGAATTTATGGTCCTAATGGAACAGGAAAAACATCTATTGTAGAAGCTTTAGAAGTTTTAAAACTATATTTTAGTAATACTTCTAAATATATAAATAATAACCAGGTTTTAGATAAAATTCTAAAGCATATGACTATAGGTAAACAAAATATGGTTATTGAAGCTATTTTTGTTCATGATGACACTGATTTCAAAGTTTTAGTGGAGTTCGTCAAAGATAGTAACGGTGGAATTTTTGTCTCTAGAGAGGAGTTTTCTCAAAAGCAATCTAAAGCTAGACGTAAATTTCAACATATAGCTAAGATTAAAAATGATGACACACTGTTATTACCAGAGATTTTTATAGGAGGAACAAATACAACAAATTCAAATATTTTAATCGATTTTTTAGATACATCAAACTTTAAGCAACTGTTGAAAAACTTTAGTAATTTGAACACTTTTTTCTTGAGCTCATTCATACATACAGATAAAAAAAAATTAGAGGATCCTAATTTTAAAATCCTAAAAGATTCACTTGAAAATTTAAAAATAGTTGAAAATTTAATTAAAAATATTGTTGTAGTTACCCTATCAAAACAAGCTCTTTATAAGGATACACTAGTTATCCCTATTAATTATGGAGATGGTTCAGATTTAGATACTATAAATTACTCAACTCAAGATAATATTTTCAATAAAAAAGATGTAGACTGTTTAAAAAGAGCTGCTAAAAATATAGATAAACTTCTTTCTATTATTATTCCTGATTCTAGGTTTATACTTGAAGAAAAAGTTGTTGGAGTTGATGAAAATGATGAAAGAACTGCTATCAACTTGTTCCTGGTGAAAAAAGGTATCAAAATCCCTTTAACACTAGAATCCACTGGTACAATTAAACTTGTATCTCTTTTATCCATTTTAATTGTGTATATACAAAATGAAAAAGCTATTATTGTTATAGACGAGCTAGATATTCATATCTTTGAATATCTATTGGCTGTGTTACTAGAAACAATGGCACCTTTAGCTAAAGGGCAGCTTATTTTCACAGGTCATAATCTTTTACCTATGGAAAAATTGGGTAAAGATTCTATTATAATCGCCACTGAATCTAATGATGATATTATTTACACATTTATGAAAGGAATTTCAAATAGTACTAACATCAGACAAAAGTATTTACGTTCTCAAGCCTTATGGAGTGAAGATAATATCGAACCTCTTCACTTAAATATCCCAGCTTTAAATGTTTTTGTAAAAGGGTTGGTGTTGAAAAATGGCAATTAAAATTGTTCTTTTTATTGTTGAAGGACCTTCTGATGAAGAAACTCTTTCTGCATATATAACAAAATTGATGTTTAAGAATAGAAAAAAATTATCAGTCCAAATAACTTATGGAGATAAAACAAGTGAAAACATCCCTAATAGTAAGACTCTTTTTACAGTTACTGCTGATAATGTAAATCAATATATTGAAAATATCATAATTGAATATTTAAGCAGAAAAGATGTAAAAGATCTTGGTATAAAAGCTAAAAATATTGAGTATGTTTTTTATGTAACAGATACTGATAACTGTTTTTTTGAAGAAACTCTACCTAGATTGAATAAAAAAGAGTGCCTATCAAAAATGTTCAATTTTAAGGAGATTGAAGTTTATCAAAACCAGGTTCAAAGACGACAAGAAAAGCAAAAAAATATCTCTGAGAGGAAAATACCAAGAGTTCCATTTGAAACAATATTCTTCGCTAAGGATTTAGAAGCTGTAACCATTGGAAATAGCGAAAAATTAACAGATGAATTAAAAGAGAAGTTATCAAATGAATTTGCTCAAAATTCCATTTTAATAGATGGTTTTTTTGAAAAAGTTTTTAGAGATAGTAGTCTGATGCAATGGGAAACTTTTGAAAAATCATACATAGGAATAAAAACTTATAAAGATAGAGCTTCTAACATGAATAACTTTTTAGATAAAGTGGATAACTGGAAAAAGAAAGATTAAAAAAAGTCAATGACTACTCCTTAACGAGTGGCATTGACTTTTTATTTAAGATTTTAGGCTTTTTAAACAAAATCTCCCATAACCTTATATTTTCTATTTTGATTTATTTTTTGTTTTTTCTATATTCTGATAGGGTACA
>NZ_JBOFXD010000114.1:0-27982 GCF_051653945.1 Cetobacterium sp.
TAGTATTTACAGGACTTCCAGAAAATCTAGGGATAAAAGAGAGTCTAATGATAGTGTATACTCTAAAAACAAAGAACGCAGAGTATAGCTCAACGAATCCAAATATAGAAAATACAGTGTATGTGGATTTAAATGGAAATGGAAATGTAGATGCGGGAGAAAAAGTAACTGAAGTAGTGAAGATAAATGAAGTAAAAACAGGAACAATAAAAAAATCATCAGCCCAATCAAGTATAGATCAAAACGGAGTGATAGACTATACTGTAGTTGTGACAAATACAGGTAATGAAGCAATAAAAACGGGACTATTTAAAGATACTATCTCTTTAGAGGATAAAGAAAAAGTAGAGAAGGTAACAGGTAAGGTAGAGTTTGCACTGATAGATGTATCAGCAAATGAAGACACAGCAACATATCAAGATATATCAGCAGCATACAATCAAACATCAGGAGAGGTAATATTTACAGGGTTACCAAGTGCAGTTCCAGTAAGTAAAAAGATGGTAGTAAAATATAGCTTACAAACAACAGTATTTGATACAACAGAAGATGATACAATAGATAATATGGTTCAAATAGATATAAATGGAGATAATACTATAAGTGATGGAGTAGAAACATCAACAGTTCCAGTAAAAGTAATAAGTAAAACTGATATTTTACTTGAAAAAACGTCGCCAATGACAACGATTACAAGTGGAGAGGACATTACTTATACAATTAAAGTTACAAACTTAGGAAACACTCCTTTAAAAGATTATATTTTAGAAGATACTCCTGAGATTGACAAAATCAATTCAGATACATTAAAAAATGTAGTAATAAAATTAAATGGTTCAACATTGGATAATAAAAACTTTGTATTTAATAAAAATTCAAATAAATTTGAGCTAATAAATGAAAAACCTTTAATTCCTTTAAATGGAGTTTTAGAAATCAGTTATACTGTGACAAGTAATCTAAATATAACTAATATTAGTTCTGGAGTAACAAATACAGTTAGATTTAAAACAGATAATACAGAAAAAGAGGCTACAGTAGTTGTTAATTTATCAACAATAAATATAACAAAAACAGCCAATAACGAGAATCAAGTTCTTCAAGGAGGAGATGAAGTTGTTTACACAATAGTATTAAAAACAACCTCTGAAATTGAGCAGCAAGTTACTGTAAAAGATAATCTTTTACAGGTTAATAACTATAATAATTCTCCAATTATAAAAATTGAAGATATAAAAGATATAAAAGTTAATGGAGTGCTATTAAACAATGGTAAAGATATATTTACAGCTCAAGGTTTAACTTTAATAATTCCAGGTTCTTCTCAAGAGAATAATCTAGAAACAATTATAACATATGTATTAACTATACCTAAAGGTATATCAGAAGAAGTAAAAGAGCTAAAAAATCAAGGTCTGGTAATAAAAAATAATTTAGAAATAAAAAGTGAGGAGGTTGTAGTAGAGTTAGCTAAGCCAAAATTATTATTGAGACATGATGTATTTAAGTTTGAAACTAAATATAATGACAGTAGTCAAATTATTTTACAAGAAAAACCAATAGCAGATAATATGGAGAATATAGATGGAAAAAATTCAAAACCTCCAATTATTTTTGCAGGAGATGATTTACTATACTATATCAGTTTAATAAATGAAACTGAAGTTCCTATGAAAGGAGAGGTTGACATAAATCATCAATTAGATAAAAAACAGCTAAAAGATGATAATGGATTAAATGTATTCATAGAGAATGAATTTTTAGGTATTGTACTCACATCTTTAGATACAGGAGAAAAAATATTTTATTCTGAAGATGACCTTTTAAAAATTCCAGAAGCAATTAGCTTAGGAATAATAGACCAAGAGAGTAGCTTTGAATTTGAGCAGTTGGTACCAGCAAGAAGTGTTATCTCTTTTGTAGAGAAATCAAAAGTAAATCCTAAAGGTATCTTTGCAAAGAAAAAAGAGATAGTAACATATGCTTACTTGCCAAGTGACCCTTTACAAAATACATCTGAAGGGGAGATAAGAAAAACAGTTGTTTCGATAGGTAGAAAAAATACTGACTTAGTATTAAGTAAGCGTTCTGAACTAGAGGAAGCATCTGTTGGAAAATTTGTACCTTATATTATACAAGTGAAGAATGTAGGGGAGGATCCAGCAACAGATGTCTACATTCAAGATAAAATACCACCAGGATTCATTTATGTAGAGGGATCAGCAGTCCAAGTTTTAAATGAGAGTTATACTGAAAATAAAATAACTGCCACAGGAGTAAAAGAGATAAAGTTTGGACCTATATCTGAGATTAAATCTGGAGATATTGTCAAAATAAAATATCTATTGAAGGTTGGAGTGGGTGTTAAACCTGGAACATATAAAAATATAGCAGTATCTGTAGATAATACAGATAAAACTATATCCAACTCAGACTCTGTGGATGTTGAAATTATATCCGATCCAATATTTGAGCACACAACAATTATAGGAAAAGTTTTCCACGATAGAGATGGAGATGGAATACAAGATTATGCAACAGCCAAAAATATTGTAATAGATATTGAGGTACCTAAAAATTATTATGTGCCAAATACAACAACAGTTTTCAAAAATGGAGGAACTTACGATTTTAGTGATTCTTATAGTAGGGTAACAATAAGAGAGATGAAAGGTAGAGTTTCAGAACTGGAACCTGCAACAAACAATATGGTTGTTATAAGAAAAGAATTGAAAGAGCCAACATTATCAACTGTTAGAGTTCAAACGAACAGAGGAACAGATATAACTCAGCAAAGTGATGGAAAAGTAATAACTAATCATACGGGAGATAAAGTAAAAGGTATGACTAGCCAAGATATAGTAATAGCTCAAAGAGTGGTAAAAAATAAAGATAATAAAATAATACTTGAAATCTTTATATTAAACAATGGAATACAGGAAGAGGGATTACCAGGAGTAAGATTAGCTACTCCAGAAGGAATAGTTGTAGAAACTGATAGATTCGGAAGATACCATGTACCTCCTGTACCAGAAACTTTAGGAAAGAACTATATCATAAAGGTAGATCCAACTACATTACCAAAAGGGGCAGAGTTTACAACTGAAAATCCAAGAGTTCGTCACTTAGGAAAAGTTATGATGAAATTTAATTTTGGAGTAAAGTTACCACCTTTAAAAAATCCTGAAAAAAAGGAGAGTAAATAGAGAGTACTATATTTATATAAACACATTGAAAAAGTAAAAAATCAGTGATAGAATGTAGTGATTAGTAAAAATAGGAGGAGTCTTAAATTGGAAGAAAAAATCACAATTACTATGCTAATTTTACTTACAATGGTGTTCATGAAAAATGTAATTTAAAATAAAAATCCCCTTATTAAAAGGGGATTTTTATTTATATTTTTATGTCTAAAGATAAAATAACTCCTCTACCGTTACCTTCTATATTGAAGTTATTTCCACATGCAATAAGAGTATCCTCTTTTTCCAAAGTATACTCGTTATTATTTACATGAACATGGCGAGTTTCTTCTAAATTATAAAAAATATTAATCGCCTTAGAGGATAAGTTATTTCCAGAAAATTCTGTTTCAATAATTTTAAAATCTAAAAGATTGATATTTTCTTTAAAAATAAGATTGAAATCAATACTTTTTTCATCTGCTAAACTACTTGTATGACTATCTCCAGAGAAAAATATATGAGATAGAGGTTTTAAATAGTAATCTTTTCCATCCACTTCCAATTTGATATTTCCTGATAAAAGAATAAGAAGTCTCTTATATCCTTTAAAAGATGTAAAATTATATTCTCCAGGATTTATACTTGCCGTCGAGACCCTGAAATTAAAAGGACTATTAATGGTAGAACCATCGGGATAAATATATAGTTCTTTAGAAACTCCCCCAGTCCAAAGGTGCTCTTTTTGATTTTCTTTTCTAACAATTTTATAATCCATAGTACCCTCCATATATTGAAGTTAATCTCAATACTTATATAACTCATAAACTTCAAATAATCAAGGCTAATTTTACAAAAAATAAAAAAACTCCTTGAAAAATATCAAGAGAGTTATTAGGCAATCTCCATAAGAGGTTTATCTTCGTTAAAAGTGTTGATAAAAGATTCTTTTCCATCAGTAACTTCTAATCCTAAAATTATTAAATCTAGTAATTCATCCATAGTTTTACCTTTTAGTAGTTCTTTTATGTTAGCTTCAAGCATTTTCCACCTCACCCCAAAAGTTATAATATTACACATACAATAATACAAAAATTTTATGAAATAGTCAAACAAAAAAGAGATTTTTTTCAAAAAAAATGTTATAATTTGTAGCGAAAGTGATTTTTAATAGAACAAGAGGTCGAAATGAAGAAGATAATATTACCAATACTAGTAGTTATCTCAATTTTTATAATGGCGATTTATTCACCAAAACTTAGTGTAGATTTAAAAGGAAAATCAAAATTTCCACAAGAGTTTGTTCAAGGTGAAGTAACTAAAGTTATAGATGAAGAGTTAATGAAAGACCCTGTTGTAAAGGGAAAATTTAGAGGTGGACAAAATTTAGAAGTAAAGATTTTAGAAGGAAAACATAAGGGAGAAGTTTTTAAGGTATATAACTCCTTAAGTGCTCTTCGCAATGTTTATGCAGATGTAGGTTTAAAGGCTATATTTACAGTGAGAGAGGAAAAAGAAAAAACTACAGTTTGGCTATATAACTTAAGAAGAGATCGAGCCATATATCTTTTAGGTGCAATATTTATAGGAGCTGTTTTAGTTTTAGGGAAAATGAAGGGAGTGAAATCTCTTTTGGCTTTAGTTTTTACAGGGTCAGTGATAATATATGTACTATTGCCACTTTTATTTAAAGGTGTAGATCCGGTATCAACTTCAATATTTTTATCATCTATAATAATAGTAGTTAGTTTCTTATTGATAGGTGGGTATGATAGAAAAACATATTCAGCAATAATAGGAACTATAAGTGGAATAACCATTGCAGGATTAATCTCTTATGGATTTGGAAAAATCATGAGTTTAAGTGGATTAAATTTATCAGAGGGACAGCAGCTACTTTATATAACAAGAGATTTTAAGCTTCAAATAGAAGGATTATTGTTTGTATCGATATTGATAGCTTCTTTAGGAGCTGTTATGGATGTGGCTATGTCCATATCTTCATCTGTAAATGAAATTCATCAACACAAAAAAACCCTAACTTCAAAAGAACTATTTGATTCAGCAATGATAATAGGGAAAGATATTGTAGGAACAATGATAAATACATTGATACTTGCTTTTGCAGGAGGATCCTTACCTTTAATGATGATGATTTGGGGATATGGAATGGTCTATCAGCAGTTTATAAACATACCAGCTATAGCAATTGAGATTGTGAATGCTTTAGCAGGAAGTATAGGTATAATAGCAACTGTACCAATAACAGCGGTTGTTTCAATAGTATTAATAAAAAGAAAAGAGGAGGGATAGTAGTGAAAAGTACAAAATTTTTAGTTTTAGGAGCACTTTTGTCTATGGCTTTAATTGGTTGTGGTAAAAAAGAGGAGGCACCTAAAACAGCAACGAACACAGAGGTTAAGGAGTATAAGGAAAATAAACTTAATCTAGAGAAAAAGGTTATAACAAAGGGAGAGGTAGGACCAGAAGAGGTTACACTATCTTTTGCAGCTACATCTGATGTTCACGGAAGAATATATCCGTATGAGTATGGAATCGATTCTGAAGATAAGAGTGCAGGATTTGCAAAAACTTATACAATTGTAAAAAATCTAAGAGAAAAAAATCCAAATTTAATTTTAATGGACATAGGGGATACTGTTCAAGATAACAGTGCTGAGCTATTTAATAACTTGGAAACACATCCTATGGTTGAAGCTATGAATACAATGGATTATGATGCATGGATTTTAGGAAATCATGAGTTTAACTTTGAAAAAGATTTTCTATTAAGAAATGTTAAAAACTTTAAAGGATCGGTAATCTCTGTAAATATAGAGAATGAAGATGATGGGTCAAAGTTTGTATTACCATATCAAATTTATGATATTCAAGGGGTAAAAGTAGCTTTAGTTGGAGGAATTCCACCTCATGTACCTATGTGGGAAGCTTCAGCTCCAGAACACTTCAAAGGGCTTACTTTTGAAGATCCAATGACAGCAGTGAAAGAAACTCTAGATGAGTTAGAAGGGAAATATGATGTACTTGTAGGAGCTTTCCACTTAGGAAGAAAAGATGAGTACGGGAAAACTGGTGTATTTGATTTAGCACAAGCATATCCTCAGTTTGACCTAATATTTGCTGGACATGAGCATGCTAGATATGTAACTGATGTAAATGGAACAACAGTTCTTGAGCCAGGTGCTTATGGATGGGGAGTTTCAAATGGAGAAATTAAAGTTGTTAAAAAAGATGGGAAATGGGAAGTTAAAGATATCGTAGCTAAAAACGTAGAAACTAAAGATATTGAAGCTGATAAAGCTATGTTAGATCAATTTAAAAATGTTCATGATGAATCAAGAGCAGATGCAAATAAGATAGTTGGAAAAGTAAATGCTAAATTTATAGAGAAAGCAGACTATATAACTGGGGAAGATAAAGTTACAACAATGCCAACTTCTCAATTGGAAGATAATGCAATAATTGAGCTAATAAATGAAGTGCAAAATCACTATGCAAAATCAGATGTTTCAGCAGCAGCAGTATTTAATTTTGATTCTAACTTAAATGCAGGAGATTTTAAAAAGAAAGATGTAGCATTTATCTATAAGTATACAAACACTTTAATGGGTGTAAATATGACTGGTGAAAATTTACTAAAATATATGGAATGGTCAATGGATTATTATAATCAAACAGAACCAGGAGATGTAACGATATCGTTTAATCCAAAAGTTAGAGGTTACAACTATGATATGTTTGATGGAGTAAATTATAAAGTTGATATATCTAAGCCAGCTGGTCAAAGAATAGTTGATGCTACAATAAATGGTCAACCAATAGATTTAAAGAAAACGTATAAGGTAGCTGTTAATAACTATAGATTTGGAACTCTTCTAAACTTAGGGCTTGTAACAGATAAAGATAAGTATTACGATTCTTATGAGGAGTTGCAAGACGGAGGAAGAATTAGAGATCTTATTGTGAGATATGTACAAGAAAACTTAAAAGGTGAATTAAATCCAAAAGTTGATAATAACTGGTCAATAATTGGATTTGAGGAAAATGTTCCTGGTAAGGATGCTGTTATTGAGAAAATCAGAACAGGGGAGATAAAAATACCAATGTCTGAAGATGGAAGAACATTGAATGTTCAATCAATAAACATAAATAACTTATAATAGTAGTAAAAGCAAAAAAGAGGGAAAAGTTTTTCCTCTTTTTTATTTACTTTTTTAGTAAATCAAGTTACAATAAAGGGAATTTAAGAAGAATTATATACTTAATATATATTATTTGTGTTAGTCATAGGAGGAGAAGATGAATCTATTAAAATTTAAAAAAAATTTAGTTGAAAAAGTATGGGGAGGAAGAGGGTTTGAAAAAACTTTAGGCTTTCAATTGCCCACTGATGAACTATATGGAGAATCTTGGGAAGTAAGCTGTCATCCAGCAGGAATGTCTTATGTTGAAAGTGGCGAGTTAGAGGGAAAAAGTTTAGAAGATATATTTAGAAAATATGGTAAAGAACTTGTAGGAGAGGAGATTGTTGAAAAATACGGAGAAAAGTTTCCACTTTTAATAAAGTATTTAGATATTAATGATAAATTATCTGTTCAGGTTCATCCAAGTGACGAGTATGCATTAAGAGTGGAAAAAGAGTTTGGTAAAAGTGAAGTTTGGTACGTAATGGAAGCTAGTTCAGATGCTAAGCTAATACTGGGGTTAAAAAAAGAGATTACACCAGAGATATATAAAGAAAAAGTAGATAAAAAAGATTTTACAGGTCTATTTAATGAAGTAAGTGTAAAAAAAGGAGATTTTATAGATGTAAAACCTGGGGTTGTACACGGAACTTTAGAGGGGTCTATTTTAATATGTGAGATACAGCAAAATTCAGATACAACTTATAGAATATATGATTTTGATAGAGAAGTAAATGGAGTAAAAAGAGAACTACATTTAGATAAAGCTATGGATGTAATTGAATTTGGAAAAGATGTAGAGATAAGTTCAGAGGTTTCAAGAGAAAAGATAAAAGTTCAAGATGCAACTGTTGAGGAGTTAATAAGAGGAGAGTACTTCTCAATTGATAGGCTATTAGTTGATGGAGTATTTGAAGATGAAAGTTATAAAAACTTTAAAATATACTCAATACTTGATGGAGAGGGAAAATTAAATTCCAACGGGGTAGAGTATATAGTGAAAAAAGGAGATACCTACTTTATACCAGCTAAGACTCCTGTCACTATAAATGGAAAATTAGAGGTTATGAAAAGCTATATATAAATAAAATTTTAGGGGGATGGTATATGTCAAATAAAGCGATAGCTCTACTAAAAGTTTTGTTACATGGAGATATACATTTAGATGAGATAACAAAATATATTGATTTAGATATCAATTCTATAGAAAGAAATATAAATGTATTGAACGAATATCTGCATGAAAAAGGAATAAAGCCAATAAAAAAAGTCAACAATATCTATATTTTTGAAAACAGAGATGAAAAATTTTCAGAATTTTTTTCAAAATTAGATATTCTTTCCTCAAGAGAAAGGCAAGATATTTACTGTATAAGATTACTTTTAGCTGAACATATTAATTTAGAGAAAGAAAGACAAAGAATAGGAGTTTCAAGAACTACAGCAATTAAAGATTTAAAAAAAGTAAGAGAGTTCTTGGAAGAAGAGGGAATAAAAGTTGAATCTAAAAATTCTAAGGGCATTTTTCTTAAAGAGATTAACGAAGGGAATCTATACAATATACTTTGTGAAAAAATAATGAAATTATTTATAGACAGAGAATTCTTGTCAAAACAAAGAAAAGAGTTGCTAGAAGAGATAGATATATTGGAAGAGGAAAAGTATTTAGAAATTTTTTCTCAAATATCTGAGGAGTTCAACTTAAAAAAATCATCTTTTTCATATTATGCTATTTATACAATGGCAATAATTGAAAAAATAAAAGGTCCAATAGATTATGAGTTAAATGGAATAGAGAATCATCAGGAATTTGGAGAGGTATTATTAAGATTAGAGGAGATGAAATCTTTAGAGATACTTTCTTCTAACTTTAAAAAATTTTTAGCAAGTGTAGTGTTGAGAGTTAAATACAATTGTAATTTGAATATTCCATTAAAAGAAAGTTATGAAAAGTTTATAGATAGAATTCAAAAGCTATTTGAACTAAATGAAGAAGAGAAAAAGAAGATATATGAGAAGTTAATAGCATACTATACAATGGGGTATTTAGATAAAAAATATGGGGTTTTATGGGTTAGAAAAAGTCCAAATTCTGAAAGATGTAAAAGACTTGTTCAAATAGTTGAAGACACTTTAAAAGAGCTAGATATAGATATGATATATTCAGATATTTTAAGATTAGCAGGTTGCATAACAAATTTTTTTATGTTGGAAGAATATGTTGAAGGCTTTAAAGTATTAAGTGTGTCTAGAAATATTGATAACGAATATAGTCAAAGAGTTATTGAATCTATGAAAGTTTTTTATCCTAAAATATCCTTTACGACAGAATCTTTTTTAGAGTTTAGATTTAAAAGTAAAGAGGAGATTGATAGCTATAATTTAATAATATCAGATACAGAAAGTTATAGTATAAAAACTTTAAGAAAAGTAAATACTTTAAGTTTAAGAGAGATTCAAAGGTGCTTTATTGAATATGTTTTAGATAAGAGATTAGTAAATTTTAAAGGCTAACAAATGTGTTTTTTATGATATAAAAAGAGTTAAAAAAAGTATATATACATGATACCTCAAAAATGATATTCTATACGTACAAATCCTTTTCTCTAATATATTCCCCCTAATATATATTTGAGAAAAATTCCAGAAGAACTCCACCCCCCGGAGTTCTTTTTTTTATCTCTTAATTTATAAATTAAAATAAAAAAGGGATGTTTTAGTAACACCCCTTTTTGTTCTAAAAATTAATGTGGTAGTCTTAATTTTTAAATATTTATATATTACTTGTTAGAAATAGATTCTACACCTGGTAATTTTTTACCCTCTAAATACTCTAGAGAAGCTCCTCCACCAGTAGAGATGTGAGAGAACTTATCAGCAAATCCTAAAGATATAGCAGCAGCAGCAGAATCTCCTCCACCAATTATAGTTGTAGCGTTCTCTAAGTTAGCGATAGCTTCACAAACTCCAATAGTTCCTTTAGCGTAGTTAGACATCTCAAATACACCCATAGGTCCATTCCATACAACTGTTTTTGCTCCAACTAATTGATCAGCAAATAACTTAACTGTAGCAGGTCCTACATCTAATCCCATCTCATCAGCAGGAATTGCATCTACAGATACAACTGAATGAGGTGCATCATTAGAGAACTCTTTACAGATTACAGTATCGATAGGTAAAACTATCTTTCCATTAGCTTTTTCTAATAAAGATTTAGCTAATTCAACTTTATCTTCTTCAACAAGAGATGTTCCTGTATTTTTTCCTAAAGCTTTGAAGAATGTAAACATCATAGCTCCACCGATTAATATTTTGTCAGCTTTAACTAATAAGTTTTCAATAACTCCAATTTTATCAGAAACTTTAGCTCCTCCTAAGATAGCGATTAAAGGTCTTTCTGGTGCATCAACAGCTCCACCGATAAATTTAATCTCTTTTTCCATTAAGAATCCAGCAGCAGTGTTTCCTTCTCCAATGTTAGCAGCGATTCCAACGTTAGAAGCATGAGCTCTGTGAGCAGTTCCAAATGCATCGTTAACGAATAAATCTCCTAAAGAAGCCCAGTATTTTCCTAACTCAGGATCATTTTTAGATTCTTTTTTACCATCTAAATCTTCAAATCTAGTGTTTTGGAACATTAAGATTTCTCCGTCTTTTAAGTTAGCAACAGCCTTTTCTAACTCCTCTCCTCTTGTAGCGTTGATGAAAGTTACAGGTTGTCCTAAAAGCTCAGCTAATCTCTTAGCAACAGGCTCAATATTTCTTTTTTCTAAATCAGCAGCCTCTTTAACTTTTCCTAAGTGAGAGAAAGCGATTACTTTTCCTCCATTTTCTAAAACATACTTTATAGTTGGTAAAGCAGCTACGATTCTGTTTTCGTCAGTGATTTTTCCATCTTTCATAGGAACGTTAAAATCAACTCTCATTAAAACTTTCTTACCAGCTACATTTAAATCAGTTACAATTTTCTTTGCCATTTTGTATGAACCTCCCAAAATTTTTATAAATAACTTATATTTTCTTAAAAAAAAGCGGAACTAAATAGTCCCGCTATTCTGTTTATTCTGTTTTTCCTAGATGCTCTAATTACTTAGAAATTTCTACGAAGTACTTTAAAGTTCTTATTAATTGAGCAGTATAAGACATTTCGTTATCGTACCAAGCAACAGTTTTAACTAATTGCTTATCTCCAACTGTCATAACTCTTGTTTGAGTTGCATCAAATAATGATCCGAATTCGATTCCGATGATATCAGAAGATACTAACTCTTCTTCAGTGTATCCGAATGACTCGTTTGCAGCAGCTTTCATAGCAGCGTTGATTTCAGCAACAGTTACTGGCTTCTCTAAAACAGTTACTAACTCAGTTAATGATCCAGTGATTACTGGTACTCTTTGAGCAGCTCCATCTAATTTTCCAGCTAATGCAGGGATTACTAATCCGATAGCTTTTGCAGCTCCAGTTGTGTTAGGAACGATGTTAGCAGCAGCAGCTCTACCTCTTCTTAAATCTCCTTTAGCGTGTGGTCCATCTAATGTGTTTTGGTCATTTGTATAAGCGTGGATAGTAGTCATTAATCCTTCTACAACTCCAAACTCGTTATTTAATACGTTAGCCATTGGTGCTAAACAGTTAGTTGTACAAGAAGCTCCAGAAATTACTGTTTCTGTACCATCTAAAATTTGGTGGTTTACGTTATAAACTACAGTTTTGATATCTCCTGTTGCAGGTGCAGATATAACAACTTTCTTAGCTCCAGCTTCTAAGTGAAGTCCAGCTTTCTCTTGAGAAGTGAAGAATCCAGTACACTCAAGAACAACGTCTACGTTTAATTCTCCCCAAGGTAAGTTTTTAGGATCTCTATCAGCTAAAACTTTAATCTCTTTTCCATTAACTGAGAATCCTCCGTCAATAACCTCGATAGTTCCGTTGAATCTACCTTGTGCTGAGTCATACTTGAAAAGGTGAGCAAGAGTTTTTGCGTCTGTTAAGTCGTTTATTGCTACTACCTCAAACTCAGGGTTGTTCATCATTAATCTTAATGCTAATCTTCCAATTCTTCCGAATCCATTAATCGCTACTTTAACTGCCATTTGGAAACCTCCTAAAAATTTATATTTTTTTTTTAAATTAAGTTCGATAAATATTTGTACATTTTATAAAATTTTATTTTTTCTAAAACGCTTTTGCTTATGTCTTAATGATATATTATCTTGATTGATTTGTCAATTTATTCATGGGAACTAAAATTAATCTTTTTATGATTACTTTTTCATTAAAATTATAGTTTAATTAAAAAATAAATCAGTGGGAGATTAAACATGTGCTGAAATTTCTACTATTTTCTTTTTTTACTAACCTAACAAAACTTTATAGTTCATGATTAAATATATCAATCCTAAAATTCCTAATATGAATAAAACTATAGAGAAAGTTTTTTCTTCTTTATTAAATTCAGGGTTACTAGGATCAAACTCTTTTCTAGCTTTCATAAAGAATGGAATACCAATAGCATATATAACTGCTGCCAAAAGCATATAGTTTAATCCAGCTGCATAAACAAGCCATAGACCATAAATAGTTCCCAACAGTCCTGTAATTTCAGCATTTTTTCTACTAGCAAATATATTAGTTGGATAATTATCATTTTTAGCTGCAATTTTCCATAGATAAGTAGTACAAACAATATAACAAGGTAAAACCATTACTCCTGTAATACTTAGCATTAAATTCCATGCGTTATTGGAGAAATAAACTACAATCATAGTTATTTGCATAATAATACTAGAAATAAGTAAAGAGAATGCTGGAGAATCATTTTTATTTACTTGAGCAAATGCTTTTGGGAATGTTTTTCCTTTAGCTGCAGCAAATGGTAGTTCTGCAAGCATAATAGTCCAAACAAGCCAAGAGCTTAGTATAGCTATCATAACTCCAATGTTCATTAACCAATCTCCCCACTGCCCAACAATTCCACCTAAAACAGCTGCAGTTGAAGGAGCTGCCATAGTTGAAAGTTGACCTTGAGAATAGTGTCCAAGTGGAAGTAAAGATAATAGAATATAAAGAATTAAACATCCTAAGAATCCTAGAAGAGTAGCTTTACCAACTTCAGCTTGGTCTTTTGCTCTATCTGATACAACAACAGCTCCTTCAATTCCAATAAATACCCAAAGAGTTACCAGCATTGTACCTTTAACTTGACTTAAAAGACTGCCAAGAGGTTTATCAGAAAGAGTTGTTACAGTTTCTGTACCCCAGAAATTAGTGAAGAAGAATCCAACTTTAAAGAAAAAAGCTGTAATAAGTAGGAATAATACAATTGGAACTAATTTACCAATAGTACCAATCGTATTTAATGAAGTGGCACCTTTTACTCCAGCTAAAACAATAAAGTAAATAATCCAAATAACTAAAGACCCACCAATAACTGAGTTAAAGTTATTTCCTCCAGTGAAGTATCCTGGAAAGAAATAATCTAAGGAATCCATCAATAAAACGGCATAACCAATATTTGCGAAACAGTTACAAATCCAATAACCCCAAGCCATAAGGAAACCAGTAAAGTTTCCAAATCCAAGTTTACCGTATGCATAGATTCCAGTTGTAGCATCAGGTCTAGCTTCAGATAAAATTCTAAATGTGTTAGCAACAAACCACATCCCTACACCAGTTATAACCCAAGCAATAATAATAGCCCCAGCTCCAGCAGATTGAGCCATATTCTGAGGTAGATTAAATACACCACCACCAATCATAGCACTAATAACAACGGCGGTAAGAGCTACTAAACCAAGTTTTTTGTTATCATCAGCCATTTTAAATCCTCCTTAAAATTAATTTTTTATAACCATAGTATGGAATCTTCTGATTCCATCATTGTCAATAAAAGCTTCAATTCCATGAATATCACTGAAATATCCAGGGAACACTCTTTCAAACTCCTCTCTTGCTAAAAGAAAATCTAAAATAGGTTTAGAAGTTTCATCAATTTTCTCTCCACCCATTAAAACAGGAATTCCAGGAGGGTATGGAACGACAATAACTCCAGCAACTCTATTCATACAATCTTTTATAGGTAAATGTTCAATGTTTCCTCTAAATACCTCTCTAGAAGCTTCAGCAGGTGTTAGTTCCTGTTTAGGAATAATTTGGAATGCTTTATCCATAAGTTCTAGAAGTTTTGATTCAACAATATATTTATGCATATCTAAACAATGATCTTTTAATCCTTTGTTAGAGTATTTTTCAGGATAAGAATTAACTAATTCTGGAAATATCTCAATAAGAGGAGTATTTTTATCAAAATCTTTTTTAAAGTCCATTAAAACTTTAATAAGAGCCTCTTGTTTTGTTATAGTAGTTCCAATAGAGTGAAGGAATAAAAGTGAATATGTATCCGTTTTTTCATTAACAACTCCTCTATCAATAATATAATTACTTAAAATAGAAGCGGGAATACCAATCTCTTCATATTTTCCATCAACATTTAAGCCAGGACATTTTAATGTTAGCTTGATTGGGTCTAACATAACATAGTCTTTTTCAATATCATCAAAACCATGCCAATTATTAGAGGAATCTAATGTCCAACAGCTTTGGTTTTCTAAAAGATACTTCTCAGGAACATCTTCAAAATTTGTTAATATACCATTGTATAAAACTTTTTCTGGTTGCCATAAAGAGAAGAACCATTGGTTAAAGCTAGCGTACTCTTTATTTAATTTAGCAACTCTTTTTCTAAAGCGAATAGCATTTAAAATAGTTTCGTTCATCAACTCTTTACCAGAAAAATCCATCATAGCTGTAGATACATCTAAAGAAGCAATCATACTATATTGTGGAGATGTTGACCCATACATTAAATATGCTTCATCAAATACTACAAAATCCACCTTATCTTTAGTTCCATCCTTAACATGAAGCATAGAAGCTTGAGAAAATGCTCCAAGTAACTTATGTGTAGAGTGAGATGCAAAAATTGGTGGATGTTCGATAAAGTTATCAGATTCAGTCATAGCATAGTGATTTTTATATATTGGATGGAACTTAGCATATGCATACCAAGCTTCATCAAAATGCAGATTTTCAACATTATTATTCAAAGTTTCCTTTATTTTATTGACGTTATAACAAAGACCATCGTAAGTGGAGTTTGTCAATGCTGACATTTTAATTTTTTGTTTTTTCTGTTCGCCAGTTAGTTTTGAGTTATCATCAATCATTTTGTTTATATATTCTTTTGTAAATTCATTTAATTTAACAGGACCAATGATACCAAGACTATTTCTTCTAGGAATCATATACATGGGTATAGCCTCTGTTATAACCATTCCATAATTTAGAGATTTATGACAGTTTCTATCAACGAAAGCTAAGTTGTCTTTAGTAACTCTACCTTTCCAAATTACCTGATTAACTGAACTTGTTCCGTTTAAAATATAGTAAGTTTTATCAGCGGAGAAAACTCTAGCTGAATTACTTTCGGCATCTTTAACAGGACCTTCATCATCTAAAAGAGAACCTAATTCTGGAACTGATATAGAGAGGTCTGATCTTAAGGTGTTTTCTCCATAAAAATCAAGCATCATTTTTCCAATTGGATTAGTCATAAACATAAGTCCACCAGCATGACCAGGTGTGTGCCAAGGGTACTTAAATTTTTGAGTATAATCCATTAGTTTACCGAAAAAGATAGGTTTAATAGCTTCAATATATCGTTCAATTTCTAACTCTATTTGGCCTTTTAAAAAAGAGATGCTATCTTCAAAAATATTTATTACAAGATTTATCGAATTTAAAATTTGTAATGGAATATTTGAAGAATCTTTTTCTGTTAATACAACAATTGGGATTTTTGGATTTGTTTTTCTAACAAGTTTAACTAATTCTTCTAGATTTTCATTGGAATTTAAAATAATTCCAGAAAGTGTTTTATTAGACATATACACTCTTTTGAAATCAGTTTCATTATCAACAAAAGAAGTAGTGAAAGATTCTAAAAGGATATCCAATTGTTTAGAAGATTCATAAGTTGAATCTAATTCGTGAAAAACTAATAAGGACCAATTTAAATAATCAACAGACTTCATAATAAAACCTCCTTAACTTAGTGAACAAAAAAATATAACTCATGATATTGTTAAAAAAAATTTGTACGTTTCCTTTAAAAAAAATTCTTATAAGTACTCAGTTTATCAAAAATCATAAATTCCCTCCCCTACCTTTAAAATGAAAATAAATTTTTAAAAAAATATAATAAGAAAAAATAATTTATTTTTTTCTTGATTTTTTTGATTTTTAAATATATAATTTATTTTGTAAAAATAAGATGTTTATAAGGGGTGAATTAAAATGAAAAAGTTGAGTTTGACGAATAAGATTTTTATATCATTAGTTTTAGGTGTTGTAAGTGGGCTGGTTTTATATCCTTTTAGAAATGATTTAATAGTGAAAAAATATATAATAGACTTTTTCTTTAATTTCTTAGGAACAGGGTTTATAAGAGCGATAAGAATGATAGTGATTCCATTAGTTTTTTGCTCTTTAACTGTAGGAGCAGCAGGGGTTGAAGATATAAAAAAATTAGGAAGAGTGGGGGTGAAAACTTTAGCTTTTTATCTAGGAACTACAGCAGTAGCAATAACGTTAGCTTTAGGAGTAGGCTCTCTAATAAATCCAGGAAAGGGAGTTGTCTTATCTCAAATTACAACAAGTAATGTTTCAGTAAGTGAAACAAAACCATTCATAGATATATTACTAGGAATGATACCAATAAATCCAATAGAAGCTTTAGCTAAAGGAGATATGTTACAAATAATAGTATTTGCAATTTTATGTGGTGTTGGTATGGCTATGTTAGGAGATAAGGTTTCTACAGTTAGAAAAGGAATGGAAGAGTTAAATAGTTTAGTTTTAAAACTAGTTGAAATCATAATGCAATTAGCTCCATTTGGAGTATACGGATTGATTGGAAAAACATTTGCAACATTAGGGTATGTAGCAATGTTACCTTTACTAAAATATTTTATAGGTGTAATTGTTGTTCTGTTATTACATTATTTGATAACATACCAAAGTTTGTTGATTTTTGTAGCTAAATACAATCCTATTAAATTTTTAAAGAAATTTTCAGGACCAATGATGGTAGCGTTTTCAACTTCTTCAAGTAGTGCAACTTTACCATCTTCTATGGAAACAATGCAAGATGAGTTTGGAGTATCTAAAACAATATCGTCATTTACACTTCCTTTAGGAAGCACAATAAATATGGATGGAACGGCAATAATGCAGGGTGTTGCAACAATATTTATAGCTCAAATCTATGGAGTTAACTTAACAATGGGAGATTTTGTAACAGTAATTATAACAGCTACATTAGCTTCAATAGGAACTGCAGGAGTTCCTGGAGTTGGAGTGATAATGTTAGGTATGGTATTACAACAAGTTGGATTACCTTTAGAAGGTATGGCTCTTGTAATGGGAATAGATAGATTTGTGGATATGTTTAGAACGACTGTTAACATAACAGGAGATGCAGTTTGTACACTGATTGTAGCGAGAACAGAGGGGGAATTAAAAGGAGAAGAGGTAGCTACACCAGTTAAAAAAAATACATTGGCTTAATGCTAAAACAAAAAAGATACCTATTAATAAGTATCTTTTTTGTTTATTATAATTTAAAATTAGTTTGCTATATGGAGAATTTCTTTAAAATCTTCAGGTAAAGGTGCTTCAACTTGGATTTTTTCACCATTTTCAACATCGGTAAAAATCAGTTTAAATGCATGAAGAAGCTGTCTTTTAGCTCTAATGTCGCCACCACCATAAAGGTCATCCCCTAAAATAGGGTAACCGACTAAGGACATATGAGCTCGAATTTGATGAGTTCTACCAGTGAAAAGTTTTAATTCGATTAGAGTTAAATCTTCATTTGGAAAACGCTCTAGAACTTTCATATAAGTTTTAGCAGTTTGACCACCATTTTCAGGAGTCATCTCTTTACGTCTAAGTTCATCCCCTTCTTTCCCAATAGGAATTTCAATCATCATCTCATCCTCTTTAACAATCCCTTTTACAATAGCCTGATAAAATTTAGAAACTTTCTCTTTATCACTTTGCAAAAAGGCTTGTGTATAAGCATTCTTAGCCACAACAATCAATCCAGAAGTATTCATATCTAAACGATTAAAAAATCTAGGGGGTTGAATTTTTCCAGTTTGTTCTTGAAGATAGTGAATAACACCATTAGCTAATGTTAAATCTGTTTTTTTAGTAGTTGGATGAACAACTAAGTATGGGTCTTTATCAATAATAAGTAGGTTTTTATCTTCATATATTATTTTTAAGTCCATTTGAATAGATTTAATTCCAACTTCTTTTTCCTTTTCTTTAACTAAAAGTCTTGCATTTTTCTTAACTTGTTTTGTAGTTTTTGTTCTTTTTCCATTTAAATATACTTCAACGTTTCTAATACCTCTTCCAGAATATCCCTTTTCTCTAAGGTATTGAGAAATTTTCATATTATGAAATTCAGGTTCAACAACAAATTTTTTCATATTTCCACCTTTAAAATTTATATTATTTTTAATATTTTATAATGAAATTCAGAAAAAAACAATCTTTTGATTTAAAAGTGATAAAAAAATGACCATTCTAACACTAGTGTATAAGTATACTAGTGTTGTATGAAATTAGAATTTGAAAGGCGATTCAAAAGTAAAAACTTTAGTAAAAAAATAAAGAAATTAAAGTCTGACCAAATACTTTTCTACTAAAAATTTAAATTTAACCAATTAACAAAAAACGGTAATTAATGGTTTACAAAAAAACATAAAGGTTGTAATATAAACACATGATGAATTGAATAAAAATTCAAATAACAGGGAGGCAAAGTAAGAATGGGATACAAAATAACAGCGGAAAATTTTGATAGCTTGTTAAAAAATCTTAGTAAAGAGTATAAAATTTATGCTCCAAAAAGATTTCCTAAACAGGGAAGATATTCAGACACAGACATTGTGAGATATGATAGAGTTTATTCGGCAGATGAGATTGTACATGATGAGAAATCTGATTATGCAGCAAAGGAAGCATTAAGCCCTATAACAGAAACAGTTTTATATTTTACAGATGCAGACTATAGAGAGTCAAAAGTTGTTGACGATAGACCAATGCTTGTATTTGCAAGAGCTTGTGATATTCACTCGATAAAAAGATATGATGATATCTTCTTAAAAAATGGTGGATTCGAAGATTCATACTATAAGAGAATGAGAGAGAAGACAAAGTTTATATTAATGGAGTGTCCAGCAAAAGGTTGGGATACTTGCTTCTGTGCTTCAATGGGTACTGGATCAGCAGATGAGTATGCATTTGGAGTAAAATTTAATGGTGAAGAAGTTTTAGTAGAAACTAAAGACGCTGCATTTAACTCTTACTTTGCAGGAAATGATGAAATTGATTTCTTAGTA
This sequence comes from Cetobacterium sp., assembly GCF_051653945.1. Taxonomy (GTDB): domain Bacteria; phylum Fusobacteriota; class Fusobacteriia; order Fusobacteriales; family Fusobacteriaceae; genus Cetobacterium_A. The sequence continues at coordinate 19,865 of NZ_JBOFXD010000114.1, forward strand.
ACTCCAGTTGTAGAAAATGAGAGAGTTGTTAGAATACCAGAGATAAATGATAAAGAAACTCAAATAGCAGTAAAATCACTAGAGATGTGGAAAGAGTTTGATAAGAGATGTCTAATGTGTGGAAGTTGTACTGTGTCATGTTCTACATGTACTTGTTTTACAACTTACGATATGAACTACAGCTCTGATACAAATGCAGGAGAAAGAAGAAGAATAAATGCTTCTTGCCACGTTGATGGATATACAGATATGGCTGGAAATCACTCGTTTAGAAAAGCAGGTGGAGACAGAATGAGATTTAAAGTTATGCATAAAATCCACGATCATAAAAAGAGATTTAAAGAGCACCATATGTGTGTTGGATGTGGAAGATGTGACGATAAGTGTCCAGTGTTTATATCTTTCTCAACTACTGTAAACAAATTAGCTGCAGAAGTTGATAAACTAAATGGAGGTAATGAGTAATGGAAAATTTAATAATGCCAACGCCATATAGACTTTTAGATGTAAAAAAAGTTACTGAGATTGAGTACTTATTTAGAGTTGAATATCCAGAGGCAGGAAATGTAAAGTTTGGGCAATTCATGCAATTATCTTTACCAAAAGTAGGAGAGTGCCCAATCTCTGTTACAGACTTCTCAGCAGCAGATGGATGGGTAGAGTTCTTAATTAGAAAAGTTGGAGTAGTAACTGATGAGATTTTTAATCTACATGCAGGAGATTTATTACCAATGAGAGGACCTTATGGAAAAGGTTTTGATGCAATTAATATAAAAAATAAAAAAGTAGTTATCGTAACAGGAGGATCAGGATTAGCTCCAGTTAGATCTTTAATCAATCACATCCACAATAATCCAGAGGAAGTTCAATCGATGGAATTATTATTTGGATTTAAAGATGACGCATCAATACTATTTAAAGATGAGATTATCAATTGGAGAAAAAAACATCCAATGGTATTAACTGTAGATAAAGGATGCGGATTAGATGGTGAGTGTGTAGGACTTGTAACAGAGTATGTACCTCATTTAAAAATGCTATCAGATAAATTTGATGATTTAGAGGTTGTAATTGTTGGACCACCTAATATGATGAAATATACAGCTATTGAATTTGAAAAGCTAGGAGTTCCAGCTGATAAGATTTGGGTTTCTTTTGAAAGAAAGATGTCATGTGCAATTGGAAAATGTGGTCACTGTAGAATCGACGAAGTTTATGTATGTCTAGAAGGGCCAGTATTCAACTATTCTCAAGCTAAATATCTAATCGACTAAGGGGGTAAAATAAGTGAATCACGATATTAATATAACTAAACTAAAATTAAACTGCTTCCGTCAATCAAAAGTACCTGGAGAGTTCATGATCCAACTTCGTGTTCCAGGTGGATTAATTGAAGCTAAATATTTAAAGGTAATACAAGAGATTGCAGAGAGATGGGGAGATGGAACATTCCATATGGGTATGAGACAAACTCTTAACGCTCCTGGAATAAAATTTGAAAATGTAGACGCAGTAAACGCTTACTTAGAAGAGTACATAAAAGAAGTAGATGTAGAGATGTGTGGAGCTGAGATGGAAGTTGACAAAGCTGGATATCCTACTATCGGAGCTAGAAACATCATGGCATGTATCGGAAACTCTCACTGTGTAAAAGCTAACATCAATACTTGGGAATTAGCTAGAAAACTTGAGAAGAAAATTTTCCCAAGTCACTACCATATAAAAATGGCTATAGCTGGATGTCCAAATGACTGTGCTAAAGCTCACTTTAATGATTTTGGAATTATGGGTGTAACTAAACCAGTTTATTTAAAAGATAGATGTATTGGATGTGGAAGATGTGTTAAAGTTTGTGATCACGCTGCTACAAGAGTTTTAACATTAGAAAATCATAGAATTGTGAAGGATTCTTGTTGTTGTGTAGGATGTGGAGAGTGTGTTGAGGCATGTCCATCATCTGCATGGGTAAGACCAGAGCAAAAATTATATAGAATGACAATAGGTGGAAGAACAGGAAAGCAATATCCAAGAATGGGTAAAATGTTCTTAAACTGGGTAACAGAGGATGTAATTCTTCAAGTTATTGGAAACTGGCAAAAGTTCTCTGCTAACGTATTACATCATAAACCTATGTATATCCATGGAGGTCACTTAATTGACAGAGCTGGATATCAGAAGTTTAAAGAGATGATACTTGATGGAGTAGAATTAAATCCAGAAGCACAAGTAGCACAAAGAATCCTTTGGGCAGAGACAGAGTACAGAGCTAACATAAACGTTAAGCCAATATCTCAACATCCAAGTCCAGGAGAAACATATACATTAGAAAAACCTTTTAACTACGGTGGGGGTCACTAAAATTTAGTTTTTAAAATCAAAAAATATAGTCTAACTAATGGGGACCCCAAAAGGGTTCCCATTAGTCATGTTTGGGACTTTGAATATCAGTTCAACAAAAGCACATTAAAAAAAACCTAGGGGGTAAAAATGGAAGCTGTAAAAGAGAACAAAAAAAGTTTAAAGGAAACAATACTAGATTTATTTAAATTTGAGGATTACTGGGCAATATTACTAGCAACAATTATACTTATATTTTGTACAATTATTTACATGGGGTCAGATTCACAAAGTGTTTTAGGTAAAACAGAGGTTTATAATAGTGTAATGAAAGCGGAGGGAGAGAGAGCTCCTTTTAAAACAGTTCAGTGGCATGAGGCACAATTTGATAAAAATAGTTTGGCTATAAAAACATCAACAACGGAAAAGGTAAAAAATATTTTAGGAAAGCCTAAAAAATGGGTTACCAATCCAATTGAATCAATATACTTAAGTGAAAGTGCAGCTAAAGCAAAAGGGGCACCATTTACTCAACAATATGAAGATTTAAAAAAGGAAACAACACTATTAAAAAATCAAGCTTTGGCAGCGACTGCTTTGGCTGAAGAAAAGGTTTTTGCAGATACTAACTTAAATACAACTGCAAATGAATTAATAGATAAATGGCTTATTAGTAGAGATAAAGAGAATAAAATGAAAGCTAAAGCTATTGTGAAACCTTATAATTTAATTCCCAATTTAGTAATATTATTAGCATTCATAGGAATTTATTTCAGTTTAGGTATGAGAAAAATGGGGAGAGATAGAGAAGGGTTCCTACAAGGATTTCCAGCAGTGTTTGCATTAGCAACAAGTGCTTATTTACTAGGAGAGCAAGAAACTTTAAAGGCTTGGGGTCTGGGATATGTTTTCTGGGGTCTAGTTTTGGGATTAATAGTTAGTAATACAGTAGGAACCACCGAAAAAGCTTTTAGCAGCAGCTCAAACAGAGTATTTTATAAAAACAGGATTGATTTTATTGGGATCAACAGTTTTAGTAAATAAGGTTTTATTAATAGGAATACCAGGAATTTTCGTAACTTGGTTTGTAACTCCAGTAGTTTTAGTTTTAACTTTTGGATTTGGAGATAAAATTTTAAAAATGGAGTCAAAGAGTTTAAATATGGTTATGTCAGCAGATATGTCTGTAAGTGGTGTATCAGCAGCAATTGCAGCAGCAGCAGCTTGTAAAGCTAAAAAAGAAGAGCTGACACTGTCTGTAAGTATCTCTATTATGTTTACTGCATTTATGATGATAGCAATGCCAATGTTTATAAAGGCTTTAAATATGGATCCAGTGCTAGGTGGAGCATGGATTGGAGGAACAGTTGATTCAACAGGAGCAGTAGTTGCTGCTGGAGAATATCTAGGGCCAGTTGCTAGAGACGTTGCAGCAACTATAAAGATGATTCAAAATATAATAATCGGTGTAATGGCACTAGGTGTAGCGGCGTATTGGTCATTAAAAGTGGATAAATCTATGGCTGAAGAAAGAGATTTTTCTCTAAAAGGGTCATTAAAAGAGATTTGGAATAGATTCCCAAAATTCATATTAGGATTTATTGGTGCCTCTCTTGTATTCTCAGGAATTTATGGAGTGTTGGGAGTAGATGGATCTAAGATTGTTATAGATAAAGGAATGGTAAATGGATTGATTTCTCCTCTTCAAGGTTGGCTGTTCTGTTTAGCTTTTACAAGTATCGGACTATCTACAAACTTCAGTGAATTAAGCAAGTTATTTAAAGGTGGAAAGCCAATTACTCTTTATATAGTAGGAAAAATTATCAACTTAGGTGTAACTTTTGGAGCTGCATATTTAATGTTCCATGTAGTTTTCCCTGATATAACAAAATCTTTAATGAGTTTATAGAGAGTTTTTAGGAGGAGATATGATAAAAAAATGGATAGCTTTTGTAGGTAGTTTTGTATGTATATATTTTTTCTGTTTTTCTGTGCTACCTTTTTTAGATGAAACGTTAGGATTTAAAGAGGCACATGAGAAATTGGCAGAAGAGGATATAGAATCAGGAGCATGGTATTATATTTTTGTAAAAAAGGTTGAACCAAGTTCAGAAAATGTTAGACATACATTAACTTACTCAAATTGGGGAGAGAGTAAAAATGCAAAACGTTGATATATTTATAGAAAAAGAAAAAAAAAGAGCTATAGAGATATCAAATGAAGTGATAGAAAAGCCTAAAATGTCTATGATGGTTGTTATATTTCCTTTTCTTTTAATCAATTATATTCAAGAGTTAAGAGTTTACCGCTACAAGAAAGAGTTTTTTATAAAAGAGTATCTATTTTTAAAAAGAATGATAGTTGATTTATTAAAAGAGGGATATTCCTCTTCGGAAAAAATTAAAGCTCGAATGGAAACAATTCTAATAAAGGATGAAAAATATTTAGAATTCTATAAATATCAAATTCAAGAAGCGTTAAGTATAAAAAACTATATTTTTCAAGAAGAGAATGAAAAAGTAATGAGATTAAAAGAGATAGAAACTTTAAAAAAATGGATGGATATATTTGAAGTAGATGAGGAAAGTTTTAGTGTTAGTTTAAAATTGCTTCAAACTTTAAATAATAAAATATGAAGTCTTGAAAAAACTGCATTTGTATGCAGTTTTTTCTTTTACAATCTTGTCTAAATATGATAAAATATGTTCGAATTTAATTTGAAAACTAGGATTAATTAGGGAGGAAAAATGAATAAAAATTTAAAAGTTTTTGGTTTGATGGGGTTAGTCTTAGCTCTTTCTGCTTGTAAAGCATTACCACCTAAAGATGGGGAGTATGAACTTACTTTAGTTCATGTTAATGATGTTCATGGTAGAGCAAAAGAGGGGAAATATGATGGTGTAGGATTAGCTAGAGTAGCTACTATAGCTAAAGCTTTAGAGCAAGATAAAAATAACGGAAAAGTATTGCTAATAGATGCAGGAGATACAATGCATGGGACAACTTTTGCTACTTTAACAAAAGGAGAGTCAATGGTTGAAACTCTAAATGCAGCTGGACTTGATTATGCAACTTTAGGAAACCATGACTTTAACTACGGGCAAGATAGATTAGAAGAGTTATTATCAATGCAAAAGTATAAAACATTAGCGGCAAACGTTGTAGATAAAACAACAGGTAAGCCAATTGCAGGGACATATGATATTAGAAAAATAGATGGGAAAAAAGTGGGATTCTTTGGTTTAGCAACTCCAGAAACTTACTTTAAAACAAATCCAAATAATGTAAAAAACATAACAATAGCTGATCCAATAGCAACAGCAAAGTCAGTTGTAGCTCAAATGAAAAAAGAGGGAGTTAAATTCATAGTTGTAATATCTCACTTAGGTGACGATGAAAGTACAGCAAAAAAATTACAAAGTATTGGGTTAGCAGAAGCTGTTCCTGAAATAGATTTAATCATCGATGGACATAGCCATACTGAGTTAAAAGAAAAGAAAGTAGTCAATGGAGTAACTATAGTACAAACTGGTGAATATGCTAAAAATGTTGGAGTAGTTAAAGTTGATTTTGATAAATTAAAAAATAAAATTGAAGCAATAGACTACACATTATATACAAAAAATATAATAATGAATGGAGATAACCCAGTTTCAGAAGATGCTAAAGTAAAAGCAACAATAGATGAGATTTCTAGAAAGCAAGAGATGGTAACAAACGTTAAAGTTGGAGAAACACCAATTTTATTAGAAGGAGATAGAGCTTTTGTTAGAACAGGGGAAACAAATCTTTCTCAACTGATAACAGATGCAATGTTATGGAAAACAGGAGCAGATGTAGCTCTTACAAATGGAGGAGGAATTAGAGCTTCTATTAACCCAGGAGAGGTTACTGTAGGGGATATAATCAGCGTATTACCATTTGGAAATTATGTAATTACAAAGGAAGTAAAAGGATCAGATTTACAAAAAGCTGTTGAAAATGGAATTAGATCATATCCAGAATCATTAGGTGCAATGGCACAGGTTTCAGGAATGACAGTGAAATTTAATGTAAAAAATCCAGCATATAGAAGAGTTTTAGAAATTAAAGTAGGAAATGAAAAGCTAGATCCAAATAAAACATATGTTGTAGCAACAAATGACTTTATGGCAGCAGGTGGAGATGGATATTCATCTTTAGCTGGTGGAAAAGAATTAGGACATTATCCAGCTTTAGACGAGGTTTTAATTGAGTATATTCAAAAAGTTGGATTAGAAGGTAGAGATAAGGTAGTTCCTAGATTGATACCGAAAAAATAAAAGGGGTTATAAATGAATAAAGAATCTTTAAGAAAAAAAGTAGTGCTGGCTTTTATAGCAGTAGGATTATTGTTAGGAGTATATGAAGCAAATAAACCTGGACCGTTAGTTGTTGAAGAGATTGGAACTGGGTACAATGGTGATTTAACTGTAAAATTACAAGTGAAACCAAAAGGTGATGGATTTAAAATTATTGGAGTTGATGTTATTCATCAAGATACACCACCAATAGCTGATCCAGCTGTGGATACATTAAAAACATATATTCTAAAAAATCAAAATGCTGAATTTGATGTTGTATCGGGAGCTACATATACATCAGAAGGGATGAGAGAAGCTACTAAAAAAGCATTAGAAAAAGTAAAGAACTAAAAAAGAGGGTCAATTAGACCCTCTTTAATTTTATATTAATAAGCTGGGAAAATCTGAATTTCAACTCTTCTATTTTGTGCTCTACCAGAAGCAGTTGAGTTGTTAGCGATAGGTCTATCAGGTCCAAATCCATTAATAGTAATTCTATTAGGGTTTACTCCTCTACGTACTAAATAGTCGGCAACACTTCTTGCTCTTTTAACAGATAAGTCCATGTTATAAGAGTAAGCACCAGTATTATCAGTATTACCTGAAATAACTATTCTTGTTTCAGGATATTGATTTAAAACAGCACCAATATCATTTAGAGGTCCATAGAATCCGTTTCCTATAACATATCCATTTGTGGGGAATGTAACTCCACCAGGAAGATTAAGATTTATGTAATTTCCTTCGTCTGTTACTTTAACCTGAGTATTTTGTAGTCGAGCTTGCAACTCTTTTGTTTGTTGATCTTTGTATGCTCCCCAACCTAGACCAGCAAGAGCCCCAATTCCAGCTCCAATAAGTGTTCCTTTTGTATCTTGTCCGATAGCTTGTCCGATTAAAGCACCTACGGCTGCTCCACCAGCAGTACCAGTAGTTTTGTTACTATATCCAGATTCCGTAGCCGTACAAGCCCCCAAAAGAGATCCCGCTAAAAGAATAGAACATATAAGTTTTGTATTTTTCATTATAAAAAACCTCCTTAACTAAAAATGTTATAGATATTATAAAAAAACTTTATATATTTGTATATAAATTATTATTCTTTTTTAATAAAATCAATCCTTTTTTTTAAAATATAAATAAAAAATAAAAAAAATAAAAAAACTTTGTTGACAGAAATAAGAATTTGTGATACTATAATTTTGTAGCGAACGAAAGCGAGTTACAAAAATAAATAGTCGGAATATAGCGCAGTCCGGTAGCGCACCTGCCTTGGGAGCAGGGGGCCGCAAGTTCGAATCTTGCTATTCCGACCATCTGCGGGAGTAGCTCAGTTGGTAGAGCGTCAGCCTTCCAAGCTGAATGTCGCGAGTTCGACCCTCGTCTCCCGCTCCAATTTAATATTTATCAAATGTGTCTGTAGCTCAGCTGGATAGAGCAACGCCCTTCTAAGGCGTG
>NZ_JBOFXD010000115.1:0-39146 GCF_051653945.1 Cetobacterium sp.
GGAAAAAGAACTTGCATTTTCTCCAGCAATTTTACCAAAAACAGTTATATCAACAACAGCATTTCCACCCAATCTATTAGAACCGTGTATTCCACCAGTAACTTCCCCAGCAGCATAAAGTCCTTTTACAGGCTTTCCATTAGATAAAACTTCAGTATTTTCATTTATTTTGATTCCTCCCATAGTATGATGAACAGCAGGAGCAACCTCTACACTATAAAAAGGTCCTTGTGATAATGAAGTCGGTAAACTTTGTCTGTTAAACTCAGAATCAACACCAGTTTTTACACTTTCATTATACTTTGAGAAAGTTTTCTCTAACTCTTTAGAAGAAATACCTAAATTTTTAGCAAGTTCTTCAATTGTATTTCCTTTAGTTAAGTATCCCTTTTTATCATAACTATCTATAGCTTTTAAACTTTTTTTAACATTTTCATCAAACATAAGGTATGCACTTCCACCTTTTTGATTAAGTTCTGCTTTAGAAACGACATCTCTAGTATCTAACTCATTAATAAATCTTTTTCCATCTCTATTAACAAGAATAGCTCCATTACCTCTAACAGCTTCAGTAATCATAACACTATTAGTAGGAATAACTGTTGGATGTGTTTGGATTTGTTCCATATCAACCAAATCAACATTAAGAGGTTTAGTCATAATTATTCCATCACCAGTAGCACCTTTATGATTAGTAGTTCCAAATCCTTTTAGAGATGCAACATTTTCAACAATTAAATCTGAATTAGCTCCAAAACCACCAGTTGCAATAACAACTGCTTTTGAGTTTATATTATATTTTTGTCCATTTGGAGCTTTAACTATAATTCCCTTAACAGCTTCACCATCGTAAATAATAGATTCAGCAAAAGTTGATAATCTAATGTCAACACCAGATTCTTTTGCAGTTTTAGAAAGAGCAGAAATCATATTTGGTCCAACAGGGGCTCCGCCAGTAGGTCTATGTGTTCTATCTACACTTTGTCCTCCCATTCTTCCAAGATCAGTTAAATCAGCACCTTTTTCTATTAGCCAGTCTACAATTTCAGCAGAAGAGTTAGCCATTTTTGCAACTAAAGTTTTATTATTTGTATTTTTTCCACCTTTCATAGTATCATCTATAAAAATTTCAACGGAATCTTTAATACCTTTATTTTTTTGAATAGAAGTTTCAGCAGCATTAAGTCCACCAGTAGCATAATTTGTATTCCCTCCAAGAATAGCAGCTTTTTCAACTAGTATAACATTAGAACCATTATCTTTAGCAGCGATAGCAGCTGAAAGTCCTGCTCCACCTCCACCAATAATAACAACGTCTGTTGTAACGTCGTTATAAACGACAACCTTTTTTTCTTTTGGAGTTAACTTTGCTTTAGATTCTTTAATAGCTCTGTCTACAGCCCTTTTTAGTCCAACACTAGTAGAAGTCGCACCAGCAACATTATCTACTTTAGTAGATTGAGTTTCAATAATATCAGTGATGATAGAATTCATACCATCTTTTGTAAAATCACTTTCGTTTTCCTCTAAAACACTGATATTTTTAATTTCATTATCAACAATATCAACTTTTACTTTAATATCACCATTGTATCCTTTGGCCGAAGAAATAAATTCTTTTCCTTGAGCTAAAGTTGTCATTAAAAGTAAAGAAGCAAAAAAACTCATATACTTTTTGTTAAAAAATTTCATAAATATAATCCTCCCTTAATTCATGTATGTAATAATACTAATATACAACTTTAATAGTTTAAAATAAAAGTGAATAAAAATCAAGAAAAATATAATAAAAAATGACGGAAAGTGCAAATTCCGTCATTTTTTATACTCTATACTATTTTTTTCCCGTGATATTCTGTGCTTGGAATCAATTTGTTAATCTCTTGGAAATTATCAGATGTGACACCACCGCATACGATAATTTTTATTTTATCGTCAGCAATTTTAATAAATCTATTTAAAAGTTCAGCTCCTTCAAAAGCAGTGGCTTTTTTACCAGATGTTAAAATTCTATCTATTCCAACTTCTGCTAATGTCAGTATTTCATTTTCTGGATTTTCAATTTCGTCAATGGCCTTGTGGAAAGTTATACTCATAGGCTTTGAAAGTTCAACAAGTTCTTTTAAAAGAGGGTAATCAATCTTATTATCTTTTGTTAAAACTCCAAAAACAACTCCAAGTACTCCAAGTTCTTTACAAATTTTAATATCCTCTTTCATAATTTCAATTTCAGCTTGAGAATAGCAGAAATCCCCTCCTCTAGGTCTAATCATTACAAAAGTAGGGATAGCAAGTTCTCTGACTTTTTTAATAGTTCCATAAGATGGAGTAGTCCCACCGTCAAATAGATTTTCGCAAAGCTCAACTCTGTTTGCACCTTTATTTATAGCAGCAATAGCTTCAGAATATGAACCAACACAAGCTTCTAACGTTATTGGAGATTTGATTATTTTAATTTCATCGTTTGGAAAAATAGCACCTCCTTTTAATACTTTTGCAAAAACACCTTCACGAGGCATTATACAATCTCCAACTCTATGATATATTTTACAGTGATGGTGACATTGTTTTCCTTTTTGAGTTATTTCAAGAAGAGATGTACCAATTTGTAGTATGCTACCGACAGCAAGATTTTTTAAGTCTATACCTTGAATTATTAGATTTTCTCCAAAAGCTCCAAAATTAACATTCCCACCTCTATTGTTGAAATCATCAATTTTTTCAAGTTCTAATAAACTAATTTGTCTATGCCAATTTCCTCCATGAGCATCTTTTTCCAATCCAAAGTTTTCAATTAAAACCCCACTTTCAATAACGACTTTTTCAGTTCCTTTATTTTCACTTATACAAATTGCTATAACTTTTCCCATGTTATCCTCCTATTTTGTTCATACCTTTTGATTCTATATTGCTGATATTTTCACTATTATCCATGTGATGTTCTTTTGGTTTTTTATCATAGATGGCTTTTTCAATAATCATTGCTAAAGTTTCCACAGAAGTCTCATCTTTTAAATATGGTACCAAATCAATTCCTTTGTTATAATGTAAACATAGTTTTAAAAAGCCATCAGAGGTTACTCTAACTCGATTGCAACTATCACAGAATCTATTTGAAAGAGGACTAATGAAACCAATCTCTCCTATAAAGCCAGAAACTTTATAATAAGAAGCAGGTCCGTCAGTAGAGTGATTTAAATTTTTTTCTAATAAATAATGTTTTTCTATGAAGCTTAAAATATCTGAATTTTTAACAGAAGTAAATTTTTTACCTTCTCCAATTGGCATTATTTCAATAAAACGTACACCAATATTTAGGTCTTTAGTTAAATTAACAAAATCTAAAATTTCATCATCATTAACGCCCTTCATAATAACAACATTTAAACGTATTTTTTCAAAATTTTTATAGCTAGCTTCTTTTATAGTCTTAAAAATTTTATTAAAATCTCCTCCACGGGTAATTTCCTTATATTTTTTAGCATCTAAACTATCTAAACTTATATTAATTCTATTTAATCCATTTTCCTTGAATAAGTCCAAGTTTTCTAAAAGCTGAAATCCATTCGTAGTAATAGCAATTTTTTCTATTCCTTCAATGTTATTTATTTTTTCTAAAATTTTATTAAAATCTTTTCTAACTAAAGGTTCGCCACCTGTTATTCTAACTTTTTTTATACCAATTAAAGAAAAAGCCTTAACAATTTTTTCTATTTCGCTACTGTTTAGTAAATCACAATTGTTATAAAAATTTGTATCTTTTTCAGGAAGACAATATTTGCACCTTAAGTTACAATGATCTGTAATAGATAATCTTAAGTAGTTTATTTGTCGTTTATTTTTATCTAACATGGGGACTCCTTTGTGATAAATTTAAAGATTAATTATCATAATCTTTTTTAAATTCAATTTTAGCATTAAGAAACTCTTCCATTTCTTGTAAAAGTTGAAATAAAGTAGCTCTATTTTCAAATTCTGCTCTGGTTTTAGGAAGAGGAAAATTTGAGAATAGTTCTTTTAACTCTTTATGTTCCTCAATTAGAGGAGTAGTCTTTTTTTCGACCTCAACATTTTCAGAAACTTTAGTTATAAATTCAGCTATAATAAGACTATATTCATGAGTGATATATAATCTTTTGAAACATGTTCTCATTCTAGTTAAGATTCTATATTGTCTTCTTCTCATGGAGAAAAAATTTAAATTTTCATTACATTTATCAACTAGAGTGTTGTCATAATCTAATAAAGAAAATTTTCGACCCTCTTCTATAGTAGCTTTTAAAGATTTGAAATTTTTATCTTCATTAACAGAGACGCAACTACACTTTAAGCTTTCAGAAATATCAGAAAGAATTTGTTTTAAAATTAAGTCAACTTTTAATTTAATTAAATCTATAGTTTTAGAGTTCGTAGGCATATATAAATTTAGAATATTTCCGATAGATAATCCTAAAATTAAAACATAAAATTCATTAAGTAAAAAATCTAAAGAGATTGATTTTTCACTGAGAATATGTGTTGCGAGAACAGTAGTAACTAAAAGTCCTTGTACAATTCTTAGCTTAATACATAGAGGCATAAAAAGAAGAATGAAAATTCCTAAAGTAATATAATCATATCCTAAAAAATAAGATAATAAAACAAAAAGAGACATTCCTAAAATAACTGCAAAAAAACGCTCAATTGTAATTTTAATACTGTCACTTTTTGTGGCTTGAATAGAAATAATAGCAATAATACTTGCAGTAAGACCGTATTTAATTCCAAAATAATCTGCAAGATAATAAGCTAAAAAAGAAGCTAGTGCTGTTTTGATAACTTTATGATCGAAATATTTAAACATAATAACTCCTTTTAATTAAAAATACTAAATTTAAAATTTTCTGCAATCTCTTCAAGAACAGCAATACCACCAATAGAGTTTCCTTTTAAATCTAGAGATGGACCAAAAACACCAATACCCATTTTTCCAGGGATTACAGATAAGATTCCACCACCTACACCAGATTTTGAAGGGATACCAACCTTTATTGCAAATTCACCTGAACCATCATACATTCCACAAGTCATCATAAGAGTTTTAGCAATAGTGGCGATGTGTTCACTAACTACTCTATCTCCATTTTCTAGAACTCCTCCTCTAGCTAAAAATAATCCAATCTTAGCTAAATCAATAGCAGTAACTTCAATAGAGCATTGTTTAAAATAAATATCTAAAACATCTTCAACATCACCAGAAATAAGACCTTCACCTTTTAAAAAATAAGCCATAGAACGATTTTTATTACCAGTTTCTTTTTCTCCTTTATAAATAGCCTCATTAACTTTTAAATCATTATTTCCAGATATTAATTTAATAAAATTAAGAACTCTTTCAAATTTTTCGATACTATTTTTTCCTTTTATCATAGAACATACTTCAATAGCACCTGCATTAATCATAGGATTAAATGGTTTTCTCATTCTACCAGTTTCTAATTTTCTAATAGAATTAAAAGCATCGCCACTAGGTTCCATACCTACTTTAGAAAAAACATATTTTTCTCCTTGATCAAGTAAAGCTAGCATTAAAGTTAAAGGTTTTGAAATACTTTGAAGAGTAAATTTTACATCGGCATCTCCAGCTATAACAACCTCTCCAGATGTGTCTATTATACATATACCAAGATGATTTTTATTAGCAGTTGATAGACCAGGAATATAATCAGCCACTTTTCCTAATTCACACATATATTTATTTCTATTAATAACACCTTCTAAAAAATTTTTCATAAGCATCCTCCATAATTGTCTAATTCTTACTTAGATTATATATAAAAAAAAGAAAAATATCAAAATAAATAATAATGTTGCTTAAGTTCCTTATATTTTTTTGTAAATTGTAGCAGTTTATATAGAAATTTATTTATTATAATATATTATATTTTTTTAAAAAACAATCTTTTTATCTGAAAAAAGTGAGTGTAAATATCAATAAAAAGTAGTATTAATTTATAAAAAATAAAATTTCAGAATATCATTCTATTTTGGTATAAAAAAAATTAAAATAAGACAAAAAGAAGAAAAAAAGTTGTAAAAAAACTAGTATAATAGTATAATTATTCATATTTTATAAGGAGGGATTATAATGAAAAAGTCCGTATTTTTAACAAGTTTATTAATATGTACAAATATTTATGCAGGAGAAATTTTAATGGGGACCACGACATCATTAGATGATACAGGGTTTTTAACTGAGATTTCAAAAACATTAAAAAATGAGAAGGGAATTGAATTAAAATGGATTGCTAAAGGTACTGGGGAAGCTTTAGAGTTAGGTAAAAGGGGAGACGTAGATATCTTATTTACTCATGATCCAGGAAGAGAAAAAAAGTTTATAGAGGATGGATATGGAGTAAAAAGATATCCTTTGATGTACAATTATTTTGTAGTTGTGACTGATAATGAGAAAGATTTAACAAACTATCCTAAAAACTTAAATAAATTATTAAGTAAGATAGCAACAGAAAATTTAATATTTATATCAAGAGGCGACAAATCAGGTACGCATTCTAAAGAATTAGCTATGTGGAAAGAAGCACAAATTGATAAGAATTTTAAAAACTATAAAGAAGCTGGTTTAGGAATGGCTAAAACTTTAAATTTAACTTCTGAATTACAAGGATTTACATTATCTGATAGTGGAACATTTTTAAAAGTAAAGGATAATTTTAAATTACAAGAAGTTCCTTTAGATGAAAAAGAACCTTTAAAAAATATATATTCAATTTTAGAATTATCAAATGTTCAAGAGGCAAAAAGAGATGATATTAAAATATTTATAGAGTTTATGCAGTCAAAAGAAGCAGAAGAAATAATGAAAAATTATGGGAAAAGTGAATTTGATACACCATTATTTTTTGTAGGTAATTAGTGTGGATAAAGAGATAATAGAGATTGTTTTACTATCTTTATTCGTAACAGGAGTTGCAAGTATTTTAAGTTCAATAGTTGGATTTTTTATAAGTCTTGGATTATTTTTTAGAAAAGATAAAATTTTTAAAAAAATTTTGGAGTTTTTTAGAGCTTTAACAGGAGTTCCTACAATAATATTTGGATTAGTAGTACTTCTAATGCTTTCGAGAAGAGGAATTTTGGGACCTTTAAATTTGTTATTTACACCAACAGCAATAATTATAGCACAATTTTTATTATTGTTGCCACTTGTTATAACATTGTGTTCAGAGCTTTTAGAAGATGATGGTAGTAGAATTTTAACAACTTGTAAAATTTTACATATACCATCAAATAAATTGAATAGAGTTTTTTTTAGAGAGTTAAAAACTAGGTTTTTAGGTATATTTTTAGTAGCTTTTGCTAGAGGAATTTCTGAAGTAGGATCAGTTATGCTAGTTGGAGGAAATATTAAAGGTCACACTAGGGTAATGACAACATATATAGCTCTATCAACATCTATGGGAAACTATAATACTTCTTTAGTAATAGCATTAATTTTATTTAGTATTTCTTTTCTATTAAATTTTTTAATAAAATGGGTGAAGTAATTGATAGAGATTAAAAATTTAAAAAAATATTATGAAAATAGGCTAATTTTAGAGGTAGCAGATTTAAATTTTTCTAAAGGTAAAATTTACTCAATATTAGGAAGAAATGGGGCTGGGAAGAGTACTCTTTTAAAAATATTAGGTGGTATTTTATCTTATGATGAGGGAAATTTAAGATATGATAAAGATAATGTAATTTTATCTACACAAGAACCACTATTTTTTAAAGGAAATGTTATTTATAACTTAACGGAACCATTTAGATTGAGAGATTTAAAGATAGAATCAGATAAAATGACTAGCCTTTTAAACAAATTTCAAATAGAAAATTTAAAAGAAGCATTAGTTAGCACTTTATCAGGTGGAGAAAAAGCAAAAGTACAATTTATTAGAACAGTTCTTTATAATAAAAAGATATTACTTTTAGATGAACCAACAGCAAGTATGGATAAAAAAAGTACATATTTAGTAGAAAAGATATTGACTGAATTAAGAGATATGGGGAGTTTAATAATTTTAGTAACTCATGACTATGAACAAGCCGTAAGAATAAGCAATTGCATTTATGAGGTAGATGAAGGAAAAATAATACAAAGGGGGACGTAATGTCTAAAGGTTTAATTAATAAAGTTTTTGATAAAGAAACTACAAGAAGAGAATTTTTAAAATTAACAGGAAAAGGAGTTGCTGGATTTGCAGTGACTTCTTCAATATTATCAATGTTTGGATTTGGTGATGAAGCAATGGCAGCAACAGCTTTACCAGAAGGATTATTGGTAGTAGATAGATCAAAATGTACAGGATGTCAGCGTTGTGAAATAACATGTACACTACAAAATGATGGGAAAGTTCAACCTTTTTTATCTAGAATAAAAGTAGGAGAGAATTATAATTTTGGAACAACAGGGCCTAAAATAAATTACCAGTATGAAGATGGGCAAATGGGTAACTTAAAGATGTCACCAGTGACATGTAAGCAGTGTAGAGAACCATTTTGTGCAAATGCTTGTCCTAATGGGGCTATAGTAGCTGATGCAAGAACAGGTGCTAGAGTAGTTTTAAAAGATAAGTGTGTTGGATGTGGAGTCTGTACAGAGGCATGTCCATGGAATTTACCAACAATAGACATAGAAAATGGGTATGCAACAAAATGTACAACTTGCGGGTCATGTGTTAGAGGATGCCCTACAGATGCATTAAAAGTTATTAAGTGGGAAGATATTAGTAAAGCACATTTTTTTAGTAAAAGATAATTGAGGGGGATAAATAAAAAATGAGTAAATCATACGGATGGGCAGGAAATATTTTAAGGGTAAATTTAACAACAGGAGTAATAACAAAAGAACCAACATCTAAATATAAAGATTTTATTGGTGGAATGGGTATAGGATACAAGGTTATATTCGATGAAGTTCCAGCGGGAACGAAAGCTTTTGATGAAGCTAATAAAATAGTATTTGCAGTAGGACCATTAACAGGATCAGGGGCACCTTCAAGCTCTAGAACAAATATAACATCATTATTTCCATCAAATCCCTATAATGCTGTAGGAGATTCACATATGGGAGGAAACTTTGCAGCTCAATTAAAATATGCAGGATATGATGCTATAATCATTGAAGGGAAATCAAATAGACCAGTTTGGTTAAAAATAGATAATGATAAAGTTTCTTTAGAAAGTGCAACAAATGTATGGGGTAAAGGGATAAAAGATACAACAGCTCAATTGGGTGCGATAATGGGAAAAGAAGCCTCGGTAGCAGCGATAGGTCAAGCAGGAGAAAATATGGTAAATCTTTCTGTAATTATGAACGGACTAAGTCATTCTGCAGGTGGACACGGTGGTATATTAGGTTCAAAGATGTTAAAGGCTATTGGAGTAAAAGGGACTAATGCTGTCAATATTGCTGGAAAAGGTAGAGAGTTACTAAAGTTAAATAATTATATGATGAAAGATTTAATTGGAGCTAACAATCAACATGTTGTACCAAGTACACCACAACCTTGGTCGGAATTTCATCATAAAGGTAGTAGATGGACGGCAAGAGAAGGATTGACTTGGGGTGCAGCAGAAGGTGGACCAATAGAAACTGGAATTGCAGCAGCAGGGGATATAAATAAAGTAGGGTATAGAACAATGAAAGCTACATTTGACTTAGGTCCTTCAGCAGAAAAATATACAGTGAGAATGGGAGGATGTCAATCATGCCCGATTAGATGTATGAGCCAATTGAAAGTACCTAAATTACAAGATTATGGACTGTCACCTTATGTAGCAAACACTTGTATGGGATATTTCTCACCTCAAAGAGTGATGTTTAAAGGAAATAAAGATATAGAAGAGAAAGGTGACGGAAAAATGTTTGCTGCAGTTATTGGAGCATCATTAGCTGATGATTATGGAGTATGGTGTAACTATGGTCTTATTGGAACAGATTTAAAACATGGATATGAAAGTGGAATTTTTAAAAAGGTTTTACCAGAAGATGAGTATAATTCTATTCCATGGAACTTATTAGAAGAAAAAGATCCTGCATTTTTAATTGATTTTTATAGAAGAATAGCTTATAAAGAGGGAGAGTTAAGTCATCTTGGAGATGGAGCATACTGGGTTGCTAAAAGATGGGATTTTGGAGATGATTATTGGAATAATCCTAAGTATGGGTTATGGTCAAGATTAGGATTTCCAAAACATCATTCTAATGAAACAAATGGTCAAGTGGGATCGTTAATAAGCTGTATGTTTAATAGAGATGCTCAAAGTCATACCTTAGTAAATTTAGTTGGAAGTGGGTTACCAATAGAGATTCAAAAAGAGGTTGTAGCAGAGATTGTAGGTTCGCCTGATGGAATAGATCCACCATTAAATTACAGCCCAATGAATGAATATAAAGCTAAATTAGCTAAATGGGCTATTGTAAAAAATTGTTTACATGATTCTTTAACTCTTTGTAATTGGATGTGGCCAATGACAGTTTCTCCACATAAATCAAGAAATTATAGAGGTGATTTAGGATTAGAAGCTAAATTTATGACTGTTGTAACAGGAGAGAATTACACAGAAGAAAGTTTAGATTTAGGAGCAGAGAGAGTATTTACTTTACACAGAGCGTTAACAGTAAAAAATATGAATACAATTAATATGAGAGAAGAACATGATGGAATGACTGATTGGGTATTTGATAAAGATCCAGATATTAAAGCATTTACTCCTGGAACAGACAAGATGGATAGACAGGATATGCAACTTGCACTTACAATGTTCTATAAAGAGATGGGATGGGATGAAAAAACAGGGGCTCCTACAAAAGAAACATTGGAGAGATTAGGTATGTCTGATGTTGCAGCAGAGCTTGAGAGATTGAATTTATTACCAGCATAAAAGTAAAAAAGGAAGAGAAATGAATATAGAGATTTTAGCTCAATCTATAAGGGAATCGTCAAGATTAGGAAAATTAATTAGTAAGAACGAATTAGAAAAGGAGCCTTTAAAAATAAAGGCTTCTAAAATTGAAAAAGTGATAGAAGAACTAAAGAGTAATGAAAAAACAAAAGATATCGATATAATCAAAGGTAAAGAAGAAATATATTTTTATTCAAAAGACTATATTAGTGATACATATAGGGATGTATTGTATAATTTAAAGGAAAAAAATATCGAAGAGACAATAGTAGAGTTAGTTAGAATGGAATCTAGGATATATCCAAGACCAACATCTTTGGAAATCTTTAAATTGAATCCTTTTAATAGAAAAGATATAGATGATTTAATAGAAAGAATATTGAAAAATAAAGAATATACAGATATAAAAAGTGTGGAAGCTTCAAATGGTGCTAAATACCTATTTTCCGATACATATATGATGCTTGGACATGCAACAGGATTATGTGAATGGGTAGAGGTAGGTCAATTTGAAAATCCATGAAAAAGGAGTAATATGTTAAGAAAAAGTAATGTATGTGAAGAAGCACCTGTAGAGCTTAGATTAAATAGAGAAAAACTGGTAACTTTTATGTGTTCGCCATATGACTTAGAGGATTTAGCTTTAGGTCACCTTTACACAAGAGGAATAGTAAAGAGTAAAAATGATTTAGAAAGTATTGCAGCTTGCAAAGATGCTAGACTTATTGCTACGTATACTTTAGGAGAAGTAAAAGATGATTTATTTACTATTCCAAAGGTAGTTTTAAGTGGATGTGGAAGTGGAGCACTTTTTGATGAAAAGATTATGCAAAAAGAAAAAATAGAATATCCTCATCAAATATCTTTAGAAAGAATAAAAAAGGTTGCAAGAGATATGCTAGAAGGTGCAGTGATGTATAAAAATAGTGGTGGAATGCACTGTGCATCAATTGGAAATCCAAATGGAGAGGTTGTTATAAGAGAGGATATAGGAAGGCATAATGCTGTTGATAAAGTAATTGGAGCAGCTTTAAACAAAGAGTTTGATTTAAAAAATTCAGTTATAACAACTACAGGAAGATTATCTTTGGATATGGTACTTAAGGCTGTTGCAACTAAAATACCTGTTGTAGCTACGATTAGTATTCCAAGTAGTTTAGCAATAGAATTAGCAGAAAAATTGGGAGTTTGTTTAATTGGAAGGATTGGAAAAAATGATCCAATAATTTATACCTTTGAAAATAGAATAAAATAAAAGAGGAGAGAAAATATATGTTTGGAAGATTAGGACCGTTTGAATTGATATTAATATTATGTATAGCATTAGTAGTTTTTGGACCATCAAAACTACCTGAAATTGGAAAAAGTTTAGGAAAAGCTATAAAAGAGTTTAAAGGACATGCTAATGATATTAGTAAGGATATAGATCCAAATACACAACCAAAGAATGAGGGAAACAGTGAAAAGTAAAAATTTAACAATGCTAGGACATTTAGCAGAGTTGAGAAAAAGAATGCTATATATAGTTGTTACAAATCTGATAACAACATTTATTTGCTATGAATATTCAAACACGTTAATTGAAATATTTTTGAAAATGAATAAAAGTATGAAGTTAGTTTATTTAACTCCACCAGAACTATTTTTAGCTTATCTAAAAATATCTTTAATAGGAGGGATAATTTTAGCATCACCAATAACAATTTTACAGATATGGACCTTTGTATCTCCTGGTCTTTATAGAGATGAAAGATTTTATATAGTGGGTTCTTTTATAGGTGGATTATTATTTTTTATAACTGGAAGCTACTTTGCCTATAAGATGGTATTACCAACAATGTTAGAATTTTTTCAAAAATTTCAAAGAGATGAGATTGCTCAAATGATTTCAATAGGATCATATTTAGATTTTGTATTAAGTATTATTTTTACTTTTGGAATTGTATTTGAAATGCCTGTTCTAGCAGCTTTATTAGCAAAATTAAGGCTTATAAAAGCAACAACTTTGAAGAAGAAACAACCAATTATGATATTAATAATATTTATAGTAGCAGCAGTAATGACGCCACCAGATATAATATCTCAAATTATGTTAGCACTTCCAATGATATTATTATTACAGTTAAGTATAGGTATTTGTTGGTTAATAAATAAATATCAGGAGGAATAATGAGATTTTTTAAAACAGTGAGTTTAAAAGAAGCTATAGATAGTATAGTGTCAAAATTAGATAAAGAATTAAAAATAGAAGAGGTTTTGTTAGAGAACTCTTTAAATAAAATTATAGCAGAGAATATAGTATCAAATATAGATTTGCCATCATTCGATAGATCTACAGTAGATGGTTATGCTGTAAAAGCTAAAGATGTTTATGGTGCTAGTGAATTTTCTCCGATTCCTTTAAAAAATATAGGCGATGGGAAAATGGGAGAAGAAAATAATAGTGAGATAGATTTAGGTCAGTGTATGTATATTCCAACAGGAGGGATGCTTCCTGTTGGGGCAGACGCTATGGTTATGGTAGAAGATTGCGAAGCTTTAGGAGAGGAAATATTAATCAATAGAGGTGTTGCACAGCTTTCAAATATAATTGTAAAAGGATCTGAGATAAAAAAAGATGATTTATTAGTTAAAGTAGATGAAAGAATAACCTCGAGTCATATAGGGGTTTTATCGTCTATTGGAATATCTAAAGTTAAAGTTTATGAGAAAATAAAATTTTCAATTATTTCTACAGGAGATGAAATTGTAGAGTTAGGAACAGAATTAAAAATAGGCGAAGTTTATGATATAAATACAAATATTTTTAGAGCTTTAATAGAAGAGGGGTTAGGAGAGGTTGCCAGTACATTTTTAGTAAAAGATGATTTAAGTACGCTATCATCAACATTAAGGAAAGCTTTGGAAACAGCTCATGTTGTATTAATCTCTGGTGGCAGTTCTGTAGGAGTAAGAGATTTTACAGAAAAAGCTATAGAAGATGTAGGTGGGAGTATATTTGTCCATGGAATATCTTTAAAACCAGGAAAGCCTACTATAATAGCAAAATATAAAAATAAATTTATTTTTGGAATGCCAGGACATCCTCAATCGGGGGTAAATGTTTTCAAAGCTCTAGTTGAACCGATATTTTTAAATAAAAAAAGAGTAAAAATATATGGCGAGTTAAAAGAAAATATTTATGGTGATCCTGGAAAAACATGTTTCATAAATGTTAAGTTAAAGACAGAGGATCAAAAAGTACAAGTTTATCCAGTTGTTAGCAAATCTTCTATGATAAGACCAATTTTAGATGGAGATGGTTACATAATTATACCAGAATATAAAGAAGGACTTTATAAAGGAGAGCTAGTGGAGGTTGTATTGAATGTCTAAAAGAAATATTTATATAGATAATATTGATGTAGAGTTAGCTTTAGAAAAATATTTTTCAGAAATATCTTTTGATTTTAAAAGTGAAAAAATATCGGTTTTAGATTCAATAGGAAGAGTTACTTACAAAGCAGTCTATGCTAATTATTGTTCTCCTACATATGCAGCAAGTGCAATGGATGGAATTTTTATTTTTTCTGAAAAAATAAAAGAAGCAACAGACGTAACACCAGTGTATTTAAAAGAAAATGATTTTAAATATGTAAATACAGGAAATCCATTGGATTTATCTTTAGGGGATTGTGTTGTTATGATTGAAGAGTTAATTGAATTAGAAGATGGAAACTTTAAAATTATAAAAAAT
Organism: Cetobacterium sp.; assembly: GCF_051653945.1. Lineage (GTDB taxonomy): Bacteria > Fusobacteriota > Fusobacteriia > Fusobacteriales > Fusobacteriaceae > Cetobacterium_A. The sequence goes on from NZ_JBOFXD010000115.1 coordinate 14,684, forward strand.
GCAAAGCCATGGCAACACATAAGGCCAGTAGGTGAAGATATTGTAGCAGGTGAAATGTTGATAAAATCAAAACATAAAATTTCTCCTCAGGATTTAGGAGCTCTTATAACTGGAGGAATAAAAGAAATAGAGGTTTATAAAAAACCAATGGTAGCTATTATTCCAACTGGAGATGAAGTTATAGATATATTTAAAGAAGAGTTTAAAGAAAAATCAGTAATTGACTGTAATTCGTATATATTTTCAGCTCAAATAAAAGAGTGGGGCGGAATACCATATATTCAAGAGAAATTAAAAGATAATTATACTGAAATGAAAAAAAAACTGAATGAACTTTCTAAAAATTATGATGTTCTAGTAGTAAATGCAGGGTCATCAGCAGGTAGTAAAGATTATACAAAAAATGTGATTGAAGAAATAGGAGAAGTTGTTATTCATGGAGTCGCAATTAAACCTGGAAAACCAACAATATTAGGAAAAATAAATGGGAAACCAGTTATAGGTATACCAGGCTATCCAGTTTCAGCATATTTAGCAATGGATATATTTATGAAACCACTTTTAGAAAAAATGACTAATATTTTTAATGTTGAAAGTTTTATAGATGGGAAATTAGGAAAAAGTATTGTATCATCTTTAAAACATAAAGAGCTTGTGAGAGTAACTCTACATAAAAATAAAGATGAATACATAGTGATGCCATTAGCTAGAGGTGCTGGTATTACAACGAGCTTATCAAAAGCTGATGGAATTTTAGAAATACCTAAATCAGTTGAAGGGATAGGTTTAGGAGAGAGAGTAAAGGTAAGGTTATTAAAACCATTAAAAGAGATAGATAGTAATTTAGTATCTATTGGAAGTCATGATATTGTTATGGACTTAATTGGGGACTCTATAAAACTATGTTCTACTCATGTGGGAAGTTTTGGAGGAATATTAGCAATAAAACAAAGAAATACAGATATTGCACCCATTCATATGTTAGATGAAGAGAGTGGGGAGTATAATATTTCTTCTATAAAGAAATATTTTCCAACTGAAGATATGATGTTAGTGAAAGGTGTAGAAAGAATTCAAGGGTTAATAGTGCAAAAAGGAAATCCTTTAAATTTGAAAGAGATCAAAGATATATTAGAAAAAAATGTCAAGTTTGTAAATAGACAAAGAGGATCAGGAACAAGAATACTTTTAGATTATTGGCTAAGTGATGAAAACTTAGATTATAGAAATTTAAAAGGGTATGATTATGAAGTTGCAACTCATTTAGATGTAGCTATGGCTATAAAAAATGAAACAGCAGAGGTGGGATTAGGAATAATGGAGGCTGCTAAAATAGCAGATTTAGATTTTATTCCCTTAGCTAAAGAGGAGTATGATTTTTTAATAAATCCAGAGATAAAAAATAGCAAAAAAATTAAAGAGTTTATTAATTTTTTAAAATCAGATTATTTTAAGAAGAAAATAGATAATTTAGATGGATATAGTTTAAATAAATCAGGTGAAGTTATAGAAATAAAATGCTCGAGATAATCTCGAGCATTTTTTCTTTAAAGATTGAAGAAAATATCAATAGTTTCATCATCAGGTTTTTCACCTAAGAAAGATCCTAAGATGAAGATTATTAAGCTCATAGCGATAACTGGCACAATTTGATGAAGTCCAGAAAAACTAATTTTAAAAACAGAAAAATATATGTATGAAGCTACACCAAAAATCATAGAGGAGATAGCACCAAGAGCGTTAGCCCTTTTCCAATATAGTCCCATAATAATAGGACAGAAAAATGCCGCTTCTTGACCTGCTAGGGCAAAAAGATTTATCCAAACTAAAAGCTCAGGGGGATCAAGTGATAAAAGAAAGACAATTACTCCTATAAATAGTGAGGTAAATAACGAAAGTTTTTTAATTTTTTTATCCCCAGGATTTGGATTGATATAGTTAATATACAGATCTTTAATAATAGTTGCAGATGATAAAATTAAAAATGAATCAACTGTAGACATAATAGCCGCAAGAGGTCCACCTATAAATACACCAGCTAAAATAGGGTGTAATTTTGAAATAGCTAAAGTTGGAATTATTTTATCACCAATGGTTATTCCAGGAAGAATAGCAACTCCCATAACTCCAATTAAGTGCATAATAAGCATTAGAATTCCAACAACAGATGTTCCAATAATCATTGCATTGTGCATTGACTTACTATCTTTAAATCCCATACATCTAACAGATGTGGCTGGAAGACCAAGAATAGCAACTCCTACTAGCATCCAGAAAGAAAGAATAAATGGTTTAGCAATTGCTCCACCAGAATCTGGTGTTAAAAGAGCGGGGTTTGTTTGCTCAATTGTTCTCATTATATTTTCCATTCCACCACCATTTTTTAAAAGAGTGAAGAATAGAATTCCAGAAGCAATCAACATAACACCACCTTGAATAGCATCTGTTAAGGCTACTGCTCTAAAACCACCAATGGTTGTATAAGTGATTATAACAAAGGAGAAAATAACTAATCCGACAATGTAAGGAAGTCCAGTAACACTTTCAAATAATCTAGCACCACCAACAAAGTTTGCAACAACTGTTCCAATAAAGAAGACTAGCATAATAACAGATCCTAGAATAACAACAATATCATTTTTATATCTTGCTCTAAGTAAATCAGTGATAGTAAGACCTCCAATTTTCCGAGATATTATAGCTAAACGTTTTCCTAAAATTCCTAAAGTTAAAAAAGCAGTAGGTGTTTGAATACATGCAAGTAGAACCCAACCAAGGCCTAATTTATATGCGACACCAGGTCCACCTATAAATGAACTAGCACCTATATAAGTAGCAATAATAGTCATAGCAAGAACAAATCCTCCCATATTTCGGCTACCAATAAAGTATTCCTCCATAAAATCAACATTGCCATTATTTTTAATTTTATTAACTTTCCAAGCTACACCTAACATTAAAAAAAGATATAAAATAATTGGTAAAAGTATAAGCATTAATCCTCCTAATCTAAATCAATATCTTTAAAAAAACATTTAACAGCTATAAAAACTATTATATTTATAACGATTAATCCTAAAACACATGAATAAAAAAACCAACTAGGTAGCCCTAGAATAAATTCATTGGTATCTGATTTATAGATATATGCAAAATAGTACCACCAACAAAAGTAAAAAAGATATAATAGGCAAGTAATAATTGCTTCTTTATTAATTTGTTTAATATTATTTTTCATAAAAACCTCCTTAACGTAAAAAAGAGAGCAGATTATGCTCTCCTTAGAGTTTTAGATACTATTGTCTTTCACTTTTTAACTTTTCAGCCATAGCTTTAGCAATATTCTCTAATTTTCTTTGATCTTCTGGAGTTGGTTCTCCTTTAGCTTCAACAGCATCAGCAATAATTTCTAAACCAGGAAGTGCGTTAGCAAAAGCTTGTATCCCTCTTACTCCACCACCGCTCCATAGCATATTTCCGAAAATTCCAAGATATCTATTTTTTAAACCGTAATTTTTTAATTTATGTAAAAGTCCTTGTAAAACAGGATAAACATCATTGTTATGAGCTGCAGATCCAATAATAAGCCCTTTATATTTCCAAATATCGCTAATAATATAAGAGTGATCAGTTTTTGAGATGTCATATATTTTTATATTTTTAATTCCATTCCAAGCAAGTTCTCTAGCGATAACATTTGCCATTTTTGCAGTTGTTCCGTATAGAGTACCATAGATAATAACAACACCTTCTTCTTCAGGAGTAAAGCTTGCCCAATTAGAAAAATGATTAATAACTACAGAGATATCTTTTCTCCATAAGATTCCATGTGAAGGACAGATATACTTTATTTCAAGTCCACCTAATTTATTAATAGCACTTAAAACTTGAGGTCCATATTTTCCAACTATATTAGAATAATATCTTCTCATTTCATCTTCATAGAAAGAGAAATTAATTTCATCATCAAAAATTCCACCATCTAAAGTTCCAAAACTTCCAAAGGCATCGTTAGAGAATAAAATTTTATCAGTCATATCATATGTAACCATTGATTCAGGCCAGTGAACCATAGGAACCATAGCAAAAGTTAAAGTGTGGTGTCCTAAATTTAATTGATCTCCCTCTTTGATACAAATAAATTTTGATTCATTAAAATCAGGGATAAAAGCTTTAATCATTTTTAATGTGATTACATTACCAATAAGTTTGGCTTCAGGAAAGTGAGCCATAACTTCTCCTAAAGAACCAGAGTGATCAGGTTCCATATGATTAACTATAATATAGTTAAGAGCTTTTCCTTTTAAAATTCCATTTATTTTTTCAATAAATAATCCAGCTGTTGAGAAGTCAACTGTATCAATGATACAAGTCTTTTCATCGTTTATTAAATATGAATTATAGGCAACACCTTGCGGTAATGGCAAATAATTTTCAAATCTTTCAGTTTTTCTATCGTTAGTTCCAATCCAGAAAACTTTTTCTGTAATAGGCGCATGATAATGCATATTTTCCTCCTTGATATTTTAGTCTATATTAACTGCTTATATTTTAATCTAAAATCGTTAAAAATTCAACTATAATTGTAAAAATAAGCATTAATTAAATATAGGTTAACAAAAACTATACAAAAAAAATATAAAAAGTACATTGATTTATTAAATAATGTAGAAAAAAATAAAAAAAGTTTTACGAAAATTCGAAGTGGTGATATAATCAAATCAAAGCTAAATATATATAAATTACAAATAGGGAGACTTTATTATGAATCCAATATTTTTACAAATAGGCAGTTTTAAATTAAGTTATTATGGATTGTGTTATGCAATTGCATTTTTTATAGGAATAGAGTTACTAAAAAAAGAAGCTGATAAAAAAGGAATTTCTAAAAATATTATTGAAGATTATGCTTTTGTTGCAATGTTATCAGGTCTTTTAGGAGGAAGATTGTATTATGTTTTGTTCAATTATACTTATTACATCTCTCATCCTCAAGATATAATGGCTGTATGGAAAGGTGGAATGGCTATACACGGTGGAATAATAGGTGGATTTATAGGAACTTTAATCTATGCTCATAGGAAAAAGTTAAATCCATTTTTATTAGGAGATATGGTTGCCCCCCTACTACTTCTAGGTCAAGGTATAGGTAGGTTTGGAAATTTAGCAAATGGAGAAGTACACGGTGTTCCAACATTTACACCATTAAAAGTGATATTTAATTTAAAGCCAAGTTTTTATCAATGGTATAATGGCTATAATTTGATGAGTTTAACTGAAAAATCTGAATATAAAGAGTTAGTTCCTTGGGGATTAGTATTTCCACTATCCTCACCAGCAGGATCAGAATTTCCTAATTTAGCGCTTCATCCAGCAATGCTTTATGAAGCAGTACTTAACTTTATAGGTTTTTTATTTTTATATTTTTTTATGAGGAAAAAGAATTATGCTACGGGAACGATTTGGTGGACGTATATAATAATATATAGTGTCAATCGTATAATTGTGAGTTTCTTTAGAGCCGAGGATTTAATGTTATATGGCTTTAGAGCTCCACATGTTGTAAGTTTTATAATGTTGTTGATAGCAGCAATAATTGTAATAGTTATTAATAAAAAATCAGGGAGTGATAAATAATGAAAAAAATCTTAGGAATACTGTTAATGATTTCAGTTTTATTTGGAGGATGTTCAAGTTTGACAACAAAAAATAAAAGATTAGTAGGAAAAGAGTATATTCTAATTCAAGAAAATTCTATTCCAAATGTACTAATAGGGTTTGACGAACATAATTTTTATGGATTCTCTGGATTAAATAATTACTTTGGAAGATATGAGAAAAAAGGAAATAAAATTAAGTTAGAAAAATTAGGGTCAACTTTGATGGCTGGTTCAGATAAAGTTATGAAAATGGAGTCTGAGTATTTAGAAAAATTAGATACAGTTCAAACATTTAAAGTTGAAGAGGATATATTAATTTTTAACTTAAAAGATGGATCTACTTTACAATACAAAGAAAATAAAAAAGTTGATAAAAAATTAAAATAGTTGTAAAAGGTAATAAAAAATCCAGGGAATATAATATTCTCTGGATTTTTTTATTTTATAAAAATAAAGAAATTTTAAAAATTAGTCAAGAGAAATTTTTCTAGAATTCCCTCTAATATCAACTTCAATAATTTTTTCAATAGTTCCAGCTCTGTGACCAATTAAGTAGTTTGTCATATTAGCTGCGGAACATGAATGATTAGGGATAATTTCAATTTTATCGCCAATTTTTAGGGATGTAGCACCCTCTTTTTTTACTTTTGCCACTTCTTCAGATAATCCAATAACAGTAAGTTCAGGATGATTTTTAACAATTCCAAACCCTTTTGTTAAAGAGTTTCCATGAGCTCCTTGATCAAGTCCTAAACATTTACTTCCACAATCAAGAATAAATAAATCTTCAGATGGATGAGAAACTACAGTTGCTAAAACAGTTAAAGCACAATCTTTTTCTTCTGCAGCACCTAAAGCTACTTGAATAGCGTCAAAGAATACGTAGTTTCCAGGTCTAGAAACTGTTATTTCTTTAGATTTTATAGCATTTTCAAAAGTTGGAGTAGTTCCAGTAGCAACAAATTCAACAGTGGCACCATTTTCAATTAAAAGATTTTTAGCTAGAGTCATTACATTGATCTCTTTTTCTGTGATTTCATTAACATGATCTTTTGAAAAACCATAAACTTGACCAGTGTGAGTAGAAATACCTTTGAAAATAAGATTAGGATATTTTTGTAATGAATTATATAAATTAACACTTTCTTCAGGGGAAACTCCAAATCTATTTAATCCACTATTTATTATAATTTGATAATTAATTGTATTTGTACCTAATTTTTTTGAAAGTTCAATTGCAGGAATTTCATTGTCAAAAGCAACAAATAATTCACACTGTGCACTAAGAGCAATTATTCTATCTAAATTACTATCTCCAATAACAGGGTAAGCAAGCATAACTTTACTTACTCCACTTTTTTTAACAACAGATTCAGCCTCATCTAAAGTCCCAACTAAAACTCCTTTAGCACCAGCCTCAATTTGCATTTTAGTAATTTCACTACTTTTATGAGTTTTTAGCATAGGGAATAATTCAACAAGATTTTCATCAGCTAAATTTTGATATTTTTTTATATTATTTTCTAATGCATCTAAATTAACTAAAAAACTAGGTGTAGTTAATGATGATATATTTTTTTTATTCATGTATAAACCTCCAATTTAAATTCTAATAAAATATACAATATTTTTTTCTTAAAGTCAAACTTTATTTATTTAAAAAAATAAATTAAAAATTTATTAAAAGGAAAAGTAAAGATATGTTGAAAATAAGTAATATTACTAAATTTTTTGAAAAGAGGTATAGTTATGGAAAGAATTGAAGAAAAATTAAAAGATATTGAAAAGGAATATTTAGAGCTTCAAGATGGGATAACAGAATATTCAAATAACAACTTAAAATCAGCAGATTTAAAAAAGAGAGGATCAAAGTTTGGAATTTATGAGCAAAAAGGAAAAAAGATGATGCTGAGATTAAAAGCTGTTGGAGGAGAACTTTCAATTGAAAAATTTAAGTCATTAGCTAGCATAATGGAAAAAGAAGAGATTCCATATTTACATCTTTCAACAAGACAGAATTATCAACTTCATGAAGTTGAATTTGAAAGAGTGAAAGATACAATAGAACAATGCAATTCAAAAGAGATGTATTTTAGAGGTGGAGGTGGAAACACATTTAGAAGTATCTTAGTTTCTACATACACAGGAGTTGATAAAAGAAATATATTTGATGTAATGCCCTACGCAAGAATGGTTGAAAATGAAGTGTTTTTTCTGGATAAAGCTTTTGACTTTGGAAGAAAATTAAAAATAGGTTTTTCAAACTCTTTAGATGATGAATTTGTTATGGCTGTTCAAGATATGGGGTTTGTTGCAAAAGAAATAAATGGTGAAAAAGGTTTTAAAGTTTACTGCGGTGGTGGAATGGGAAGAGGTAGTAAAATCGGTCATGTTTTAATAGAATTTTTACCTGAGGCAGATTTACTGAGAGCGGTTAAAGCTTTAATAGATTTATTTTATGACCGTGGAGATAGAGTAAATAGAATGCAGGCAAGACTGAGATTTTTAGTTGAAAAAATGGGATTTGAAGGTTTTAAAAAATTATATTTAGATTATTTTGGAAAAGAAACTATAAGTAATGGAAAGATACCTAAAATAGATTATGAAAAAAAGGTAAGAGAGTTAAAACAATTTGATGCAATTGAGAATTCAGAGACATTTAATTTATGGAAAGATATTTGCACTAAAGAAACTAAATTTAAAGATGTGGTTTCTCTTGTATTATATGTAAAAAATGGAGATTTAACTGCAAAAGATATAGAAAAATTATATATATTAATGAAAGATATAAATACTCCAACTATAAGAGCTACTATTAATCAAAATTTAGTTATTCCATTGGTTCATAAATCAGCAATACCTTATATATATAAATATTTAAGTGAAGCAATTCCAGAGATAGTTACAGAAACTATATCAATAAGAGGACAAATTAGAGCATGTGTCGGTGCAAAAGTATGTATGATAGGAGTTCAGGATTCTCAAAATATAGCAGATGCAATAGGTAAAGAATTAGATCAATTAGCAAAAGAGTTTCCACAATATAGAAAAATTATATTTAAGGAGGCTAAAAATATAAGAATTTCTGGATGTCCAAGTTCTTGTGCTGGCGTTCCAGTAGCTCCTTTAGGATTTATTGGATTAAAAAAGAAAATAAATGATAAATTAACTGATTGTATGCAAGTTTATATGGGAGGAATATTAACTGATTCGATTCAATCTTTGGCATTTGAAATACCAAATTTAATTTTACCAATAGATGAGATACCAATTTTAGTTAAATCTTTGTTTAGAGATTACTTAGAAATATTACAAGTTTATGATATTACGTTCAGTAATTATATGTACGAAAGAAGATTAGAAGAGTTTTAAATAAAAAAGTGACGATTAATTTAAATCGTCACTTTTTATTATACTTGCACCTTTTTGTTTCATCTCTTTTAAAGCGTTTTCAGAGTCATTAGGAGATAAATTAACTCCTTTACACCCATCCACTATAACACTGACCTTAAAACCTAAATCAAGAGCATCTAAGACTGTATATTTAACACAGTAATCTGTAGCTAGACCTAAAACAAAAATTTCAGAAATATGGTTACTTTTTAAAAGAGATAACAGTTCGGTACTTTTTAATTTTCCATTATCAAAGAAACCACTATAAGAGTCAATTTCAAAATTAGTTCCTTTATGAATAATATGTTTAATTTCTTTAAGATTTGGATGAAAGTTAGATCCATGAGTATTTTCAATACAGTGCTCAGGCCACCAAATTTGAGGGAGATTATTTAAAACACCAATTTCTCCGATAGTTCCATTAGAATTTTTTGCAAAACTTTTATGATTAGCTGGATGCCAATCCTTTGTAGCTACAACGAGATACTGATTTTTATTAAAAAAATCGATAACTTTATTGGCAATAGGTATAATTTCATGGGCATCTTTAACAGCTAAAGCTCCACCTTCGCAAAAATCATTTTGAATATCAACAACAATCAAAGCTTTCAAAATAAACCTCCTAAAAATTCATTTTTCACAGTATAGCAGTTAAAGAAAAAAATGTAAATTAAAAACAACTTGGAAAAAGGATTTCTATTTGTTATTATTGTATATATAAGTATAAAATTTAAGGAGGGGGAATATGAACGTAATATTGGGAGTTGCATTTTTTATTTTAGGGAGTTTAGCTGTTTATATTTTTCAAAGAAAAAAATATAAAAAAATAACAGAAGAGGATTTTGTTTGTGAAGTGGTACAAAAGGCTTTTTTAAGAGAGAAATATTCAGATCATAATGAACATAATTTAGTAAGGGAGTTATTAAAAAGTGATGCTTTCGTAAAAGACTTATCATTGACAGCAAAATTTAAAGGAATGATAGTAGGGTATATTCTTTTTACAAAAGTTAAAGTAGGAAATGATACATTGCTAACATTAGCACCATTAGCAGTATTACCGAGATTTCAAAAAAAGGGTATTGGTAAAAGTTTAATAGAAAAAGGACACAAAGTAGCTAAAGAACTAGGATATAAAGGTATTGTAGTTTTAGGTCATGCAGACTACTATAAAAAATTTGGCTATGAACCAGCATCAAAATGGGAAATAAAATGTCCCATAGAAGTGCCAGATGAGAATTTTATGGCAATTGAACTATATCCTGGAGCTTTAACTAATGTGAAAGGTAAAGTTGAATATCCTAAAGAGTTTGGAATAAATTAGGTAAAAAGGAGTGGATATAAAAAACAAGCAAGGATTTTAAACTTGCTTGTTTTTCATTTCATATAACTGTACAAATTTCATTGAAATTTAATCTTCTTTCTCTTGGATTTAAAGTTTTAGTTTCATCAAAATATCCTATTGAAAGAAGCATAACCACCGTTTTATCTTCATCAATATTAAAAAGTTCTTTTACCTTGTCTTCATTAAATCCAATCATTGGGTGAGTATCAACACCACGATCCTTTGCACATAGCATAATTGACATTGCTAAAAGAGAAACATCTCTTACAGCCATAGCATTTCTTTTAACTTCTGTGGGATATAAAACAGTTTCACACATATTAATAAGCTGTCCAACTTTTTCTTCTTTTAATCCTAAATCAATTTTTATATTCCACATAGGATTGTCTCGACCATATCCAAAAGTGTCCCCAACTAAGATTAAAGTCATAGAAGCTTCTTTTATCTTAGGTTGATTACAAGCTGTAAAAAGTTTTTCTTTAGCTTCAGCAGAACGAACAGCAATAATCTCCCAAGGTTGAAGATTAAATGCGGATGGAGCAAGGACAGCCTCATTTATAATATCCTCAAAAAGTTTTAAGTCAAGCTCTCTATTTGGATCAAAAAAATTAACACTTCTTCTTTTAGAAATAACATCTTTAAAATTCATATTAATACACCTCCACAAAGATACTTAACTATATATACTGAAATTGAGGAGAAAATCTTTTATTATTTAATAACAAATCTAGGGATTCTAGAGTTTATAAGAGTAGTATATTCGTAATGGTCCATTTTTAAAAAAGCATTACATTTATCAAAATCTTTATAAATTTCTACAAAATCGCCTAAATTAACGGAGTCATCTATAAGAACGAATGATGTATCCATACTAATATGAACTATAGGATACTCTCTATTATTTATATGACACAAGATATTTGTATTTCTTTTAGAAAAACCATCTCCATAACCAATTTTTATTTTCCCAACTTTTGAATAATTATTAATAAATATATTTTTTATACGCTCATATCCTATAAAATCTAAGTCAGAAAAGTTTTTTATACTATATATAGGACCAGAAAGACTCCAAGAACGTTTAATATTATAATCTATAATTCCAGGGTCTAACATTCCCAAAAGACTTATTCCACAACGAACGTGGGTAGAACCTTCACCTAATCCTAATAGAGTAGCAGCACTATTTTGAGAATGTATAATATCAAAATGGTGAGTTCCTATATATTTAATAGATTCAATGAAATTATTTTGAATGTCAATAGTTTCATCAACATCAGAACTAAAAAAATGTGTCATAGCACCTTTAAAATGAAGGTTATTTTTTACTACAATATCCTTTATAAGTTCAATATCTTTTTGAATAAATCCATTTCGGGCAAAACCAAAATCAAATTTTAAATGAAGTTGAGAAAAATCTACCTCCTCTTTAATTAATTCTAAAAGTTCATCAATACTGTTAATTACCATTTCTAAATTTTTATATTTTTTTAAAATTGAAAAATCTTCAACTGTTTCAAAAATTAGGATTTTAATATTTGGAATATTAAGTGAAAGAATTTCAAGAGCTTCAGATTCTCTAGCAACAGCAAAATAGTTACATCCACCTTTAACTAAAATAGGAACAACCTCTTTTAAACCATGACCATAAGCATTTGCTTTAACAACTGAAATAATCTCTTTTTTTGTATAATTTTTTATATAATTAAAATTATGAATTATATTTTCTTGAATAAGTTGTATTTTAAAACTATCTCTACCCATAATAACACCTCTCCCATATTTTTTATATTATTACTATTAGTACCACATAATTCTTTAAATTTCAAAAGAAATATTATATTATATAAAAATAAGGAGATGATTAAATATGAGAGTAGAAGTTTTAGAATCAGCAAGATGTGCCTTAAAAAAGGAGTTTAATGGAAAAAATGTTGTTGTAATTGATGTCTTGAGGGCTACAACAGTTATGGTTACAGCTTTACAGAATGGTGCCAGTTGTATTTATCCATTTAAAGAGATAGATGAAGCGAAAGAGAAGTGGAAAGTAAAAAAAGATGGATTTTTAGCAGGAGAGAGAAAAGGACTTAAAATAGAGGGATTTAAATTTGGGAATTCTCCATTAGAGTTTACTAAAGAGGAAGTTCAAGGAAAAGAGATTTTTATGACAACAAGTAATGGAACACGAGCTATAGAAAATGCTTTAAGTGCAGATAACTTATATATTGCGTGCTATTTAAATATATCTGCTATTTCTAAAAAACTTTTAGAGAGTAAAAAAGATGTTGTTATTCTTTGTGCAGGAACAGATGATGAATTTTCATTGGATGATGGACTATGTGCTGGAATGATTATAAAAAAAATGTCTGAAAAAATTAAATTAGAAATGAATGATCTAGGGTTAGCATTGAAAAAAATAGCGGATTTGACTTCAGATATAAAAGAAGTTTTGTCTGAAAGTAAACACTATAGTTATTTGAAATCTATAGGCTATGAAGATGATTTAGAGTATTGTATAAATGTAGATATTTTCAATATTGCTCCATTTTATGAAAATGGAAAAATAAAACTTCCTCTTAAATAGAAAGAGGAAGTTTTTTTAATGATTTTTTCATTAATGGAATACTAATACTAAGACAAATAAGTTCAGCAATTGGAATAGCTAACCAAATGCCAATTTCTCCCATGAATATAGGCAATATAAAGAGAGGAATTAATACAAATATAACTGATCTTCCACAAGATATAAATGCTGATTCAAAAGGTTTTTCAATAGATGTGTGGAAACTACTAGATATTATATTAATAAATGATAATAAATATGCAAATGTAAAGAAAAATATAGCTCTATTAGTTAAATCAGCTAGCTCTTTATTTCCATTTGAAAAAAGATAGATTATATTATCACCAAATATATGCATACCAATGAAGGTTGTTAGTCCAATTGCTGCTCCAGATTTTAAAGCAACTTTAAGTACATCCTTAATTTTATCAATTCTATTAGCTCCTAAATTATATGAAATTATAGGTTGCAAGGCTTGAGAAAGGCCATAAAGAGATATATTAACAATTGAATTAATATAAAAAACAATAGTTAATGCAGATACTCCCAATATACCAATATTTTTCATTATAATAATATTGAAAATATATATAGTGATAGCACTTGAAATAACAGTGAGCATCTCAGAGCTACCATTGTAAAAAATCTCTTTAATATCTTTTAAGGTACATATTATTTTTCCAAAACGCATATGATGAAAAAGAGTTAAGGCTCCAAACATATTTGCGAAACATGATGCAATAGCAGCTCCTTCCATTCCCATACCTAATTTTAAAACAAATATGTAATCTAGAAAAACGTTAGCAATAAAGCAAACAGAACCACTAATAAAAACTTGATTAGGTTTACCAGCTATTCTAACAAAAGTTTCAGTAAAGATAGGCATACTAAAGAATATAGAACCTGGGATAAGTATAGCTAAATATTTCTTAACAAGAACATAAGTTTCTTCATTAGATCCTAAAAGCATTATAACCGCTTCAAAGTTTGATAATAGAAAAACAGATATTATTAGAAGCGTTGTTAAAAGTAAAACTAAAGTTAGACTTGTAAGACCTTTAGCTCTATGCTCATTCCCATTTCCAGAAGCAATTCCAACTAAAACTCCACCACCAATACAAATCATAAGAGCAATACTAAGTAACAAATTAATAAGAGGCATAGATAGATTAACAGCAGCTAGACCTTGTGCTCCAACTCCCTTGCTTAAAAAAAGACCATCTACCATAATTTGAAGGGAAACAATTAACATTCCTAAGATACTAGGTAAAGCGAATTTAAAAAATAATTTTTTGACACACCCATTTTCTAAAGTGATATTTTGTGACATTTTTTTCTCCTCTATGAAATTAAAATAATATTATATAAATAAATAGTTATATGTGTTATTATAAACTATATACTTAACTATATTGTCAAGGAGAAAATATGAAGAATAGATATAAAATTTCTGAACTAGCAAAAATAGCTAATATTTCAAAACAAACTCTTATTTTCTATCATAAAAAAGATATATTGGTTCCAGAATATGTTGATGAAGTCAATGGATATAGATATTATTCTAATTCACAAATATGGGATTTATTTTTTATTATAACTTTAAAAGAAGCGGGTTTTTCTTTAGAAGAGATAAGGAATTATATTAAAGTAAAAAATCCAACTAAAAATATAGAGTTTTTAGAGGAAAAAATTTATGATATAGATAAAAGAATTGATGAGTTGAGAAAAAGTAAAAATAGAATAACTGAAAAAATAGTGTGTTTAAAAGAGATGTTAAGTAATTTAGAAGAGAAAGTTGAAATAGTTAACTTAAAAGAAATGAAGGTCTATTTTATAAAAATAAAAAATCCTTTGGACCAAAAAGAAATAGCAGAAACATATGATAAATTACAAAGGTTAGGGAATAAAAATAATATAGAAGAGATAATCTATATATCAGAGGTAAAAAAACATGATTTATACGAAGGATCAGAATTACCATTAAGTAAAATTGGTATTTTAGTTCCAGATAGTCAATCGATAGTGGGCGAAGAGGTTCTAAAAAGTAAAATTTGTGTTATGTTAAAGCATAAAACTACTTTTGATATGATAAAGTTGACTTATGAAAATTTATATCGTTTTATAAAAGATAATAAGTTTGAAATTGAAGGGAACTCTATTGAAGTAGGAAATGAAGTTGTAGTGCCTTTTGAAAATGGCTTTGGAGGAATAATAGATATATATATTCCTATAAAAAAATTTGAAAAATAGTAAAAATTAAGATATTCTATAGGGTAGCAAAGAAGTAAAGAGGAGAAAAAATATGGATGCAAAAAAATCAAGAAGAAAAAAAGCTATGGGCTTAGAAGGTGTTGTGTGTATAGCAATACTTTCAACATTAATCTATTTAACATCTAGTAAAATGGGTGGAATTAATATGATTAATACTGTTATAAAAACAGCTCATGATTTACTGTTAAATACAGTATTCTTTATAATGGGAGTATCGGTTATTGCTGGAGCATTTGCAGGAATTTTATCAGAATTTGGAGTAATCGCAATATTAAACAAATTGTTATCACCACTAATGAAACCATTATATAGATTACCTGGAGCTGCAGCTTTGGGAGTTTTAACTACATATATTTCAGATAATCCAGCTATCTTAAGCTTATCAGCAGATAAAGGGTTTACTAAATATTTTAAGAAATATCAGTTACCAGCTTTAACAAATTTAGGAACTTCTTTTGGAATGGGATTTATAGTTTCTACATTTATGATAGCTCAAAGTGGTAGTATGAATGAAAATCTTGTATTCCCAGTTATTTTAGGAAATTTAGGAGCTTTTGTAGGTAGTATTGTAAGTGTCAATCTAATGATTAATTTTACAAAAAAGATTTTTAATGAAAAAAAAGAACCTTTAGAAGATGAATCTGTAGATTCAGATTTCTTTGAATATAGAGATATAAGAGATGGAAATGTGTTAGAAAGATTACTAGAAGCTTTACTAGAAGGTGGAAAAAATGGAGTACAAATGGGAATGGAAATAATTCCAGGAGTTTTAATAATTTGTACAACAGTTTTATTATTAACTAATGGACCAGGACAACAAGGTTATACAGGAGAAGCTTATCAAGGAATTGCATTATTACCTTATATAGGTGAAAAGCTACAGTTTATTTTAAAACCACTTTTTGGATTTACAAGTGCAAAAGCTTTGGCCTTTCCAATAACATCTTTAGGAGCGGTAGGAGCTGCGTTAGGATTAGTTCCTAGATTTATTAATGATGGAGCAATAACATCTAGAGAAATTGCGGTATTTACAGCTATGGGAATGACATGGAGTGGATATTTAAGTACTCACGTGGCAATGATGGATAGTTTAGGTTATAGAAAATTAACAGGTAAAGCTATATTTAGTCACACAATTGGTGGAATAGTTGCTGGAGTAGTAACTAATATTCTTTATACAGTTTTTATGTAATTTAATTACTAAAGGAGATCAACTATGAAAAATTATAAAATTGATTTACATATTCATACAAATGTGAATCCTCATGCATTTAGTACTTTAGAAGAAAATATAAGTGCTGCTTCTAAAAAAGGTATGGAAGTTATCGCAATAACTAATCATGGGCCAGCTTTACAAGATACACCACATTGGTGGCATCTTGTTAATATTGCTATTTTACCGAAGGAGATAGAAGGAGTAAGAGTTATAAAAGGTGTAGAGGCCAATATTTTAAATGAAAATGGAAAGTTAGATATAAATCAAAAAATTTATGAAAATATGGAATTGATTTTAGCAGGATTCCATGTTGTAGATGAATATGGAAACATAGATGATATCGAGAAAAATACACAAGCTATATTGAGTTTGATAAAAAAGCAAAAAGCTGATATAATAGTGCATCTGGGGAATCCGATTTTTCCAGTAGACTATGAAAAAATAGTGAAAGCGGCTAAAGAAAATAACGTGGCGTTAGAAGTTAATAACACCTCTTTAGGAACAATTACAAGAGTTGGTTCAAAGCAAAATTGTAAAAAAATGTTAGAACTAGCGAAAAAAGAGAGATGCTACATAGCTTTAGGAACAGATGCTCATTATTCAGGTCACATAGGAGAGTTTCAAAGAGCTATTGAACTTTTAGAGGAAGTT
This sequence comes from Cetobacterium sp., assembly GCF_051653945.1. Classification (GTDB taxonomy): domain Bacteria; phylum Fusobacteriota; class Fusobacteriia; order Fusobacteriales; family Fusobacteriaceae; genus Cetobacterium_A. Next base: position 31,780 of record NZ_JBOFXD010000115.1, read on the forward strand.
GATTATCCAGAAGAATTGGTAATAAATAGTTCGAGAGAAGCTTTTGATAAATTTTTAAAGCTGAGACAAGAGTTGAGAACGAAAGAGGTAAACTCTTAATTTTGGGAGGAAAGAAGATGCAAGAAAATAGAATTTGTGAATTATTAGGAATTAAATATCCAATTATCCAGGGAGCAATGGCATGGATATCGAATGGAAATTTAGCAGGACATGTGTCTAAAGCTGGAGGATTAGGGATAATTGCTGGTGGAGGAATGCCACCAGAGATTTTAAGACAAGAGATTAAAAAGGCAAAATCTATTACAGATAATCCTTTTGGAGTTAACTTGATGTTAATGATGGAAAGTGTTGCAGAGCAAATAGATGTTTGTATAGAAGAAGGAGTTAAAGTTGTAACAACAGGTGCAGGAAATCCAGGTGTATATATGGAGAAATTAAAATCTGCTGGGATAAAGGTTATACCAGTAGTAGCATCAGTAGCTTTAGCAAAGAGAATGGAAAGAATAGGTGCAGATGCAGTAATAGCAGAAGGATTAGAAGCAGGAGGACATATTGGTGAAATTACAACTATGTCTTTAGCAACTCAAGTAGCTAGAGAGGTTTCAATTCCTGTTATAGTTGCAGGAGGAATTGCAAGTGGAGAGCAATTTTTAGCAGCTTTAGCTTTAGGAGGAGAGGCTATTCAAGTTGGAACTATATTTATAGTTGCTCATGAGTGTGATGTTCATGAAAATTATAAAAATTTAGTATTAAAAGCTAAGGATAGATCAACAGTTACAACAGGAAATTATACAGGACATCCTGTAAGAGTATTAAATAACAAATTTGCTAAAGCAATATTAGAATTAGAGGTAAAGGGAGCTCCGAAAGAGGAGATTGAAGAGTTAGGAAAAGGAAAATTAAGATTAGCAGTTGTAGATGGAGATATAGAGAACGGAAGTGTTATGTCAGGACAAGTTGCTGGATTAGTTAAAGAAGCTCTAAGTTGCCAAGAGATTGTGGATAAATTAATGAAAGAATTAAAAGAAGAAAAAGTAAGATTAGATGAAACATTTTCAAAAATAACATTCTAATAGTAAAAAAGATACAAGGGTGGAGAGATCTACCCTTTTTATCTAAAAAATAAGGGGAGAAAATATTATGTATAATAAAGTAATGGAAACTGTTGAGTTTTTAAATTCTAAGGTTGTAAATAGACCTAAGATAGCTATAATTTTAGGATCTGGATTAGGTGGACTGGTAGAATATGTTGAAAATAAGGTTGTAATACCATATAAAGATATACCAAACTTTCCTATATCGACAGTTGCAGGGCATGCAGGAGAATTAGTTTTTGGTACAATAAATAATGTTGAAGTTTTAGTAATGAAAGGAAGATTTCACTACTATGAAGGGTATAATATGAAAGAGGTTACATATCCTCAATATGTGTTCAAGAAATTTGGAATAGAGACAATGATTGTAAGTAATGCAGCTGGTGGAGCAAATAGAGATTTTAAACCAGGAACGTTAATGATAATTAATGATCATATAAACTTTTTTGGAACAAATCCATTAATTGGATCAAATGACGAAAGATTTGGACCAAGATTCCCAGATATGTCTGAAACGTATAGCAAAGCTTTAATTGAAAAAGCTAAAAGTGTAGCTAATAAACTTAATATCGAATTTGAAGAGGGAGTATACTTAGGATCTTCAGGTCCAACATACGAAACAGCTGCAGAAGTAAAAATGATGATGACAATGGGAGCATCAGCAGTAGGAATGTCTACAGTTCCAGAATCAATAGTAGCTAATTATTTAGGAATTAAAATATTAGGAATATCTTGTATAACTAATATGGCTACAGGAATAGCTACTAAACCACATTCACATGAAGAGGTTGTAGAAATAGCAAATCAAACAGGAGAGAGATTCTGTAAATGGATTGCTGAAACAGTAAAAGAACTGTAATAATAAATTTATAGGAGGTCTAAAGTATGAAAGCAGCATTTTTTGACATTGATGGAACAATTTATAGAAATTCACTATTAACGGAGCATTTCAAGAAACTTATAAAATATGAGTTACTTGATATTAGAGAGTACGAATTAAAAGTGAAAGATGCTTTTAAAAAGTGGGATGAAAGAGTAGGAGATTACGATAAATATTTAGAGGAGATAACTACTACATATGTTGATGCCATAAAAGGATTATCTCTTCAATATAACGATTTTATTTCAGATCAAGTATTAGAGCTGAAAGGAAATAGAGTATATAGATTTACAAGAGATATGATAAAATGGCATAAGGAGCAGGGGCACAAAGTAATTTTTATTTCTGGAAGCCCAGATTTTTTAGTTTCGAGAATGGCCAAAAAATGGGGAGCAGATGATTATTGTGGATCAATATATCATTTTGAAGATGGAAAGCTTTCAGGAGATATCTCTCCAATGTGGGATTCAAAAAATAAAATGATAGCAATAAATAATTTTTGTGAAAAGTATGATATTGATCTATCAGAAAGTTATGCATATGGAGATACTAATGGTGATTACAGTATGCTTAATCTAGTAGGATATCCTAGAGCTATAAACCCATCTAGAGAGCTACTATTAAAAATAAAAACAGAAGAAAACTTAAAAAATAAAACTGAAATATTTGTAGAAAGAAAGGATGTTATTTATAAAGTTTCAGCAGATGTGGAAATATTATAAAAAAAACTTGACTTTTTTAGAAAAAAGTTTTATTATTAGTCCAATAATAAAAATAAATTTTTAAAAAGAGGAGGAAGTTATGTCTATAAATTTCAATAATAGTAATTATAATTGTAATAATAATAACAATAATAATAATTTATTGAAGTTTGTGATAAATAATTTCCGTTATCTCGAAATAAAAAGAATTTAAATTTAATTTATGTAGATTTATTTGTTTTAAATAAATTTATTTAGGTGCATCTTAAATAGGTGTATTATATTATGTTAAATTAGAACTCTTAACTATTTCCGCTAATGGAGATGTTAAGAGTTTTTTATTTTTATAAAAAAATTGGAGGTAGTATTATGTATAAGACAAAGTTGGATATCATAGAAACAGAGATTGCAATTAAAAAAGTAAAGGATTTTTTTGAAAGAGATTTAGCTAAAAAACTTGACTTAACAAGAGTTTCAGCACCTTTATTTGTAACACCTGAAAGTGGTTTAAATGATGATTTAAATGGTATCGAAAGAGCGGTAGCTTTTGATACAAAGTGCAAACAAGATGCAGTGATAGTTCACTCTTTAGCAAAATGGAAAAGAATGGCTCTTCATAAATACGGTTTTGATTCTGGAAAAGGTCTTTATACAGATATGAATGCAATTAGAAGAGATGAAGATTTAAGTCCAATCCACTCGTATTATGTGGATCAATGGGACTGGGAAAAGGTTTTAGAAAAGGATGATAGAACAACTGAAACTTTACAAGAAACTGTAAAAAAAATATACAGTTCATTAAAAGATACAGAAAGTTATATTAGAAATATTTATCCACAACTTTCAAAAAAATTACCCGAAGAGATAACATTTATAACATCTCAAGAGCTAGAAAAACTTTATCCAGAATTAACTTCAAAAGAGAGAGAGCATGAACATGCAAGAAGACACGGAGCAATATTTATAAGTGAAATAGGAAAAGTTTTAGAATCAGGAGAAAAGCATGATGGAAGAGCACCAGATTATGATGATTGGGATTTAAATGGAGATATAATTGTATATTATGAACCATTAAAAATAGGTTTAGAGTTATCATCAATGGGAATTCGTGTATCAGAAGAATCATTAGCTAAACAGTTAGAGATAGCAGGAGCAGAAGGAAGAAAAGAGTTAGAGTTTCATAAAAAACTTTTAGCAGGAGAGTTACCATACACAATAGGTGGAGGAATTGGTCAATCTAGGTTATGTCTATTCTTTTTAGATAAATTACATATAGGTGAAGTTCAAGCATCTTTATGGCCTCAGGAAGTAATAGAAGAGTGTAAAGCAAAAAATATTCCATTGCTATAAAAAATAAAAATAAGCTTGTCTTTCTGGAGAAAAATGGTATATAATTGGTATATTATATACTTTTGGAGGTGAAGGATGAGGTATTTAATAGATAAATTATCTATAGAAAATAATTTATCACAAGAAGAGTTAAAAATATTACTTACTAATCTAACAGAAGAAGACAGAGATTATTTAATAGATAAAGCATATGAAGTAAGAAAACAATATTATGGAAATACTGTTTTTTTTAGGGGATTAATAGAAATTTCTAATATATGTAAGTGTGATTGTTTTTATTGTGGTATTAGAGCTTCTAATAAAAAAGCTAATAGATATAGATTATCTAAAGAGGAAATTTTAGAGTGTTGCTATAGAGGATATTTGCTTGGATATAGGACCTTTGTTTTTCAAGGCGGGGAAGATAGTTATTTTTCTGATGAACTTTTAGAAAGTATAATAAAAACTTTAAAAAAGAAATATTCAGATATAGCTATTACTCTTTCCCTTGGAGAAAGAGGAGAAGAGTCTTTTAAAAGATTATATAGAGCTGGAGCAGATAGATACTTATTAAGGCATGAAACAGTGAATGAGAAACTCTATAAAGAGCTTCATCCAAATATGTCTTTAGATAATAGAAAGAAATGTTTAGAGTCACTTAAAGCAATCGGATATCAAGTAGGAAGTGGGTTTTTAATAGGATTACCTGGACTAAAGTTAATAGATTATGCTAAAGATTTAGTATTTTTAAAAGAATTAAAACCTCATATGGTAGGAATTGGTCCATTTATTCCACACGAAGATACTCCTTTGAAAGATGAAGAGGGAGGAACTGCTTATGATACAATTACTTTACTTGCTATAATAAGGCTTCTTTTACCAGATGTATTATTACCAGCAACAACTGCTTTGGGAACAATAGATCCCAAGGGAAGAGAAAAGGGATTTAAAGCAGGAGCTAATGTAATTATGCCAAATCTTTCTCCAATGGAGTGTAGAAAAAAATATGCTTTATATAATGGAAAGGTTTTTTTAGGTAAAGAGTCAGCAGAAGAGAAACTAAAGATTGAAAATAGCATTTTAGAGGCGGGTTTTCAACCGATACTAACAAGAGGAGATAATGTCAGATGGAAAAGAAAATAAATTTTATTAATCAAGAGTATATAGAAAAACTATTGGAAGAGTCTAAAATAACAGATTATGAAGAGATAGATAGAATATTAGATAAAGCTCACAATAAAGAGGGACTAACACATAAAGAAGTTGCATCTCTTCTACAGATAAAAGATGAGAAGCAAAAGAAAAGACTCTATGAAATTGCAGGAGAGTTAAAAAAATCAATTTATGGAAACAGAATAGTTGTTTTTGCACCTCTTTACGTAAGTGATTATTGTGTAAATAACTGTACATACTGCGGATATAAAAGAGATAATAAATTCCCAAGAAAAAAACTGACTAGAGAACAGATTCAAAATGAAGTTAAATTATTAGAAAAAATGGGGCATAAAAGACTTGCTTTAGAATTGGGAGAAGATCCTGTAAATGTTCCAATTGATTATGTATTAGAAGCTATCGATGCAGTTTATACAACTAAATTTGAAAATGGTTCGATAAGAAGAATAAATGTAAATATTGCAGCAACAACAGTTGAAAATTATAAAAAATTAAAAGATGCTGAAATAGGGACATATATTTTATTTCAAGAAACGTATCATAAACCAACATACGAAAGAGTTCATCCTAAATCTCTAAAAGGAGATTATGAGTATCATCTAACTGCCTTTAATAGAGCAATGGAAGGAGGAATTGATGACGTTGGTGCAGGAGTTCTTTTTGGATTAGCAGATTATAAATATGAAATTATAGCGTTGATGATGCATAATGAATATTTAGAAGAGCATTATGGAGTAGGATTCCATACGATATCTGTACCTAGAATAAAAAAAGCTGAAGGGATGAGTCTAGATGAATACCCTCATCAAATAGATGATGAGACGTTTAGAAATATTGTGGCAATAATAAGATTAGCTGTTCCGTTTACGGGGATGATTCTTTCAACAAGAGAAACCGCTGAGTTAAGAAGAGAGTTAATAAAATATGGAATTTCTCAAATAAGTGCAGGTTCTTCTGCTGATGTAGGAGGATATACAGATAGAGAAGAGGGAAGAACTCGAACTCAATTTGAATTAGCTGATCATAGGACGCCTTTAGAGGTATTAAAAGAGTTATTAGATCAAGATTGCATACCAAGTTATTGTACAGCATGCTATAGAATGGGAAGAACAGGTGACAGATTTATGCAATTGGCTAAAAGTGGAAACATTCAAAATGTCTGCTCGCCAAATGCACTGTTGACTTTAATGGAATATGCTATGGATTATGGAGATTTAGAATTAACAGAAAAAGTTGAGAAAGTTATAGCAAGAGAGATAGAAAATATAAAAAGAGAAGATATTAAATTATTGACTTTAGAAAAATTAGAAAAAATAAAAAATGGAGAGAGAGATTTGTATCTTTAGGAGGAACTTATGAAAAATACCCCGAATTCAAATAGATTACATATAGGGATTTTTGGAAAAACTAACTCTGGAAAATCATCTCTTTTAAATGCTATTACAGAGCAAAATATAGCGATAGTTTCAGAAATTGAAGGAACTACAACTGATTCTGTAGTAAAAGCCATGGAGTTTTTACCATTTGGACCAGTATTATTTATAGATACTGCTGGATTAGAGGATAATACACCTCTTGGAAAGTTAAGAGTGAAAAAAACTTTAGAGGAATTAAAAAGAACTGATTTTGCTATTTTAGTTATGGATGCAACAAAAATTGATATGGCATTCTATAAAGATCAGGAAATTCAATTTAAAAAGTATAACATACCGTTTTTATTTGTTATAAATAAAGAGGATCTTTTAACTGAAAATGAAAAAGATGTTATAAAAAAGATATTTCCAACAGCAATATTTGCTTCAACAAAGAATAGAGATTCTATTTTAAAGTTAAAAGAAAATATTTTGAAAGAGATAACTAAAGAAAAAGAGGAACCAAAACTTCTAGGAGATTTAGTTCCTTATAATGGAAAAGTTTTAATGGTTGTGCCTGTAGATTCAGAAGCTCCTAAAGGGAGGCTGATACTACCTCAAGTCCAACTTATAAGAGAGTGTTTGGACCACGGAATAAAAAGTTATGTAGTAAGAGATACTGAATTAGAAAGTGCTTTAGAGGATATTAAAGATATTGATTTAGTTGTAACAGATTCTCAAGCTTTTAAAAATGTGGATAAAATTTTAAATAATAGAGCTAAATTGACAAGTTTTTCAATACTTTTTGCTAGACAAAAAGGAGATTTAAATGATTTGG
>NZ_JBOFXD010000116.1:0-208652 GCF_051653945.1 Cetobacterium sp.
TGATTGGCAACGATAGCTATGGAGGTACACCCAGTAACATTTCGAACCTGGAAGTTAAGCCCATAAACGCTGAAAGTACTTGGGGGGCAGCCCCCTGGGAGGATAGGAAGTTGCCAATCTTTTTTATTTTTTGTAAAAATAAAAAGATTAATTTAATGGTGGTAGTAGAAACTTTATAATGATAAAAGATAATTTAAAGGATTAAATTCGTCTGTTATATGATTTGAAAATCAAATTTTTTAGAAAAAAATGTATTTTTTCCAACCAATTTATCTTGACTTTTTCCATTTAATTGGGTATAGTAAATATAGAAACATAAAAAATCAGGAGGTATTTAGAATGCACGTAATAGATAAAGACACTTGTATTGGATGTGGAGCTTGTGAAGGGACTTGCCCAGTATCAGCAATATCAGCTGACGCTAATGGAAAATATGAAATTGGAGAGGCTTGTGTAGACTGTGGAGCTTGCGCAGGAGTTTGCCCAGTATCAGCAATAACAGCATAGTTATGAATTTGAAGTTTAAAGCTTAGGGAAAAACCTAAGCTTTATTTTTTTTTGTTTTTTTTGTATACTAAAGTAAAAAGGACGGTTATTATGAATTTAAATTTAAGCCAAAAAGAAGCTGTAGAAAATGTTGATGGACCTTTACTTATAATAGCTGGTCCAGGTTCTGGAAAAACAAGAACTCTAGTTGAAAGAATGATCTATATGATAAAGGAAAAAAATATAAAACCAGAAGAAATTTTAGTTTCTACTTTTACAGAAAGAGCAGCAAGAGAGTTGACAACAAGAATAGGAAATAGATTAAAAAATGAAAAAATATATTTAGAAGGTTTGTATATAGGAACACTTCATTCAATTTGCTTAAAACTAATAGATGAGAATATAGAGTATTCAAATTTAAAAAAAGGATACAGAGTTTTAGATAATGTAGATCAAAAGTTTTTTGTTTTTTCAAAATTAAAATTTTTTAAAGAGGTTAATGGATTCAAAGAGTTTTTTCAAAATAAAAATTATTTAACAAATTGGAAAATTGGAGAAATTTTAATAAAATGGTTTAATAAATTTAGTGAAGAGGGGCTTAATTTAGATGATAATAGCTTTTTAACACAAAGTTATCAAATGTATAAAAGATTAATTTTTCAAGAGAATGTCATAGATTTTTCTATGATTCAATGTGAGGCTTATAGAATTTTAAAGGAAAATTTAGAAATTTTAAAAAAACTTCAAAGTAAAATAAAATATACAATGATTGATGAATATCAAGATACAAATACAATACAAGAAAAATTAATTTTTCTAATAGGTGGAAAAGAACAAAATATTTGTGTAGTTGGAGATGACGATCAAGGAATATATAGGTTTAGAGGTGCTACAATTAGGAATATTCTTCAATTTGAAGGTAGAGTGGGAAGAGTATGTAAAATTGTTAAATTGGAAGTAAATTATAGGTCAGAAAAAGATATTGTTAATTTTTGCAAAGAGTGGATAGATAGCTTATATTGGGATGACTTTAGACACTCAAAAGAACTAATAGTGCCTAAAGAAAAAAATATAGATAGAACACGAGTTGTAAAATTATCTGTGGAAAATTCTGAAAATAAATGGCAAGAAAGAATTGCTAATTTTTTGATTTTTATGAAAAATTCAAAAAAAATAAGTGATTATAATCAAGTAGCTTTTTTATTTAGATCAGTGAAGAATAAAAAAATAGTTTCACTGGCGCATTATTTGGAATATAGAGGGATTGGTGTCTATTCTCCCAGATCAAATCTATTTTTTAATAGAGATGAAATTGTACTAATTATAGGTATTTTTCTTTATGTTTTATTAAGAGAAAATAGTAGGGTTTATAATAGTGAATATAAATTAGAAATATTAGATTATTATAAAAAATGTTTAAATATTTTAGAGAAAAAAATAAAAGCAGACGAAGAGTTAAAAAAAGAGTTAGAAATAATAAAGAGTGAATATGAAAATATAGATAAAAATATAGGAAGCCTTCTAAATCTATATTACAAAATTATCTCTGTAAAATGTTTTAAAGAGATATTTGAAAATGAAGATAATAGTGTCTTAGAAAATAGAGCTTTATATAATTTAGGTATATTTTCAAAAATTGTTGAAAAGGCAGATAAAATATCTAGTGTTCAAAATTTAAATAATGAAAATATAGTAAAAATTGGAGATTATTTTTTTACAATGCATTTGAAATTTTTAAAACAAAATGGAGTAGATGAGTATGAGGATATAAAAGAGTATGCTCCAAAAGGGGCAGTTTCATTCTTAACAATTCATCAGTCAAAAGGATTAGAATTTCCTATTGTAATAGTAGGATCTTTAGAAAGTGTTCCTGAGTCAGATAAAAATGATGAGGAAGAACTAGAAAAAAAATACATTCCTTATAACGATTTTGAGCCTGAATATAGAATAAAAGATTTTGATTTTTGGAGGTTATACTATACAGCCTTCTCAAGAGCTAAAAATTTGTTGATTTTGAGTTGTATAGAAAGTAGCAAAGGGAAAAGACAGATACCATCTTTACCATTTAAAAGAGTTTATGAAAATATTCCAGATATATTATCTGGAGACTTAAATTTTTCAGAGTTAAATATAGAAAATACAAGTATTATAGATATTAAAGATAGTTACTCTTATACAGGAGATCTTTTAAAATATAAAGAGTGTCCGTATAGATATAAATTAAATAAAATTTATGATTTTCAAAGAAAAAAAACAATTGAAAATTTTTATGGAACTTTAATTCATGAAAGCTTTGAGTATTTAAATCTTTCTATATTAAATGGCAAGGATTTAAATGTAGAGAAAATACAAAATAAATATTATTCTGATTATGAATCTATGAAAAAGAAGGAGAATTTATTTTTAGATAAAGAGGTTTTAAATAGAGGATTAGAACAAATTTTAAACTACTATAATGGTGATTTGTTAAAAAAGAAAATAATAGATGTTGAAAAAAGTTTATTTGTATTCAGAGGTAGTTATACGATTGAGGGGAAATTAGATTTAATTATACAGGATGAAGAAAATTTGAAAATTGTAGATTTTAAAACAGGATCAGACAATATAGATAGAGAAAGTTTAGAAAATTATATATCACAAATAAAACTTTATTGTTATTTATTATCAATGAATAGTGAAAGGAAAGTTTCAGGAGGATACATATATTTTGTAAAAAATGAAAATAAAATTGAAGTTCCCTATAATTTAGGAGATGAAGAACATATTTTAAAAGATTTTGATACGATAACAGAGCAGATATCTAACGGTATATTTTCAGAAAAAAGATTATCTGAAGAAAAATGTTTAAAATGTGAATTTAAAAAGCACTGTTTTGGTATAAATATGATATAATAATAATAAAAAAATTAGGTGATAAAAATGTATGTAGTGTTAAAAGAAAGTGCTACATCTGAAGAGATCTTAGAGCTAAAGAAGTTTATAGAAAAAACAGGGCATGGAGCTTTAGAGATTTTAGATGGTAGCATAAAAAAAATAGGAATAATGGGAAAAAAGGGTGGACTAACTAAAGAGGAATTGAAGGAATTCCCAATAGTTAAAGAGATCGTAAAGGTAGGAAAGCCTTTTAAGTTCGTTAGTCGAGAGTTTAAAAAAGAGGATACCCTTATAGAAATAAAAGGTAGAAAAATAGGTGGAACAGATTTAATTCTAATGGCAGGGCCATGTTCAATTGAAAATAAAGAGATGATGATGGAGATTGCTAAAGTTGTAAAGGAAAATGGAGGAGAGTTTTTAAGAGGTGGAGCTTTTAAGCCAAGAACATCTCCATATGACTTTCAAGGTTTAGGAGAAGAAGGTCTAAAGTATATGAGAGAAGCATGTGATAAATATGACCTTATAATGGTAACAGAGGTAATGGATACCAGAGATATAGAGTTGATAGAAAAATATACAGATATATTTCAAGTTGGAGCTAGAAATATGCAAAATTTTAGCTTATTGAAAGAACTAGGAAAGACAGATAAACCTATTCTTTTAAAAAGAGGATTGAGTGCTACAATAAGAGAGTTTTTAATGGCAGCAGAATATATAGTTGCTTTTGGTAATGAAAAAGTTATTCTTTGTGAAAGAGGAATTAGAACATTTGAAATTGCAACTAGAAATACTGTTGATATAAATGGAGTGGCACTTTTAAAAGAAAAGTCTCATCTTCCAATCATAATAGATGCAAGTCATGGAACAGGTAAAAAATCTTTAGTTGAGCCAGTGACGTTAGGTTGTATGCTGGCAGGAGCAGACGGTGCCATGGTAGAAATACATCAAAATCCAGCATGTGCTTTATCTGATGGAGAACAAAGTTTAAATTTTCAAGAGTTTGAAATTTTATGTAAAAAAATGAAAAAAACATTGGAATTTAAAGAGAATTTAAAATGTTTATAGATAAAGAGTTTTATTATGAACTTGAAGAGTTTTCAAAGTTAGGATTAAAGGCAATTTATACCACTAAAAGTTTTGGAGATGTAAAAAAAGAAGAGGACAGAAATAAAATTGAGTCTTTATTAAACATCGAGAATAAAAAAATATATTCAGGATTTCAAACTCACTCATCAAATATTGTAGTTATAGATGAAGAAACAGCAACTTATTCAGAAGACACAGATGGATTTATAACTAAAAGAGATGATATAGTTATATTTACAAAATATGCCGATTGTTTGCCTATATACATATATGATAGTGAAAATGGAGCTTTTGGATGTGTTCACTCAGGATGGGTTGGAAGTTTTGAAAATATCGGTTTAAAAGCTATTGAGATGATGATAAAAGAGTTTGGTAGTAAAGTGAAAAATATTATAGTAGCATTTGGAATAGGAATATCTCTTGAGAATTATGAGGTATCAGAAGAGTTTTATTTGAAATTTAAGAGAAAATTTAGTGAGAAACTTTTAAAAAAAGTTTTTTTGAAAAAAGAGAATAAATATTATTTTGATAACCAACAACTTAATTATAATCTCATGAAAGAGATTGGAGTACAGGAAAAAAATATAGTAACTAATAATCTATGTACATATAGAGATAATTTCCACTCTTATAGAAGAGAAAAAGAGAGTTCAGGAAGAAATGGAGCATATATATTTGTTGACAAAAATAGAGAAAAATGATACAATAATTTGCTAATAAAATGCACATTGATTATTTCTAAACAAGGTGCCCTAAGGGGATGTTTAGTTTTGAGATCAGTGGAAGAAATAACCAAAATTAGGAGGAATTAAAAAATGGCAGTAATTACTATGAAACAATTACTTGAAGCTGGAGTTCACTTTGGACACCAAGCTAAGAGATGGAATCCAAAGATGTCTAGATACATCTTCACTGAGAGAAACGGAATCCACGTAATCGATTTACACAAATCTTTAAAGAAAATTGAGGAAGCTTACGCTGTAATGAGAGAAATCGCAGCTAACGGTGGAAAAGTTTTATTCGTAGGAACTAAAAAGCAAGCTCAAGAAGCTGTAAAAGATCAAGCTGAAAGATCAGGAATGTACTACGTAAACAACAGATGGTTAGGTGGAATGTTAACAAACTACAAAACTATCCAAACTAGAGTAGAGAGATTAAAAGAGTTAGAGAGAATGGATGCTGATGGAACATTAGATACAGCATACACTAAGAAAGAGGCTTCTAACTTCAGAAAAGAGTTAGTAAAACTTTCTAAAAACTTATCAGGAATTAAAGATATGAAAGAAGTTCCAGCTGCTATATTCGTAGTAGACGTTAAGAAAGAAACTTTAGCAGTAGTGGAAGCTGCTAAATTAGGAATCCCTGTATTCGCTATGATCGATACAAACGTAGATCCTGATTTAATAACTTACCCAATCCCAGCAAATGATGACGCTATCAGATCAGTAAAGTTAATCGCTTCTGTAATGGCTAACGCTATCATCGAAGGAAACCAAGGAAAAGAAAACGCTGCAGTTTCAAACGACGAAATCGTTGTTGAAGAAGGATCAGCTGAGTAATAAATACTTGAATTTAATGGAATTGAGGGCATAGCCCTCAATTCCTTGTACTATATAGATATGTAGAAATTCTAAAAATTTAGGAGGAAAAAATGGCAGAGATTACAGCAAAATTAGTAAAAGAACTAAGAGATAGAACTGGTGCTGGAATGATGGATTGTAAAAAAGCATTAGGAGAAACAAACGGAGATATCGAAAAAGCGATAGACTTACTAAGAGAGAAGGGAATTGCTAAAGCTGCTAAGAAATCAGGAAGAACAGCTGCAGAGGGATTAATATTTGACGGTGTTTCTGCTGATAACAAAACAGCAGTAGTGTTAGAGTTCAACTCTGAGACAGACTTCGTTGCTAAAAACGATGAGTTCAAGGCTTTAGGAGCAAAAATGGTAGAGATCGCTTTAAGACCAGAGATCAAAACTGTTGAAGATTTAAAAGCTGCTGAGATTGATGGAGTTACTGTTGAGACAACTATAACTAACTTAATCGCAAAAATCGGTGAGAATATGTCTCTAAGAAGATTTGAAAAAGTAACTACTGAAGGGTTTGTAACTACTTACAACCACTTAGGAGGAAAATTAGGAGTTATCGTTGAGATGACTGGAGAAGCAACAGAAGGAAACATCGCTAAAGCTAAGGATATCGCAATGCACGTAGCAGCTATGGATCCTAAATATGTTGATAGATCAGTTGTAACAACAGATGATTTAGATAGAGAGAGAGAGATTTCTAGAAAGCAATTAGAGGCTGAAGGAAAACCTGCTCAAATCATCGAAAAGATTTTAGTTGGAAAAATGAACAAGTTCTATGAGGAGAGCTGTTTAGTTGACCAAATTTTCGTAAAAGCTGAAAATAAAGAGACAGTTGCAGAGTACGCAGGAGATATTAAAGTAGTTTCTTTCGCTAGATACAAAGTTGGAGAGGGAATCGAAAAAGAAGAGGTAGATTTCGCAGCAGAAGTTGCAGCTCAACTTAACGCGTAATACAACAAAGTATAGGGGTGCGACTTAGCACCCCCTTTTTTTAAGCTAAATATGATAATAGAGGAGAGTTTTGAGATGAAGCCAATTTATAATAGAATTCTATTAAAATTAAGTGGAGAAGCTTTAATGGGAGACCAAGAATTTGGAATCTCTTCAGAGACAATAACTTCATATGCTAAACAAATAAAAGAGATAGCAGACTTAGGGGTAGAAGTAGGAATAGTTATCGGTGGTGGTAACATATTTAGAGGGTTATCTGGAACTGAGCAAGGAATAGATAGAGTAACTGGAGATCACATGGGTATGTTAGCAACAGTTATAAACTCATTGGCTCTTCAAAACGCAATTGAATTATTAGGAGTACCTACAAGAGTGCAAACAGCAATCGAAATTCCAAAGGTAGCTGAACCCTTCATAAAAAGAAAAGCTCAAAGACATTTAGAGAAGGGAAGAGTTGTAATATTTGGTGGTGGAACAGGTAACCCTTATTTCACAACTGATACAGCAGCGGCACTTAGAGCAATTGAGATCAATGCAGATGTTGTAATAAAAGCAACTAAAGTTGATGGAATCTATGATAAAGATCCTGTAAAGTTTGCTGATGCAAAAAAATATACAGAAGTTACTTATACAGAAGTTTTAAATAAAGATTTAAAAGTTATGGATGCAACTGCAATCTCTTTATGTAGAGAAAATAAGTTACCAATAGTTGTATTTGATTCATTGACAGAAGGAAATATAAAAAGAGTGGTTCTTGGTGAAAAAATAGGAACAACTGTAATAAACGGATAATTTTAGGAGGGTAAAATGAGCGCACAAGTAATAATGAATGATTGTAGAGATAAAATGGATAAAGCTATTGAATCTACAAAGCATAAATTTGCATCAATAAGAGCAGGTAGAGCTAACGTTTCAATGTTAGATGGAATAAAAATAGAGCAATATGGATCGTTAATGCCTTTAAATCAACTTGGAACTGTATCAGCTCCAGAAGCTAGACTATTAGTGATTGATCCTTGGGATAAATCAGTTATACCTATGATTGAAAAAGTAATAATGACTTCAAACTTAGGATTAACTCCAAATAACGACGGAAAAGTTATCAGATTAATGATTCCTGAGTTAACTGCTGATAGAAGAAAAGAGTACGTAAAATTTGCTAAAACTGAAGCAGAAAATGGAAAAGTTGCAGTTAGAAATATCAGAAAAGATATGAATAATAACTTAAGAAAGTTAGAAAAAGATGGAGATATAACTGAGGACGATTTAAAGAGATTTGAAGATGATGTTCAAAAGTTAACAGATGCAACAATAAAAACAATTGATCAACTTCTAGCTTTAAAAGAGAAAGAGATTACAACTGTATAGTTTAAATTGAAAGAGAGCTAATTAGCTCTCTTTTTTTGTAAGTGAAATATACAATATTAAAAACAAACCACTAAAAAATAATAAAATTATTAAAACCTTATTAGCTGAAGAATAATTTCCAGATTCAATAGCAGAGTATAGAGCCAACGGTAAAGTTTGAGTTTTACCTGGGATATTTCCAGCTATTAAAATAGTTGCTCCAAATTCACCAAAAGCTCGGCCAATTCCTAAAATAACTCCTGAAAAAACTTTTCTATAGCTCAAAGGAAGATAAATATACCTAATCATATTTAATTTAGAAACTCCAAGGCATTGTGCTGTTTCTATATAAGCTTTATCAATAGTATCAAATCCGACTTTAACGCCTTGATAAATTATAGGCAGAGAAACTATTATTGCAGCAATAGCTGCTCCTTCAAAAGAGAATATGAATCTAAAGCTAAAAAGGTTATAAAAAATTTTTCCAATAAAACTATTTTTTCCTAAAAAAATAATCAACATATACCCAATAACAGAAGGGGGTAAAAAAATAGGTAAAGTAACTATAAATTCTATTGTTTTTTTAAAATTATTTTTATTATTAAAGGAAAAATAAAGTATAATGCTAAAAAGCAAATTAAATGTTAGAGATAAAAAAACAATACTTAAAGACAATTTAAGAGGTGTAATCATTCCCAACCTTTTCCTCTTAAAAATTTTAAAAATTTCTCAGCATCCTCTTTATTTTTAGTTGTTTTTGAAATACCAATTGAATATTCAATTGGTTTATGAAGTTTTTTAGGAAAAATTTCAACAATTTTTGAATTTTTTAACAGCTTTGTATCTGTTAGGTAGATAATTCCAAAGTCGGCCTCCCCTAATTCAACATAGGAAAGTACACTCCTAACATCTTTTCCGTATACTAAAGAGTAATCTTTCAGTGGAAGATTATTTAAAACTTCAGTTGCATATTGACCAGCAGGAACATACTTGGGGTCACCAATAGCTAAAACACCACTATTGGAAGATGTGTTGCTATTTTTTATTAAAACTAAAGAGTTTTTTAAAATAACTTCTTCATTGTATATGTGATTACTGTTTTTTAAATCAATCATATAATCCCTATTAGCAAGAAATATAATATCAACATCTCCACCTTGTTCTAACTGTCTTTTTAAAGTTCCAGAACCTCCTAAATTTAAAGAGATATTTAATTCAGGGTCTATAGCTTTGTATTCTTGAATATTTTTTTCTAAATACTCTTTTAAAGAGGCTGCGCCACTTATTAAAATCTCTTTAGAAAGGATAGACTGAAATAAAATAATGAAAATAAAAATAATATTTTTCACAAATACCCCCATTAATTAATATTATTTATTCATTTGATAAAGAGTATATAGACCTCTAAGACTTAATTCAGGACAATATTCATCAATTTCTTGAATCTCAGCAAGAAGGATTTTTCCAAG
The DNA here is from genome assembly GCF_051653945.1 of Cetobacterium sp. Lineage (GTDB taxonomy): Bacteria > Fusobacteriota > Fusobacteriia > Fusobacteriales > Fusobacteriaceae > Cetobacterium_A. The sequence goes on from NZ_JBOFXD010000116.1 coordinate 9,802, forward strand.
ACCTCCTGTAGCTATAACATATGGGTCAGAAACAATTTTTTTAATTTCGTGTATAATATTTTTTAATTGTCCAGCGTATCCATAGAAAATTCCAGCTTGGATTTGTTCAGCTGTATTTTTACCAAGAATACTTTCAGGGGTACTAAACTTAACTTTAGGAAGTTTAGCAGTATTTCCAAATAAAGCATTGATAGACATCTCTATTCCAGGTAAAATTCCACCTCCAATGTACACTCCATCTTTTAAAACTTCATACGTAGTAGCAGTTCCAAGATCAAATATAACAAGATTTCTATTTGGATAATCAATTATAGCTTGAGCAATATCAATAATTCTATCAGCACCAAAACCATTTATTTGAAGATTTTCAGCAAAAGAAAATGGAAGTTTTAAATTTAAATCTATAATCATAGGTTCGATTTTAAAGTATTTTCTTCCTAGGAATTGAAATATTCCTATTAAATTTGGAACAACAGATGAAATAACAATTCCATTTAGTTTTTTAATTTCAATACCATTAAAATCGCATATATTTTTCAAGTATGAAAAGTACTCATCCTCAGTTAATTTTTCATTTGAAGATACTCTAAAGCTAAGTAGAACTTCTCCTTTCGGATTAAGCAAACCAGTAACAATATGAGTATTTCCAATATCTACAGCTAAAAGCATGTAATCACCGCCTAATAAAAATTTAGATAATCAATATTATAAACTATATTTGAAAAAATGTAAATTTTTCTCGGATAAATTATTTAAATGAATTATAATATAACAAATAGAGTATGAGGTGTTTATATGAAAAAATCAGTAGGGATAGTTGTAGAATATAATCCTTTTCATAATGGACATAAATATCATTGTTTAAAGGCTAAAGAACACGGTGATGTTGTTGTTGCAGTTATGAGTGGAGATTATGTACAAAGGGGAGAACCAGCTTTTATAAATAGATGGACAAGAGCAGAGTTAGCTTTAAAAAATGGTGTCGATATAGTGGTGGAGTTGCCAATATTTTATTCAACTCAAAGTGCAGAGATATTTGCCAGAGGGGCGATAGGGATATTAAACTTAATGAATATAGAAAAAATAGTTTTTGGGTCTGAAACTGGAGATGTAAAAAAATTAATCGAAAGAGGAGAGTTAGAAGAGAAAGAGGAGTTTAAAGTAGAATTAAAAAAGCAATTGAAAGAGGGACATTCTTATCCAACAGCTTATTCAAATACTTTAAAGATATTAGATAAAACAGATGAATTAGATTCTAATGACATTTTAGGTGTTGAATATATTAAAGCTTTAAAGTTTTGGAAAAGTAAAATAGAACCAATTGCTATAAAGAGAGAAAAAAGTGGATATTATTCAGAGGAGATAAAAGATGGAATTGCCAGTGCCACTGGTATTAGAAAAAAAATTCAATCTGGAGAAGAGATAAAAGATGTTGTACCAGATACAACATATGAAATATTAAAAGAGAGTTTAGAAAAAAATAGTTTTGCAAAACTACAAGATTTTTATCCATTTATAAGACATAGAATACTTTTAGAAAAAGAAAGATTAGAAAGAATTCAAGATATAGAACAGGGATATGAAAATAGAATATATGAGGCTGCTTTTTCTTCTAAGGATTTTGAAAGTTTTTTTGAAAAAATAAAAAGTAAAAGATATACTCAGGGAAGAGTTCAGAGAATTTTAATTCATATATTGTTAGGAATAGAGAAGAAACAAGTAGAGAGAGTAAAAGAAAAGATTCCCTATATAAGAGTCTTAGGATTTACTAAAGAGGGACAAAATTATTTGAAAAAATTAAAAGATGAAGAAGTAGAAGTTTTAACATCATTAAAGAATATACAAAAATATTTAGAAAAAGATTCCTTAGATTTGCTAGAACAAAATGAAGTGGCAAGTAAGATTTACGCAATGGTAAATCCGTATGAGGATAGAAAAATACCTATAATTATAAAGTAGAGGCACTATGGAGATAATAAAATTAACAAAAGATATAGAAGATATTTTAAACATTTTAAATACTCAAGGTAAAGGGTATATTGTAGGTGGTTATGTAAGAGATTATCTGCTAGGGTTAATTCCTAAAGATTGTGATTTTTGCACAGATATAGATTATCCAAGATTAAAAGATATTTTTAAAGACTATTCACCAAAAGAGATTGGTAAAGCCTTTGGAATAATTCAAATAGTCTATAAGGGAAAAAGTTACGAGATTGCAAAATTAAGAAAAGATATAGTATTCACATCTTTTAGAAATATAGCTGAAGTGGAATTTATTAGCGATATCTACGAGGACTTAAAGAGAAGAGATTTTACAGTTAATGCAATAGCTTATGATGGAAATAATCTGATTTATTCATCAAAAAAAGAAATGGATGATATAAAAAATAGAGTTTTAAGATTTGTTGGAAATGGAAAAAAAAGAATAGAAGAGGATCCTTTAAGAATACTAAGAGGAATAAGAATAGCTGGTGAAAAAAATTTATTAATATTAGAAACTACAAAAAAAGAGATAAAAGAGTGTAAAAAAGAGATAAAAAGAGTTTCTATTGAAAGAGTTCAAGATGAGTTTTTTAAGATGTTAAAAGGAGAGAACTCAAGTAACTCTTTTAAATTTTTATATGATTTAGGAGTTTTGGGAGAACTATTTCCAAAGACATATGAAGATATGAAATTAAATGAAGTATTGGAAGATTTAGATAAAATAGATAAACTGTTTTTATCAGAAGAATTTTTAATATTAAAATTAGTAATTATTTTTAATAAAAATAAAGATGAATTAAATCTTTTAAAGTTGGATAATAAAAGTAAAAAATCGATTTTAAATATAATTGAAAATTTAAAAAAAATAAAAAATGTTTGTAGTAAATACGAAATAAAAAAGATGATTATGACTATAGGGCTAAAAGATTTCAAAAGTATATTAGAGATAGAAAGTTTGAGAAATAATGTGTCTTTAATAAAAGAGAGATTCAATGAAATTATAATAAATAATGAACCTATTTTTATGAAGGAGTTAGCAATTTCAGGAAAAGATATATTGGATTTAGAAATAAAAGATGGGAAAAAAATTAAAGAGTTATTAGAAAAATCCTTAGATATAGTTTTAAAAAATCCTGAACTAAACCAAAAATATTGTTTACTAAAATTGATAGAGGAGGAAAAAATTTGAAGCGAAGAATACCTTTAGCAACACAGATATTTTATGGAGTAGGAGTAAGCTATGCTATTGTGGATCAAATATTTGCCCAGTGGATTTTGTACTTCTATCTTCCACCAGAAAACTCTGGACTTAAACCATTTTTAACACCAGTTTTAATATCATTAGCATTGGCTATTTCAAGAGTTGTAGACATGATTTCAGATCCAGTAGTGGGATATTTATCAGATAAATTTAATAGCAGATGGGGAAGGAGAATACCATTTATTGCTGTAGGGGCTATTCCATTGGCTATAGCAACAGTAGCTTTTTTCTATCCTCCAATGGTAAGTGAAAGAGGAACATTTATTTATTTAGCGATAATAGGGTCTTTATTTTTTACTTTTTATACAATTGTAGGAGCTCCCTATAATGCTTTAATACCAGAAATTGGAGAGAACTCAGAGGAGAGATTGAATCTATCTACATGGCAATCAGTTTTTAGATTAATATATAGTGCAATTGCCATGATTTTACCAGGAGTTTTAATTAAGTATTTTGGTAAGGGAGATACATTAGTTGGGATTAGAGGGATGGTTATCTCTTTGAGTATTTTGTGTGTTTTAGGACTGTATGTAACTGTATTTTTAGTTCCTGAAAAGAAATATTCAAGGCCTGTTGAACATGTAGGAAATATAAAAGAGATTTTAAAAGAAGTAGTGAAAGATAAAGACTTTAGAAATTATTTGTTGGGATTACTATTTTTCTTTGTAGGATTTAACTCTTTAAGAGCTATGATGAACTATTATGTTGAGGATATAATGGGTTATGGAAAAGAAACTATAACTATAGCATCAGCTTTATTATTTGGAGCATCAGCACTGTTTTTCTATCCTGTAAATAAATTATCAAGAAAATTTGGATATAGAAAAATTATGCTGGGATCACTAATTGGATTAATAATACTAACAATAGCTTTATCACTGTTAGGGAAAATAATACCTGTAAAATATGGATTTTTAATATTCGCTCTTTTAGGAATACCAATATCAGGAGCAGCATTTATATTTCCGCCAGCAATGATGAGTGATATCAGTGAAAAAATAAGTAAAAGAATAAATAATAGAATCGAAGGAGTTTGCTTTGGAATTCAAGGGTTTTTCTTAAAAATGGCATTTTTAGTATCAATAGTTGTATTACCATTGATGCTTGTTTTAAGAGGAAGTGGAGAGGTAACAAAGTTTGGTATATACTCATCGGCAATGTTTTCAGCAGTATCTTTTGTAATCTCATATATATTTTATTTTAAATATAATGAATAGGAGGAGTGTTGAAAAAAACAGAAATTGGGGCATTAATTGTAATTTTTGCCTCAATTTTCTTTTTTAGGTTGTATTGGACAACATCTAAAGAGAAAATTGAGATAGGAGATATTATTGAACTAACTGGTAGAGTAGATGCAGGAAGAGGAAGAGTTGAAAATATAAATGGAAAATATCCAGTAAAAAAAATGTATTTTACAGTAAACAAAGTAGAAGATGGAGAGAAAATTATTTTAGGAGAAGTGAAAAAAATAGAGTTTTCTAAATGGGGAGCTCAATATACCATAGAAGCAGAAGAGGTAAAAAATAAAGAGAATATATTGAGAAATTTTTTTATAAAAAAAATAAAGAAAATAAGTGAAGATTACTCCTTTAGTTTAGAACATTTTTTAAGAGCAACGATCTTAGGAGAGGGACATTTATTGGATGAAGACATAAAAGAAAAATTTAGATACACAGGAACAGCTCACTTATTGGTAATATCGGGTTTACATATAGGAGTAATTATTGCGGGAGTATCATTGTTACTATTAAAATTAAACATTCAAAAAAGAAAGAGGTATATTCTAGTTTTTATCATTTTAACACTGTATGTTATTTCTATTGGAAAATCTCCATCAATATTTAGAGCGTATATAATGGGATCAATTTATTTATTAGGAAATATTTTATATGAGAAAGTAAATAGTAAAAAAAGCTTTATACTAGCTTTTTGTTGTTCGCTTATAATTTTTCCAACATGGATTTACTCTATATCTTTTTGGATGTCATATATAGCAGTATTTTCTATAATTTTTATCTATGAAAAAATTCCTAAAATAAAAAAATATAAGAATAAATATTTAAATAAAATATTAGATATGTTATTAATGACTTTAACAATTCAGCTTTGTATGACACCAATTTTATATATATTTTTTAATACTATTCCTTTATTTTCAATTTTTAGTAATCTAATTATAATTCCAATAGCATCACTTTTTATAATGATAAGTTTTATAACAATATTTTTATCAAATTTTTATTTAGAATTTTTGACAGTTTCATTGGTCAACTATACTTATGTAATTCTAATAAAGGGTGTTGAGTTATTGAGTGAAATTCCTTATTTGACTTTAGAATTATAGTTATGCTAAGCTATTCATACGAGGTGATAAAAATGATTGTTTTAAAGGTTATAATTTTACTATTTTCTTTGGTGTTACATGAATTAGCTCACGGATATATGGCACTTTTTTGTGGAGATAAAACAGCTAAATATTCAGGAAGACTATCTTTAAATCCATTAAAGCATTTAGATCCAATAGGAGCATTAGTACCAATTTTTATGCTGTTGAGCGGTTCAAATTTTATAATAGGATGGGCTAAACCAGTACCTGTAAATTATTTTGCTTTTAGAAATGGGAGAGTTGGAGAATTTTTAGTTTCAATAGCAGGTGTTTTAACAAATTATTTATTGATGATACTTGGTGCTATATTGATAAAATATGGAGTAATACCATTCAATGATATATCCATATACTTTATAATAATAAATATGGCTTTAGGGACATTTAACCTTTTGCCGATTCCTCCACTGGATGGTTCTAGAGTTATAGCATCCTTTTTAAATGATGATAATAGAGTGAAAATATTTACTCTAGACACATATGGTATTTTATTTATAATAGTATTAAGTTATTTTGGACTTTTAAGTAAAATAATGTCTCCTATATACAATATTTTAGTGAGATTTATAGATTTAATAATTAGGAGTTAAGTTAATGAAAAGTATAAAAAAAGCTGTGAGAATAGAGTTTGAAGAAAGAAAATCAAAATTTATAGGTTATGCTAAACCAATCTCAACGAAAGAGGAAGCTGAAGAGTTTATAAGTATGATTAGGGAGATGCATCCAGATGCTACTCATAATTGTATAGTTTATAGAGTTATTGATAATGGACAGGAGTATTTTAAAGCTGATGATGATGGAGAGCCTAGTGGAACAGCTGGAAAACCTATGGGTGAGATACTGACTTATATGGAGATCAATAATGTGGTAGTGGTAGCTACGAGGTATTTTGGTGGTATAAAGTTAGGAGCTGGTGGTTTAGTAAGAAATTATGCTAAAACTGCAAAACTAGCAATTTTAGAGGGAGAAGTTATAGAATTTATAGAGAGATTTGAGTGTTTGTTAGATTTTTCTTATGAAAAGATAAATGAAGTAGAGACATTGCTTATAAATGGGAATGAAGAGTTAGTGAATAAAGATTTTAACGAACGTGTAACGTATAGAGTTAAAGTTTCAAATGAGACATTAGAAAAGTTAAAAGAGATTAAAGATATACTGGTAATTATGTAAAAACAGGTAGATTACTCTACCTGTTTACTTTTATTTTATAATCTTTTTTTTTGAATAAAAATAGCAATAGTAAAGTTAAAGTAATATAAGCAAACTCAACAACAATTATATAGTATGGCCATTCTCCAAAATAGTTAAGAGGAGAAGAGAATGTAGGCTTTCTATTGATATAAAGATAGTTTGTTCCAAGAACTGTATTAATAAAATAAACACCAGCTGCAATAACATTTAAACCAAGAAGTGAAGCAGTCCAAGATTCCAAAGATGGTCTTAATTTAAAAACTTTGTACTCTACTATTGCAACAAAAATTATATAAAAATGTGTTGAGAAAAAACTTATGTTGAAGAAATGAGGAAATGTTTCTCTCGCTTCAGGTGTCAATAGAGCAAAAACCGCTCCGATAGACCAAAAAAATGTTGCATATAAAAAAGGTGGGAATCTAAATATAGATCCAAATACTGCAAATATAAGTGTTATATTGCAAAGGTGTAGTGGAAGTAGCTGATACCAAGCTTCACCAATTAATTTGTATTTGATAAAAAGTTCACCACATTTAATTAACAAGATAACAAAAGATATAATCCTCATAATTTTTTTTGGTTGTGGATTATATGCAACTCCAAAATAAAGAAACAGAAAAACCAAAGAATATCCCAAAAGATAAAAAAGATGTAATTTATCAAATAGTTCGAACTCCATGTACTCCTCCTAATTTATTTATGAAAACCTAAATCTGCGGGGTTGATATCCCCAGAAACGTGTTGAATAGTTCCACCTAGACTTTCAAACTGTGCTCTTTTTTCAGCGGTTTTCTTAATAAGATTTATAGTTTTTTCATTTAGTAACGATTTATTATAATGCCCTTTAGACCAATAATCAATAATTAATTTACTATCTCCAAAAATTTTAAAGTTTCTTTCTCTTAAAGCTATATCAATAGCTAAAAAAATACCAATTAATTCGCCATAGTTATTTGTACTACCTTGTGGTGCAAGGTAATTTCCAAATTCGTTTATCATTTTTTCAGGCATAATATTGTCTAATAAAGAGATACCTGAACGATTTGTAACTCTGACCTCAACTCCAATTCCTCTTCCAGTTCCAGCATCAAAATAGATACCATCTTCTAATTTAGTTTTAGCTTCTTGAATTTTTGATTTTTTATCTTCGTACAACCCACCATTTTTCAACCATTCTTTAGCTTCGTTTTCAGTTTTGAAAGATTTATAACGAGCTTTTTTTCCTTTAGTAGCGTTTTGGCATTCAGGCCAAGAGGTCACAATTTTTGAGTAGTTTTCATTATCTATAATAAAAGCATAATATTTTGTAGCCATAATTCTCCCTTTAAAGTTTTATAATATTTTATCATAAAATTAAAAAAAATAAAAAGGAAAGAGAACAAAATAGTAAAAAAACTTTAAATAGATAATAAAAAAATGTTGCAAAAATTGAAAAATTATGATAGAATTTTTACGATAAATAGAAAGATTTTAGGAAGGTGAAATTAATGAGAAAAGGAATTCATCCAGAGTACAAAGTAATAACTGTTGATTGTACATGTGGAAACAAATTTGAAACAAGATCAACTTTAGCAAAGGGAGACGAGCTTAAAATAGCTGTTTGTTCAAACTGTCACCCATTCTATACTGGAAAAGCTAAGTTCATAGACGCAGCTGGAAGAGTAGAGCAATTCAATAAGAGATTTGGATTAAAAAAATAAGAAAACGGGACTATGTCCTGTTTTTTTTTAAAGAAATATAACTAGGGAGGTTAAAATGGCTGTAATAGAAATAAATCATCCACTAATACAACATAAATTAACATTATTAAGAAATAAAAATACGGATACAAAATCATTCAGAGAAAATTTAAATGAGATATCTAAGTTGATGACTTATGAAGTAACAAAAAATTTAGTTTTAGATGAAATTGAGGTTGAGACTCCTCTAATGAAAACAACTGGATATACATTGGGAACAAACATTGCAGTTGTACCTATTTTAAGAGCTGGATTAGGAATGGTAGATGGAATTGTATCTTTAATTCCAACAGCAAAAATAGGGCATATAGGAGTTTATAGAGATGAGGAAACTCTACAACCAGTATATTATTACTGCAAACTTCCTGTAGATGTTCAAAACAAACAAGTTATATTAGTAGATCCAATGTTAGCAACTGGTGGATCAGCAATTTATGCAATAGACTATTTAAAAAATGCTGGAGTAAAAAATATAGTATTTATGTGCTTAGTAGCAGCTCCAGAGGGAATTGCAAAAGTTTTACAAACTCATCCAGATGTAGCAATCTATACAGCTAAAATTGATCAAGGATTAGATTCGAATGGATATATCTATCCTGGATTAGGAGATTGTGGAGATAGAATATTTGGAACAAAATAGATAAAAAAAGCTGAACCAAGTTCAGCTTTTTTTTATTGAGTTAAAATTATTTGAATTATTATATTTATAGTTATATAATTTAGAACAAAATTAGAAGTAAGAGGAGGTATGGGTGTTAAGTGTTATAATTCCAGCTTATAATGTTGAAAAATATATTGAAAGATGTATAAATTCAGTTTTAAATCAAAAATTAAAAAATATTGAAATAGTAATCATAGATGACGGATCAAAAGACAAAACTTCAGATATTTGTTTAGAAGTATCTAAAAATAATAAAAATATAATATATAAAAAAGTTCAAAATAGTGGTTGTAGTGCTGCTAGAAATTTAGGAATCTCAATAGCTAAAGGAAAATATATAGCTTTTTTAGATTCTGATGATTGGGTAGATTTAGACATGTATATAGATATGTTGGAAGAGGCTGAAAAAAAACAAGCAGACATAGTTATCTGTGGTTTTAAAAAATTGGATGAGAATAAAAAACTTCTTTCAACAGTTAAAGTTCCTAAAAAAAGTAATAAAGATGAGTATACTGATTGTACAACAGAGTGGTTTTCATCACCATGTAATAAAATTTATAAAAAAGATCTATTAGAAAAAAATAACATTAAATTTTTGTTAAATATTTATACTGGTGAAGATATGTTTTTTAATTTTATGAGTTTTTTTTATAGTGATAAGATAACTTCTATAGATAAACCTTATTATAATTATTTTATGAATCAAAATTCAGTTTCAAATAATTATAAAAATAGAACAGATATTTATATTGTTATAAGAGAGTTAATCTCTTTCTATAAAAGAAATGGGGTATATGAGAAAAATGTAAATAAAGTTAGGGAATGCTTTAAATATCATGGTATAATATACCCCTTTGATGTACTTCAAAAATTAAGTGAAAATAAAGTTGAAAACTGGAAAAGGTTTTATATAAAGATAAAAGAAGAAATAAATAGCTTAAAAGAAATAGCAACCGTAGATATAAAAATATATTATTGCTATAGAGTCTTTAGATTAAAAATGATATGGCTTAAGAGATTAAAAAAAATGTTAACAATAAAATAGGGTGTGGGACAGTGAAAAAAATATTAATAAAGGCATATGCGCAATTAAATTTAGGAGATGATCTTTTTATAAAAATGCTTTGTGAAAGATATAAAGATACTGAGTTTTATCTTTTTGCTACTCCTGAATATGAAAATCTAAAAGGGATTGAAACAAATAATTTGAAAATTTTATATAACGATACCTTCATAAAAAAGATATTATTTCGTTTAGGAAGAAAATTTGGAGTATCCAATATATTAGAGGATTTAAAAGCAAAAGAGTTAGATGGTGTTGTTAATATAGGGGGATCAATTTTTATAGAAAACGATTTTTCAAAAGAAGATTTCAAGATTAGAGAAAGAAATTTAGAATTTGGAAAAAATTATTTTGTTTTAGGAGCAAATTTCGGTCCTTATAAAAGTGAAAGTTTTAAAGAGATGTACCATGAATTTTTTAAAAAATGTAAGGATGTATGTTTTAGAGAAAGATATTCATATGAAATTTTTAAAGATTTAGAAAATGTAAGGTTTGGAAAAGATATAGTTTTTAGTTTAAAGCAAGATGCCATAGCAAAAGAAGACTATGTTTTATTTTCTATAATTTTACCATCAGCTAGACAAGGATTTTCTGGAATAGAATCAGAATATTTTAATAGATTGAAAACATTGACTTTAGATATTATAAAAAGTGGGAAAAAAGTTAAATTCATGTCTTTTTGTCAAGGAGAAAAGGATGAAGAAGCTATAAAAAAAATATTAAATATGATTCCAAATGAACAACATAAATATATTTCTAAATATTTTTATAGAGGAGATATGAATGAAGCATTAGAAGTACTAAATAAAGCTGATAGTATTGTAGCAACAAGATTTCATGCAATGATATTAGGATTCGTTCTTAAAAAACCTGTTTTTCCAATAGCATATAGTAAAAAAATGACAAATGTTTTAGAAGATTTAGAGTTTAAACAAAATTATGTTTCTTTAGAAAATTTACAAGGATTAAATTTTGAAAAATTTAAAGAAAATGAGGCACTATCTCCGAACACTCTCATAAGAGCAGCTCAAGATGGAGAAAGGCATTTTTTAAAATTAGATGATTTTTTAAGTGAATAGAGGTTGATATGGCTAGAAATGAACTAAAAATAGGAACAGCTCTTTCAATGATGACAATAGTTATAAGTTCTGTTATTCAAATATTATATACACCTCTATATATGAGGTATTTAGGACCAGGAGATTATGGAATAAACTCGTTGGTACAGTCAATAATGGGATATATATCTATTTTAAATTTAGGATTAGGAAATACAATGCTCAGATATACAACAAGATATAGAGCAGAAGGAAAAATAGAAGAGGAAAAATCTTTAAATGGAATGTTTTTAGTTATTTTTTCTATTTTAATGACTATAGCTTTTGTTATAGGAGTTTATATTTATATAAATATAGGAAAGTTTTTTGGTGAGAGATTTACACTGCAGGAACTGGAAAAAACAAAAGCAGTATTTGTAATATTAGCATTAAATGTGATTATATCTTTTCCCATGGGAATTTTTTCTACAAACATAACATCTAAAGAAAAGTTTATATATCAAAGAGGAATAAAACTTATAACAATCATATTGAATCCAATAGTGGGTGCGATTTTAATGATGAGTGGATTTGGACTTGTAGCAGTAACTATTTCCACTGTATGTTTTGCAATATTATCCTATTTGTTTGATATGCTTTATGCTTTTAAATTAGGAATGAAAATAAAATTTTCTAAATTTAATAACAATATTTTAAAAGAGATATTTATTTATTCATTTTTTATTTTTTTAAATGTATTAATTGATCAAATCTATTGGGGGACTGATAGAGTTATAATAGGAAAATATGTGGGAGTTCAAGGAATTGCAATATACTCTGTTGGAGCGATTTTTAATACTCTTTATATGGGGTTTGCATCAGCCGTTTCAGGTGTTTTATTTCCAAGAATAAATAGATTAATAGTAGAAGAAAAGCATCAAGAAGTAGATGAAATGTTTTTAAAAATTGGAAGATTACAATATATACTTTTAGGTTTAATATCTTCTGGATTTATATTGTTTGGAAAAGATTTTATAACTTTATGGGTTGGGAAAGAGTATATTGAAGCATATAGTATAGCATTATGGATAATGATACCCTTGACAGTGCCTTTAATTCAAAGTACTGGAGTAAGTATAATGCAGGCTAAGAATATGCATCAATTTAGATCTATCGTTTATTTTATAATAGCTATTTTAAATTTAGTTCTTAGTATTATTTTTGTAAAAAGAGTAGGAGCAATAGGATGTGCTATAGCTACAGGACTTTCCTTTATTTTAGGGCAGATAATAGTTATGAATATCTATTATAAAATTTCAGTAAAGTTAGATATAGTTAAATTTTGGAAGAATATTTTAAAGATGTCAATACCAATAGCTATTGTAATGATATTTGGATATGTTATAAACTTGTATTTAGTAGAGATAAATTATTTAAATTTCTTAGTAAAGATAGGACTTTATACTATAGCATATGGAATATTACTTTGGTTTATGGGGCTAAATAGCTATGAAAAATCTCAAGTTTATATATGGAAAAAGTAAAAAAGTGATGTAATTAAACATCACTTTTTTTATTAGTAATATATTCCTCTGTTAAGAAATGGATTCCTAAAAATAAGATATACCATCCAAAAACAACATAAACAGCTTTGTCAGTTAGTAAAGGTAATACTATGATTAAAGAACCAAAAAGAAAATGTAGAAGACCTTTTACAATAACTAAGATTTTTACTTTAGCTTTTGTATTCTCCCAAGATGTAAGTTTATTGTCTCTGCCTAAAATTAGTATTAAACCTTTTAAACAAAGAAGTCCGCCAATATAACTTGTAAAAAATAGTTGGCTTGTAAAAGTATTTAAAAGAATGACAGCTACAGATAGAAGCTCTACTAGTCCTTCTCCCAAAACAAGTCCCCAATGGAAATATGGACTTTTTCGATTAGTCATTGAATAGAAAATATGATATATACCATTTAAAAATAAAATAGTACTTAAAATATACTCTATATTTTGATTAAAAAATCCCATATTGCTAATTCCAAGAGCACCTATTAGAATGTAAAAAATTCCTAGTGTTAAGAAAAATGATTTAAATTTTATTGTCATTATAAATTCTCTCCTTATAAAGAATAGTTATTAATTGAATTATATCAGAGTTTAGAAAACACTTCAATTAAAAAAAACTTCACATAAACGCGATAGATTGGTATAATATTAAAAAAGTTTTTTTAGGAGGGACAGATGTTTTCAAAAAATATACAAAATTTAAAAACATCTCCAGTGAGAGAGTTAATACCATATTCAAAAAAGGCTAAAGATGCTGGTGTAGATATAATACATTTAAATATAGGTCAACCAGATTTAGAAACTCCAAAGGAGTTCTTTGAAGCATTAGAGAATTTTGGAGAGAGAACAATAGCTTATTCAGACTCATCAGGGAGAAAAGAGTTAATAGACTCAATAAAAAAATATTATAATAATTTAGGAATAAATTATGAAAATGACGAAATACTAATAACTGCTGGTGGAAGTGAAGCACTACTATTTACATTGATGACACTTTTTAATGCAGATGAAGAAGTTTTAATTCCAGAACCATATTATGCAAATTATAACAGTTTTTTTGCTATGTTAGGAATAAAAGTTGTAGGAATTCCTACAAAATTTGAGGAAAACTTTAAACTTCCAGAAAAAAGTGTAATTGAAAATTTAATTACAGAAAAAACAAAAGCTATAATGTTTTCAAATCCAGGAAATCCTACAGGATCAGTTTATTCCAAAGATGAATTGTTAATGTTAAATGAGATTTCAAAAGATAAAAATTTATTTTTAATAAGTGATGAAGTTTATAGAGAGTTTATTTATGATGGAAAAGATACTGTTAGTTGTGGAACTTTTGTAGATAACCTAGAGAGAATAGTATTAATAGATTCTATTTCAAAAAGATTTTCAACATGTGGTGCAAGAGTTGGAACTATTTTAAATAAAAATAAAGAGTTTATGTCTTATATTTTAAAGTTATGTCAATCAAGATTATCAATATCAACTCTTGATATGATCGGGGCAGAAGCACTATATAGATGTATGGGTAAAGATTACTATGAAGCTGTGAATAAAAAATATATGGAAAGAAGAGATTTTCTATATGAAGGATTAAATAAAATAGATGGAGTAGTATTAAATAAACCAGAAGGAGCATTCTACTGTATTGTGGAACTTCCTGTAAAAGATGCGACGGACTTCTCTAAATGGTTGCTTGGGGAGTTTTCATATGAAAATTCAACGGTTATGCTAGCACCAGCAAAAGGGTTCTACCAAAATGAAGAGTTAGGATTGAATAAAATTAGAATATCATATGCTTTAGAATTGGATAGATTGGAAAAAGCTATAAAAATAATAGAGTTAGGATTAAAAAAATACAACAGTAAATAGAGAGGCTGACCTTAATGGTCAGCCTTATTTTTTTAAAAGAAGCTCTCTAAACTCTTTAGCAGTCATTCTATTGCTTTTAATCTCTTTCTCTATTTTTGTAGGTGCTACTACTTTAGGAGTATATAAAGAATTAGTGAGGGAGTTGATGTGTGTAATGGCTACAGCGATAGCATCAGCGGCATCATCTGGTTTAGGAATCTCATCTAATTTTAAGATTTTTTGAACCATAAGTTGTACTTGCTTTTTATCTGCTTTACCATAACCAGTAATTCCCATTTTAACTTGAAGTGGTGTATAACTTTCTATTTGTAAATTGTTTTTTCTACCAGCTAAGATGATAACTCCTCTAGCTTGTCCAACACTGATAACAGTTTTGTTATTTTTGAAAAAGAAAAGTTCTTCAACAGCCATAAACTGCGGAGCGTAAAAATCTATAATCTCTTCAAGTTCATTAAAAATTTGTAAAAGTCTATCTTCCATAGGAAGGTTTTTATCAGTGAAAATACATCCATATTTTATTAAATTAATTTTATTTCCTTTATAATCTAAGATGGAATATCCAACGATTGCAGTACCAGGGTCAATACCTAAAATTCTCAAAAAAATCACCTCTAAAATAGTGTAACATGAGACAAGAAAAAAAACTAGGAGATGTGTATAAGTTTAAAAATTATGGTATAATAGAAAACATAAAAAGATAGAATAACAGGAGAGTACATATGATTTTAAAAAGAGCTATGGCAGCACAAATAATAGAGGAATTAAAGAAACAGAATAAAAAAGTAGTTTTTACAAATGGGTGTTTTGACATTTTACATGTGGGTCATTTAACATATTTAAATGAGGCTAAAAGACAGGGGGATATTCTTGTTGTTGGAGTAAATTCAGACGCATCTGTAAAAAGATTAAAGGGCGAAAGTAGACCAATTAATAGTGAAGTAGATAGATCTGAAATGCTTTGTGGCTTAAAAGCTGTGGATTATACAGTTATATTTGAAGAGGATACTCCTTGTGAGTTATTAGATGAATTAAAACCTTCAATTCATGTAAAAGGAGGAGATTACACAAAGGATGATCTTCCAGAAACAAAAATTGTAGAAAAAAATGGTGGAGAAGTTAGAATTTTAGGATTTGTAGAGGGAAAATCTACAACAAATATAGTTAATAAGATACAAGGATAGGTGAATTATGAAGAGAATATTAACATTTGATCAAATCAATGTTTTAGCTAAAAAACTAGCTGATTACGTTTCACCAAATACAGTAGTAGCTTTAATTGGTGACTTAGGAACAGGGAAAACAACTTTTACAAAAACTTTTGCAAAAGCATTTGGAATAGAGGATAATTTGAAAAGTCCTACATTTAACTATGTTTTAGAGTATTTAGATGGAAGATTACCTCTTTATCATTTTGACGTGTATAGACTGGGAAGCCCAGAAGAGATTTATGAAATAGGTTATGAAGATTATATAAATAACGATGGAGTGGCCCTTATAGAGTGGGCAAATATAATCGAAAGCGAGCTGCCTAAAAAATATATAAAAATAGAGTTTGAATATGCTTTAGATAAAGAAGATCAAGAGGTTAGAAGTGTTAATTTAGAATATATAGGAGATAAAAATAAAGAGGAGGAGATGTTAAAATATGTTGATTTTAGCAATTGATACATCTACAAATATAGGAACAGTAGCTATATATGATAATAAAAAAGGTGTCGTAGGAGAGATAACTTTAAATGTTAAACAGAACCACTCAGCGATAACAATGACAACAATAGATACCCTGTTTAATTTAACTGGAATAGATAAAAAAGAGATTGATAAAATTGCTGTAAGTATAGGTCCAGGTTCGTTTACTGGAATAAGAATTGGAGTTGGACTAGCTAAAGGACTAGCATATGCTTTAAAAAAACCAATTGCAGGAATAAACGAATTGGATATGCTTGCCAATATCTATAGTGGAGATAAAAAAGTTATAGCAATGTTGGATGCAAGAAAGGAAAGAGTTTTCTCTGGAGTATATAAGAAAAAGAATGGTGCCTTCACGTTAGATGGAGAATATATGGCTGAAGAGCTAGAGAATATATTGAAGGGTGTGAATGAGGAAACGGTATTTGTTGGAGATGGAGCTTTTGTGTATGAAGATATAATAAAAGAAAGATTGGGAGATAAATGTATATTTATTAAAAAATCTTTAAATATATCTAGAGCTTCTTTATTGGCTGAATTAGCTGAAGCTAAAGAGGATAATCTATTCACTCTTGAGCCATACTATGTAACAAAATCTCAAGCGGAAAGAGAAAAAGAAGGTAAATAAAAATCGAGGTGGGCTTATGAATTCTTTTAAATTAAGAGATGGAATCTATTGGGTTGGAGCATTAAATCCAGATCTGAAAGTGTTTGATGTAATTATGGAAACTGAATTTGGAACAACGTATAACTCCTTCTTAGTTAAGGGAAGCGAGAAAATAGCAGTTTTTGAAACTGTAAAGGAAGGGAAGTTTCAAGAGTTTTTAGAAAGATTGAAGACATGCTTAGATGATGTCAGTAAAATTGATTATATTGTATTAAACCATACTGAACCAGACCATACAGGTTCTGTTGGCAAGCTATTAGACTTAGCACCAAATGCTAAAGTTGTTGGATCAAAAAATACAATCGAATTTTTAGGGGGGATATTGAATAAAGACTTCCCACATATAGTCGTAGGTCAAGATGATACGTTATCTTTAGGAAATAAAACTTTAAAATTTATATCGGCACCATTTTTACATTGGCCAGATTCTATATATACGTATATAGAGGAAGATAAGCTTTTAGTGACGTGTGACTCTTTTGGTTCACATTTTAGCTTTGATGGAATTTTATTATCAAAAATTCCAGTTGAAAGACAAAAAGATTATATGGTTGCTTTAAGATATTATTATATGTGTATATTTTCACCCTTTAGAAAATATATGTTAGAGGGAATTGAAAAAATTAAAGATTTAAAGATAGATATGATACTTCCAGGGCATGGACCTATTTTGGATATTGATATAGATAAAATTATACAGACATATAAAAGTTGGTCTACAGTTAAAAATCCAAACGAATTTAAAAGCATCATAATTCCATATGCAACAGCTTATGGATATACGAGAGAGTTAGCTCAAGAGATTGAAAAAGGTATAAAAGATTATAACTCTACAATAGAGGTAAAAAGTTATGACTTAGATATAGCGAATTTTGGAAAACTAGAAGGAGAGATTCTAAGAGAGTTTCAATGGGCAGATGGGATATTATTTGGGAGTTGTACGATAAATGGAGATACATTACCAGTAATTTGGAACTTATTGACAACATTAAATCCAATCGTTCATGGAGGAAAATATGTTTCAGCATTTGGAAGCTATGGATGGAGTGGAGAAGCGGTTCCTAATATAATATCGAGATTAAAAGAGTTAAGAATGCATGTTATAGATGGAATGAAAGTTAATTTTAGAGCTTCGAGAAAAGAGTTGGATGCTGCATTTGAATTTGGAAAAGAGTTTGCAAAACATATGTGCTTAAAAACTCTTCCAGAAAAGGTGGTGGATACAGTTATGGAGAACTTAAACCCAGATAGAAAATTAATGAGATGGACATGTAGTGTTTGTGGAGAGTCATATGTCCAAATTGATTCACCAGAGATTTGTCCAGCATGTGGAGTTGGAAGTGAGTATTTTGTACCATCATCACTGGAAGAAAAAATAGAAAAAAATGATGTTGAAGAAAAAATAGTTATAATAGGTGGAGGAGTTGCAGCCTTATCTACTGCTCAGATAATTAGAGAAAGAAATGATAGAGCAAAAATACTTATTTTGTCTAAAGAAAGTGAGTATCCATATTACAGAACACTACTATCTGAGATGATAGGGGAGGATATTTCTAGAGAAAATTTTTTAGTAAAATCAGAAGAGTGGTATAAAGAAAAGAAAATTGAAGTTTCCTTAGAGACAACGGTTGAAAATATTGATTCTAAAAATAAAATTCTTAATATTAAAGGTGGACAAGATATATCATATGACAAACTTGTAATAGCTACAGGAGCAAGAGCAATGGTTCCTAGTATTGGAAACTCCAACTTAGATGGTATATTTACTGTTAGAAGTAAAGAGGACGTAGATGCAATTAAAAACTATAGCATAGGAAAGAAAAAAGCTGTTGTAATAGGTGGAGGAGTTTTAGGATTAGAATCGGCATGTGGACTTCAAAAGTTAGGACTAGAAGTATCGGTTGTTGAAATGATGCAAAGAATGCTTCCGAGACAACTTGATGAAGAGGGGTCAAAAATATTTGAAACATGTATTGAGAATAGTAATATAAAACTTTACAAAAATTCTAAGGCAGAAAAATTTGATGGAACTCAGAGAGTAGAGGGAATTCATTTGGATAGTGGAGAAGTAATTGAAGCTGATATTGTTATAATTAGTTCAGGAATAATTCCAAATAAAGAGCTAGCAGAAAAGGCTAACATAGTTGTCAATAGAGGGATAGTTATCAATGAAAAAATGGAAACCTCTATAAAAGATATATATGCGTGTGGAGATGTAGCTGAATATAAAGGGAATGTAATTGGACTGTGGCAAATCTCTTCAGATCAAGGAAAGATAGCAGGTCTTAACACTATTGGAATTGATGAAAAATATGAAGAAAAAATCCAACCAGTTACATTTGAAGGAATGGGAACAAAAATATTCTCAGTAGGTGGTGTTTTAGAAACTCAAGATTCTATTTGTGAAAGGGACTACGACGCTTTAATCTATAAAAAATTAAACTTTAAAAATAATGAATTATCCTCTGGAATACTAATTGGAGATACAGAAAAAGGTATAGTTATAATAAAAGGATTAAAAGATAAAGAAAAAAAAGGAAATCTATTAAAAAAGTTCTATAAGTAGGTAGTAAATTAAAATTGACAAAAATACTTGTCTATGTTAAAGTACAAATATATTTAAAGGAATATTTTCCATAGTAAGGAGGAAAGAATGGGAAAGGTTTTAAGTTTAAATAATTCAAATTTTAAAAGTGAAGTAATTGAAACAAAAGGATTAGTATTAGTTGACTTCTGGGCTGATTGGTGTGGACCTTGTAAAATGTTAGCTCCAATTTTAGAGGAACTTTCAGGAGAGGCTGAAGCAAAGATTTGTAAAGTAAATGTAGATGAAAGTGGAGACTTAGCAGGAGATTACGGAATTAGAAGTATTCCAACAATGATAATATTCAAAGATGGAGTTAAAGTTGATCAAATCGTTGGGTTAAGACAAAAATCAGAGCTTTTAGAAAAATTGAATTCTTATTAAAATAATAAATAAAAAGGTTGCTACTGGCAACCTTTTTTGTTTTATGGTATAATTGAAATTAACATAAAATGGGAAAATGGGAGGGCCAATGAAAAGTAAAATCTATTTAATTTTAGCTTTAATGGTTGTTGCTATAACCAGTTTAAAAGCGCAAACAGAAAAGATTGATAATTTACAAAACGAAGTTGAGATAGACTTGAATTCAGATACGATGACTTCAACAGATGGAGTAAATGTAAGATATGGATCTTTAAAGTTAAAAGCTTTTGAAGTTAAAGTTGACAGAGAAAAAAATAGAGCTTATATTCCAGGAGAGTTCTATCTAGAAGCAGATGAGCCTACAGGAAAATTGAGAATGGACTCACTAAATGGAGAGTTTGATACAGAGGGAAAAACTGGAAGTTTTGGTAAAAGCTTTGGATATCTTGAAGTTGGTCAAGTGACAGGAGCAGAGAAACCAAATGATAGAATTTATTTTGGTGGAAATAAAACTGAATACTTAAATGGAAAAACTTATTTAAGAGAAGCCTGGTTTACAACAGACCCTAAAATTCTTGTAAATAGAAATCCAGAAGAGGTAGGGTATCATTTACAATCTGACACAATAGTAATTGAACCAGATAAGCAGGTAACCTTTAGAAATACAAATCTTTTCATAGGAGATACAGACATAATCCCATTTTCATTGCCGTGGTATAGATTTAATATAAGACAAGGATCAGAAGTTCCTTTATTTCCAAGTTGGGGAAATGATGATGATTATGGATGGTACATTACATCAGGAGTTTTATGGGGAGATAAAGATAGCAAATTTAAAGGTGGTATAGCACCAAAATTTGGAGATAGAATAGGACTTTTAATAGGTCGAATGGAAAATTGGTATGATTTTGGAACTTATGGAAAAGGACAGTTAAATATCAATGATTGGTTAATAGATAAAAAAGCTGATGGAAATGATGTAGAAAGAAATTTTAATAGATGGGATTTCAATTACAACCATAACTATTCTGGTGAATACGGATTTTTAAATTTAAACTATAAAAATGCCACATACAATATGATTCCAACCCTAGATGATGCAATTGATAAGTATTTTTATCGACAAAAAGAAGGGGATACTTGGAAGTATATCGATGGAGTTCCAGATAAAGGTGGAAGCTTAGGATTTTATACACTAAATACAGAGCTAACAAATTTAGGAGAGGAAAAAGACATCACCATTAAAGCTGATGTTAATCTTGTTTCTGATAAAAAAGTATATGGAGTAATAGTTGCAGATCAGTTAGATGATATGGACTATGGATCGTCAGCAGATTATGATTTAACAAGTGATGTATCTATAAAGAAAGAGAATGATAGATACTCAGTGGGAGCATACTATAACTATCTTTATGATATGGATCCAGGATCTACAAAACAGGATTTACAGTCAAGAGCAGAAAACTTTGGATTTAATTTTAATGATAAAGTAAATAAAATTAATATATCTTATGACGATAAAACAGGAAATAGATTCAGGGAGCTAAACTCTTGGGAAAGAGATCCTAACTTTAGTAAGCTAGATAATCAAGGTTTTTATGGAATAAAATTTGATTATACTCCGTGGACAGTAGAGCAATATAGTATATATGATAGTAAGGATTTAAAAACTTCTCTAGGGGAGTATTATTTATATAAAAATATATTTTATAAAGTTGGCTATGACTATACTGAGTTTGAGCATAAACTAAATCTTCAAAGTGATCCATTTAGAGAAACTGCTATGTATTGGAAAGATAAAAAAAATGGAATAAAACTAGATAACGCTACCAATAACTATAGGGATACACAATACAATAGATACGAAAATATAATCTACAATAGAACTATAGAAAATAGAGGTTACATAGATTTTATGTATGACAACTTCAAATTAACTGTTGCTGGTGGTAACACTAAAGAGGAGATATGGGATAGAGAAGGAATCTATACCTATAGTGATTTTAATAATCCGTGGGACAGAAATGCTTACAGAGTTTATATGAATGAATCAGATTTTTACGAAGTGGGATTATCTAATGAAAAGCTTTCGTTAGGGTCACTAGGAAATTTAGAACTGTATGGAAACCTTAGATTTGATCAATATGACAAAGGTTATGTTGATAAAGAGATTTCAACAGAGGATAAATCGACTAGAGTTAGAGCTGGATTTGCTCATGATATAACTCTGCTTGATAATAGTGATAATAGAGAGAGAGTAACAGACCTAGCTTTAAATAATAGGTTAACATATATGTATCAGGATTATTCTTATGACTCAGATTCAAAAATGACGAGTGATAGAAGAATGTATCACAAAGAGAATGTAAGCGAAGTATCAGATACATTAATATTTGATTTAGGAAATACTCAAACAATCTATACAATAGATTATAAAGATATAAAAAGAGCTAGTAATGATGATAAAAAAGGCGAAGTTTTAAATCAAAAGTTAGACTTTTTAATAGATGATGAAAATAGTTTTGGTTTAGAATATGGTTTAGATAAAAGATTTACAGACTACAATACAAAAAAAGAAAACCATAATGATTTAACTTTTGAAAACTATGGTGCTAACTATAGATATGCAAATAACTATTTCTATTATAAAAATCGTAGAATAGATTCAAGCATATGGGAAATAGAAAGTATAGATCCTAACAAAAATGTAAATAATGCTGAGGAAAAAATTAGAGAAGATGTATATGGTTATACTTATGATTTTGGAAAAAATAAGTTAAATCTCGAGTATATTCAAGGTAAAGATGAAAGAGATGAGTCAGGAGCAAAAGTAATCAATACTAAAAATAAAACTTATTCAGTTTCATATTTAGTAGGTGGAGATGTAGAGCATCTGTATAGAGCTAGTTATGAAGATTATAAAAATGCTGGAGATTGGAATACATCACTATCTAATTATAATTCAGATGTAGTTTATTTAGCTTATACATATAAAGATAAGAGATTTACAGATGCAGAGTTAGTTTCATATGCTTCTTCAGAGTATAAGAAAACTCCAGACCAATTATCACAAGTTGAAATAGATAGAATTAGACAAGTTCTTGAAGATAGAGAAAACTCTAGAGCTAGAACATTTAATTTAAATAGAATAATTGATGATAGAACATATTTTGGAGATTACAAAAGAGGTTTCCATACATCTCTTATGATGCAGAGAAATGATAAGAGATATGAAATGACTGGTGATTATTTAAAGTCACTAGAAGAGTTAGAAGGAAGATTGTTCTATTCATATAATAGAATAGGAGTAGGTTACATCTATAATCAAAAATCTAACTATACAAACTATGGGGTATCAGATGAGAAAAAATTAGATTGGAGAGATTCAGAAAGAGAGCATGAGTTTAGCTTACATGCAAAAGTAGGAAAACCAAGTGAAGGTTGGAGAACAAAAGCATACGTTAAATTTTATGATCAACTTGCAGGATCAACTGATGATAATGGAAGAAGCACATTTGATGGCTTTGGTGTCGAGATAGGAAAAGAGTTCGGATACTATGAGTGGGCAGTAGCTTATGAAAGAGATTACTCATATAGAACTAAAGATTATGAGTGGAGTATGGCTATCCAATTTAAACTATTGACATTCCCAACAAGTAATATATTTGGATTAGGTGCAACAACTGATCAAAATAAAAAGACAACTCCAGACACATATCTATTTAATGGAATTAAAATAGATGATCTAGAGGATTAATATATTTATAGAAGAAAAGGAGAAAAACATGAAAGTAATATTACCAAGTGGAGATATAAAAGAGTTTGAAAACAGTGTAAATATGTTTGAAATTGCAAAGTCAATTAGTAACTCTTTAGCTAAGAAGGCTGTTGGAGCAAAAGTAGATGGGAAGGAAGTTGATATGAGCTATGTACTAGATAGAGATGCTCATGTTGAAATAATAACTCCTGAAACTGAAGATGGAGAAGAGATAATAAAGCACTCAACTGCACACCTATTGGCACAAGCAGTTACAAGACTTTTCCCAGGAACTAAAGTAGCAATAGGTCCAGCAATAGAGAATGGATTCTACTATGATTTTGATCCTGAGAATCAATTTACAGATGAAGATTTAGAAAAAATTGAAGCTGAAATGAAGAAAATTACAAAAGAAAATATAAAAGTTGAAAGAATAGAGATGACTAGAGATGAGGCTGTAGAGCACTTTAAGAATCTTGGGGAAACTTATAAAGTAGAAATCATTGAAAGTATTCCAGCTAATGAGATGTTAACATTTTATAAGCAAGGAGATTTCATAGATTTATGTAGAGGGCCACATGTACCTTCAACATCATATTTAAAAGCTTTTAAATTAAAGTCAGTGGCTGGAGCTTACTGGAGAGGAGATTCTAATAACAAAATGTTACAAAGAATCTATGGATTTGCATTTGCAACTGAGCCTCAATTAAAAGCACATCTAAAGTTTCTAGAAGAAGCTGAGAAAAGAGATCACAGAAAGCTAGGAAGAGAGTTAGAGTTATTCTTTACAAGTGATTTCGGACCAGGGTTCCCATTCTTCTTACCAAACGGAATGAAGATGAGAAATGTTTTAACAGATTTATGGAGAAGAGAGCATGAAAAAGCTGGATATGAAATGATCCAAACTCCAATAATGTTAAATAAAGAGTTATGGGAAACTTCAGGACACTGGATGAATTATAGAGAAAATATGTATACATCTGAAATTGATGAAACAGAGTTTGCTATAAAACCAATGAACTGTCCAGGTGGAGTTTTAGTATATAAGCATGGGATGCATTCATATAAAGATTTACCAATAAGAGCGGGAGAGTTAGGAATTGTTCATAGACATGAGTTTTCAGGAGCTCTTCATGGATTAATGAGAGTAAGAAACTTTACTCAAGACGATGCTCACATCTTTATGACTCCTGAGCAGATAGAAGATGAGATTATAGGAGTAGTAAACTTAATAGATAAGTTCTATAGAGGATTATTTGGATTTGAGTATGCGATTGAGTTATCAACAAGACCTGAAAAAGCTATCGGAGCTCAGGAGATTTGGGATAAAGCTGAATCTGCATTAGAGGGAGCTTTAAAGAGATTAGGAAGAGATTATAAATTAAATCCAGGAGATGGAGCATTCTACGGACCGAAATTAGACTTTAAAATTAAAGATGCTATAGGAAGAACTTGGCAGTGTGGAACTATTCAACTAGACTTTAACTTACCAGAGAGATTTGATATCTCTTATGTTGGAGAAGACGGAGAAAAGCATAGACCAGTAATGATTCATAGAGTTGTTTATGGATCTTTAGAAAGATTTATGGGAATCTTAATAGAGCATTATGCAGGGGCGTTCCCAACTTGGTTAGCACCTTGTCAAGTTAAAGTATTAACTATAAATGATGAAGTTGCTCCTTATGCACAAGAAGTTGTGGATATGCTAAAAGATGCTGGAATAAGAGCAGAGATAGATACAAGAGCTGAATCTATTGGATATAAAATTAGAGAAGCTAATGGAAGATATAAAGTTCCAGTTCAATTAATAATTGGAAAAAATGAAGTAGAGAATAGAGAAGTAAATGTAAGAAGATTTGGTTCTCAAAATCAAGAATCTATGTCATTAGAAAACTTTATAGGTATGATAAAAGAGGAAGCAGCACCAAAATTTAACGACTAATATTTTAGAGATTGTATTATAATTAATACAATCTCTTTTTTATCTTATAGAATTGATTTTATTTTAAAACTATGATAAAATTAAGAGTAAAATAAATATAAATCCATAATATTATGGTAGATGTTCGGAAACCTCCATCTAAAAAAAACTAGGCTTAAAGTATTAAAATACAAGGGAGATTTATACCCTTTTTTTAAATTTGAGCAGGAGTTTCCTGCTCTTTTTTTATTTAAAAATAAAGTTAGGAGAAGAAAATGGGAATTAGATACAGTAAGATAGAAAATAAAAATAAAAGAGAGATTGTTTTATTAAAAAGTTTTCCATGTAAATATGGGAAGTGTAAGTTTTGTAATTATATAGAGGATAATTCAACGGATGAATTGGAGATAGATAAGGTTAATTTGGAAACTTTACAAGAGGTTACAGGAGAGTTTGGAGCTTTAGAAGTAATAAACTCAGGGTCAGTGTTTGAGCTACCTACGAAAACATTAGAAAGAATTAGGGAAGTTGTTTTTGATAAAAATATAAAATTGCTATACTTTGAAATTTATTATGGATATAAAAATAGATTAGATGAAATTAGAGAGTTTTTCAAAGGTATAGATATAAGATTTAGAATGGGAATGGAAACATTTGATAATGATTTTAGAATAAACTCGTATGGAAAAAACTTCAAAATAGACACACCAGAAATTGAAGAGTTAAGTGAAAAATTATATTCAGTTTGTCTATTAATTTGTGTAAAAGGTCAAACAAAAGAGATGATAAAAAAAGATATTGAACTTGGATTAAAGTACTTTAAAAGTATAACTGTAAATATATTTATAAATAATGGAACTGAAGTTGAAAGAGATGAAGAACTTGTAAAATGGTTTGTAGAAAATTATGGTCAATTACAAGATGATTCAAGAGTAGAACTATTGATTGATAATAAAGATTTAGGAGTTTTTGAACAATAATTTTTTAAGGAGATAGTTATGAGAAATGAAATTTTATGGGTAGTAATGCTTTTTGTTAATTTTTTTAGCATAATTTTTATATATAAGAAATTTGGAAAGTTAGGGCTTTTTATTTGGGTTCCAATAAGTAGTATATTAGCAAATATTCAGGTAGTACTTTTGGTAAATCTTTTTGGATTTGAAACAACTTTGGGAAATATAATGTATGCAGGTGGATTTTTAGTGACAGATATTCTATCTGAAAATTATGGTGAAGAGGAAGCAAAAAGTGCTGTTAAATTAGGGTTTGTAAGTATGATTGTAACAGCAGTAATAATGAAAATAGCGGTATCATTTGTTCCAAGTACAGTTCAAGCTGGAGCAGAAAATTTTAAAAGTTTAAAAATGATATTTGATTTTATGCCTAGAATACTTTTTGCAGGATTGGTTGCATATGGAGTTTCACAAAGACATGATGTTTGGGCTTATAAGTTTTGGAAAAATAGATTTCCAGCTAAAAAGCATATTTGGATAAGAAATAATTTTAGCACCTTAGTAAGTCAATTGATTGATAATCTAATTTTCACAACAATTGCTTTTGCAGGGATTTATCCAGTTGAAGTTTTAGTAGAAATATTTATAGTAACTTATGTTATGAAAGTTATAGTAGCTACAATGGATACACCATTTGTTTATTTAGCCAGTTACTTAAAAGAAAATAAAAGTGTGACAGAAAAGATAATTATCTAGTGTTGAGGATTCTCAACACTTTTTTTATTTTAAAATAGTATTGAAAAAAAAGGATATCCATACTAAAATAAGTAAAATAACTAAAAATGTATATAGGAGGAGTTATGAAAGTAGTAGTGGCTATAGATTCGTTTAAAGGAAGTTTAAGCTCTTTTGAACTTGGACAAGCGATAGAAGTTGGAGTAAAAAGAGTATATCCAGAGGCTCAAGTAATAAAGGTACCAATTGCTGACGGAGGAGAGGGAACAGTAAGCTCTTTAGTTGAAGGAACAAAAGGTAAATTTGTAACAGTAGCAGTAAATAATCCTCTTATGGAAAAAATTGAAGCTAGATATGGGATAATGGGAGATGGAAAAACTGCGGTAATTGAGATGGCAGAAGCATCAGGATTGCCATTAATACCAGTGGAAAAAAGAAATCCTATGAAGACAACTACTTATGGGACAGGAGAGTTAATAAAAGATGCAGTATTAAAAGGGTGTCGTGAATTTATAGTTGGAATAGGTGGAAGTGCTACAAATGACGCAGGTCTTGGTATGTTACAAGCTTTAGGATATAAATTTCTAGATGAAAACAAAAAAGAATTAGGATTTGGAGGAGAGATTCTATCTAAGGTAAAATATATAGATTCAACAGAAAGATTACCTGAATTAAAAGATTGTAAGTTTTTAGTAGCTTGTGATGTTGATAACCCTTTCTATGGTCCAAAAGGTGCTGCAGAGATTTATTCAAGACAAAAGGGTGCCACTGAGGATATGGTACAGGAACTAGATAAGGGATTGAAGGATTTATCAGAGGTAATAAAAAAAGAGTTACATATAGATATTTCTAATCTTTCAGGAGCTGGTGCTGCAGGAGGTTTAGGAGGAGGTTTAGTAGCTTTCTTAAATGGTAAGTTGTCTCCAGGAATAGATATGATATTAGAGAAAGTAGGTTTAGAAAAAGAGTTGTTAGAGTGTGATTTTGTTATAACAGGAGAAGGTAGACTAGATCATCAGACAGCTATGGGAAAAGCTCCCGTAGGAGTTGCAAAGATAGCTAAAAAATTTGATATTCCTGTAATAGCATTAGCAGGAGGAGTAACAGATGATGCAGTACAAACTCATGAAAAAGGAATAGATAGCTTCTTTTCAATAATAAATTATCCAATAACATTGGAAGAGGCTATGAAAAAAGAGACAGCTGAAAAGTTTGTAAAAGGAAATACTGAGGAGATATTTAGATTGATAAAAGTTTGTGAGAAAAAATACTCAAAATAAAATAGGAGGCAAAAATGACAGCGTTTGGAGCAGTATTGGGATTAATAATAGCTATAATATTGATAATGAGAAAAGCTAATCCAGCTTATAGTTTAATTTTAGGTGCTATAATAGGAGGATTAGCAGGAGGAGTATCTCTTCCAGAAACAGTAAATCTAATGATTAGTGGAGTAAAGGATGTAACACCAGCTATAGTTAGAATTTTAACAGCTGGTATTTTAGCAGGAATATTGATAAAAACAGAAGCAGCTACAAAAATAGCTGAAACAATTATAGATACTTTAGGAGAAAAAAGAGCAATATTTGCGTTAGCTTTATCAGCTCTTATTTTAACGGCAATAGGAGTATTTATAGATGTAGCAGTAATAACTGTATCACCAATAGCTTTAGCTATTGCAAAAAGATTAAAAATATCTAAAATGGCAATGCTATGTGCGATGATAGGTGGTGGAAAATCAGGAAATATAATATCGCCAAATCCAAATACAATAGCAGCAGCAGAAAACTTTGGAGCACCACTTCCATCTGTTATGTGGGTAAATATAATACCAGCAATAGTTGGATTATTTGCAACAATTTTAATAGCTAAATTTTTAGTTGAAAAGGGTGAAAAGGTTTTAGAAAATGAAATTGAGCAGGGGAGTGAAGAAAATTTACCAAGTTTTTTTGGGAGTATAATAGGTCCAATTATAACAATAAGTTTATTAGCTTTAAGACCTATAGCTGGAATTAATATAGATCCATTAATTGCACTTCCAGTTGGAGGATTAGTTGGAATTGTAGCAATGGGAAAAACTTCAAAGTTAAAAGAATCTATGGAATATGGTTTACAAAAGATGTCAGGAGTAGCTATTCTTTTAATAGGTACAGGAACAGTTGCTGGAATAATAAAAAATTCAACATTAAAAGATGTTATACTATCAGTTTTAGGGAAAGCAAATATTAGTGAGCAATTGATAGCACCGATAGCAGGGGCTTTAATGTCAGGAGCAACAGCTTCAACAACAGCTGGAGCGACAATAGCATCAGCAACATTTTCTGGAGTGATATTAGCAGCAGGAGTAAGTGCTGTTTGGGGAGCCGCAATGGTAAACTCAGGAGCAACAGTTTTAGATCACCTACCTCATGGATCATTTTTCCATAGTACAGGTGGAGCTAGCAATACAAAGTTAGAAGAAAGATTAAAATTAATCCCTTATGAATGTGCAATAGGATTTATATTAGCTCTTTCTACTTTTGTAACTTATTTAGTAATAGGATAAAAAAAGATGCTGAAAATTTTTCAGCATCTTTTTTATATAATAATATCTTCCCTTTGAATCTCTTTAACTTCACCAGGAGTCATCCCCTCAAGAGTTAAATTACCAAACTTTACCCTCTTAAGATAGATAACTTTATTTTTAACAGCTTTTAACATTTTTTTAACTTGATGATATTTCCCCTCTGTAATAGTTAAGTGGATACTTTTAGAGGTTAAATATTCCACTTTACCTGGAAGTGCAGTATAGTTAGTATCTAAAACTACACCTTGTTCTAAAGCGACGATATCCTCTTGGGAAATTTCTCTATCTAGTTCAACATAGTATGTTTTTTCCATATTTCTATCTGGATGAGCCATAGCATGACTTAAATCTCCATCACTTGTAAAGAGTAGAACCCCCTCTGTATCACGATCAAGTCGCCCTACAGGGAAAACAGAATTTTTATCAATATATTCAGGTAGAAGTTCAGCAACAGTTTTTTTATTATCATCTTCCATGGCAGTTATATATCCTGATATTTTATACATAATATAGTATTTCAATTGTTTTTTCTCTGGAATTACTCCATCAAAAGTAATAATATCTTCTCCCCATTCAACATCAGTTGCATCATTAACTTCAATATTACCATTAACAGTAACTCTTCCTTGGGCAATTGCGGCTTTAATTTTTTTTCTACTTGCAACACCACAGAGAACTAAGTATTTTTCTAATCTCAAATTTTAACCTCACAAAATTTATTTTACATAAGATGTTAACATATTTTTGATAAATTTGCAAAATAGACTATTTTTTTCAAACAAATTATGCTAATTTATATGTGGGTTAAATAATTTTAAGTAAATTTTGGGAGGAAAAATGAGTTTTTTAGTAGAAAAGTTTTTACAGTATGTTCAGATTGATACAACAGCAGATGCTAAAAGTCAATCGTGTCCAAGTAGTGAGATTCAATGGAATTTAGCTAAGATTATAGTTAAAGATTTAGAGGAGATTGGTTTAGTAGATATATCATTAGATGAAAATGGATATATTATGGGGACACTGCCATCAAATACACAAAAGAGTATTCCAACAATTGGATTTATAGCACACATGGATACAGCTCCTTCATTTAATGGAAAAGATGTAAAACCAAGAGTTATAGAGAACTATGATGGGAATGATATTATATTAAATAGTGATTTAAATATATCAATGACAGTAAAAGATTTTCCAGAGTTAAAAAAATATGTAAATCAGAGATTAATTGTAACAGATGGAACAACGCTTTTAGGAGCAGATGACAAAGCTGGTATAGTTGAAATAATGACAGCATTAAAATATTTAAAAGAGAATCCAACTATTGAACATGGAGAGATTAAAATAGGAATAACTCCTGATGAAGAGATAGGAAGAGGAGCAAATCTATTTGATGTAGAAAAATTTGGAGCAAAGTTTGCCTATACAATTGACGGTGGAGAAATTGGAGAGTTAGAGTTTGAAAACTTCAATGCTGCATCAGCAAATATAGTAATCAAGGGAAGAGATATTCATCCGGGAGCTTCAAAAAATAAGATGATAAATGCTATGTTATTAGCAATGGAACTAAATGCTATGTTACCAGCTAATGAAAGACCTGAATATACAGAAGGTTATGAAGGATTCTTTTTATTAACGAATTTCAAAGGAACAATAGAAACAACAGAGATAGATTATATAATAAGAGATCATTCAAAAGAGAAGTTTTTAGAAAAGAAGGAACTGATTGAAAATGCTGTAAAATATCTTCAAGGAAAACACAAAGATGCAGAGATAATTCTAACATTAAAAGATAGCTATTATAATATGAGAGAGATGATAGAACCAGTTTATCATATTGTAGATTTAGCAAAAAATGCAATGCTAGAGGTTGGAGTAAAACCAATAATAAAACCAATTAGAGGTGGAACTGACGGAGCAAGACTGTCGTTTAAAGGATTACCTTGTCCAAACATATTCACAGGTGGACATAACTTTCACGGTAAATTTGAGTTTATTCCAATAGAATCAATGGAGCAATCAGTAAAAGTAATATTAAAAATTGTTGAAATTTTATCTAGATAGAAATAGTTTTGAGGAGGTAAAAATGAAAACATATCATTTTATAGTTAAAGGTGAAGTTCAAGGTGTTGGATATAGAATAACAACATATTTAAATGCCACAAGAATTGGAGTTACTGGTAGTGTAAAAAATTTACCAAATGATAATGTAGAAGTTTTTGCTCAAGGAGATGAAAAACTAATAGATAATTTTAAAAAATATTTAAAGATAGGTTCTTCTATGAGTCACGTTAGTGAGATAGATGAAGAGATATTAGATAAACCAGAATTTAAAGATTTTCAAGTTATATATTAATGGCGGTAGTTTTCTACCGCCATTTTTTAGTTATTATTTATTTAAAATATTATTTAAAAGCATTGCTAAATCTGCAGCATTACATTCAACGACATGAGCCGTAATTACCTCGTCATCTTCATTTTTTATATGTACAAAAACTCTATCATTTATTAAAAGAATTTCTGTAACAACTCCTTCAGCAATTTTATATGTACCTGTAGCTTTAGAAATAGCAAAAATTTCGAAACCTTCTGTTGTAATATCTAGTGAATCTAATTGTTGTTTCTTTAAAAAATCTCTTGCGAACATTTCTGATTGTACATAAAAATTTTCTAAAATCTCCACGTATTTACTTTTTTTTATTAATTTATCAACTAAAACAGCTAAAGAAAATGGATGATAAATCTCTTCTACACTGTATGGAGATGGAATTTGTTCCTTGTTCTTAAGAAAGATTTCAACTCCAGTTTCGCCATCTTTTATAGTTTCAATAATAGGTGTTTTACTATCATCAAGGTAATCTATAACGTCTATCTCTAAATTTCCAACAGATAATTTCTTAGTTTTTTCTTTTTTCATTAATATTTCGAATTCATCTTCAATTTTTTCATAAAAATTAACGATAAAATCATTAAAAAAATTTTCATACATAAATTAATCACCACCAATATTTTTTAACATATTATAACATAAAATATATGATATAATATACAGAAGAGAAAAAAATAGTGAGGTAGATAAAATGATAATTTGTCCAGTTTGTAATAAAAAAATGACAAGAATAGAAAGAAAATATATATGTGAGGGAAATCATAACTTTGATGTCTCAAAATATGGTCATGTAAACTTATTATTATCTAATCAGAAAAACAGTAAAATTCCTGGTGACAATAAAGAGATGGTCTTAAGTAGAAAAAACTATTTAGAGAAAGGTTATTACAAAGGAATATCTGATGGTGTTAATCAAATTGTTGAGAATTACTTAGATAATAAAAAAGAGTTAAATATACTAGATATAGGTTGTGGAGAGGGATATTATACAAATAGATTAAAAGAAAAACTAGATGCACTAAATATAAAGAGTGATATTGTAGGAATAGATATTTCAAAAGAGGCTGTTATTTCAGCAGCAAAGTCATATAAAAATATGGAATGGATTGTAGCAAGTGCAAGCTCTTTACCAATAGAGGATGAATCATTAGATTTTATAATCTGTATGTTTGCTAAAATAATACCAGAAGAAAATATGAGAACTTTAAAAAAGGGTGGAAAGTTAATAGTTGTTTCAACTGGTGAGAATCATCTATTACAATTAAAAGAGGTAGTTTACGAATCTGTAAGAAAAGAGTTCTACTCTCCTATAGAGGATTTAAAAATATTTAATCATTTAGAAACTGTAAATTTAAAGTATGAAACGGAAATTTTAGAAAAAGAAAGTATAGAAAATTTATTTAACATGACTCCTTATAGATGGAGAAGTCCACAAAAGGGTGTTGAAAAATTATTTGCATTAGATAGATTAAAAACTACGATTGAAGTGAATATAGATATTTTTGAAAAAAAATAAAAAAATAAAACTTTTTAAAAAAACTTTACGTCAAAAAAGTGTAATTAGAAAGTTAGAAATAATTTTTTAATTATAAGAAGATTTTATACTTACAAAAGTATTATTTAATCCCCCCTGTAGACGACCTTCTATCCCCCCCGGAAGGTCGTTTCGTTTTTTTGTACTTCTAATAAATATTTAGAAGTATTTTTTTTTATAAATTTATATTGTATAATATACTAGGCCAATTTTAGGGGGAGATAAAGTTGAAGCAAATAGATAGAGTTATTTTGATAAACGTAATAACAACAGCCATAGTTTCAGGTGTATTTAATGTTTTTACAGGAATACATGTTAAAAATTTAGGGTTTGGAGAGGGAATAGTAGGTCAAGTACTCTCAATTGGGAGTGTATCAATTGCATTAGGCTCAATGTTAAATGCTTATTTAAGTTCAAAAATTGGTTTCAAAAAAACAATTTCATTGGGACTGATTTTAATGAGTATTGGAATTTTAGGAGTAAGTTTTTTAACAAGTCCATTTTTAATCAAACTATTTTCAGGAGTGATGGGGCTTGGATATGGATTTCCATTTTCTTCAATAGGAGTACTTTTAATTGAAAACTCAACAGAAAAAGAGAGAGTAAAGGTTTTTAGTAAAAATTTTGTGAGTCAGAGTTTAGGAACTGTTTGTGCTAGTTATGGTGCTGGAAGATTAATTAAAACTTTTGGAAAAATATTTGCAGCAGAAAAATCAATTCCATTGGTTTATTTATTTTGTGCTCTTTTAATTTTATTTAGTTTTTATCCTTTAAATGGATTGAACGATAGAGAGGTAGTAAAAAGTAAGAAAAGCAAAGATTTTTTCAAAGGTTTTAAAGAGGTTATGAGTGGACAAGCTTTAAAATTTGTTATTTACAATACAATTATAGGTTTTGGAGCTGGATTAGTAATTCCGTTTTTTAGTGTATATTTAAAATTTTCTTTGAATATAGATAATGAAAAAGTTGGAGTTATTATGGGGTTATCTCAATTGGGATTAGTTATAGGAGGTTTATTAGTTCCACATATTTCCAAAGTATTAGGAAGAGAAAATACCGTTGTAATATGTCAACTGTTATCAATTCCATTTTTAATTTCAATTGCATTTCCTCAAGGTATATTTATATTGGGAGTTTCATTTTTGTTGAGATCAACTTTGATGAACTTAAATCAACCACTTATTCAAAATATATCTTTAGAAACCGTAGATTATGAAAATAGAGCGTTGATGAGTAGCATAGTATCTATGTCATCTAATGTAACAAGAGCAATAAGTATGATTATAGCAGGGTATTTAATGGAAAATATATCGTATAATTTTCCGTACTATCTAACTGTAGTTTTATATTTAATTGGAACTGCTGTTTTTTATAAAAATTTTAAAGTAGAAAAACCATTAAGAGGAGGAGCAGATGAATAAAAACTTTGTTCATTTACATTTACACACAGAGTACAGTCTCCTAGATGGGGTTGGAAGAATAGAGGAGTATTTAGAAAGAGCTAAAAGTTTAAATATGAAAGCAATAGCTATTACAGATCATGGGAATATGTACGGAGCTATAGAGTTTTATAAATGTGCTATGAAAAAAGGTATTAAACCAATTATTGGTATTGAAGCATATGTATCAGAATTTGAAATGGAAAAAAAAGAGGGAAGAAATTTTCATTTGATACTTCTAGCTAAAAATCTAACTGGTTATAAAAATCTTTTAAAAATATCTTCAGTAGGATTTTTGAAGGGATTTTATTATAGACCTCGTGTGGATAAAGAGTTTTTAAGAAAACATAGTGAGGGTATCATAGCTTTATCAGCATGTATGCAAGGAGAGGTTTCAAGGGCAATTCTTGAAAATGAAAATGAAAAAATTATAGATGAAAAAATAATGAGCTATATAGAAATTTTTGGTAAAGAAAATTTTTATTTAGAGGTTCAAGGAAATGGAGTCGATGGTCAAAGAGAGTTGAATAAAGAGTTACAAAGATACTCTAAAAAACATGAACTAAAATGTGTAGCAACAAATGATACACATTATGTTTATGAAGGTGATCATGTACTACAAGATTTAGTGATTTGCATTCAAACTGGAGCTAAGGTTTCAGATACAAATAGAATGAAAATTGAAACTAAAGAGTTATTTTTAAAAAGTAGAATGGAAGTTATAAATTCTTTAGGCGAAGAATTTATTGATGCTATTGATATGACTGAAGAGATAGCAGAAAAATGTAATTTGAATTTGGAATTTGGAGAGTTAAAGTTTCCGAAGTATGAAATCCCAAATTGTGTAAAAACTCCAGGAGAGTTTTTAAGAAAAATAGTCTATAAAGGATTATCTCAAAGATATCCAAGTGGTTTAAATGAGGAACTACTAAAAAGAGTAGAGTATGAATTAGATGTTATTTTGAAAATGGGTTATGAGGAATATTTTATAGTTGTATGGGATTTTATCTCTTATGCAAAAGGAAAAAATATACCAATTGGACCAGGAAGAGGATCAGCGGCAGGAAGTTTAGTAGCTTATGCTTTAAAAATAACAGATTTAGATCCAATAAAATATAACCTGATTTTTGAAAGATTCTTAAATCCTGAGAGAATATCGATGCCAGATATAGATATAGATATTTGTCAGGAGAGAAGAGAGGAAGTAATTGAATATGTTACTCAAAAATATGGCGAAGATAAAGTAGCACAAATAATAACTTTTGGTAGAATGAAAGCTAGAGCAGCTCTAAGAGATGTTGGAAGAGTGTTGGATGTTAACTTAGCTAAAGTTGATAAGATAGCAAAACTAATACCTGCATTTTCCACATTAGAGGAAGCATTGAAAGCAAATTCAGAGCTAAGAGATATATATACAGAGGACAGTGAAATTAGAAATCTAGTAAATCTGTCCCAAAGATTAGAGAATAAAGTTAGGCATGCTTCTATACATGCTGCTGGAGTTGTAATAACTAAAGATCCATTGATGGAGGTAGTTCCTTTATACAGTGACAATAAGGATCATAAAATTTCTACACAA
This sequence comes from Cetobacterium sp., assembly GCF_051653945.1. Taxonomy (GTDB): domain Bacteria; phylum Fusobacteriota; class Fusobacteriia; order Fusobacteriales; family Fusobacteriaceae; genus Cetobacterium_A. The sequence goes on from NZ_JBOFXD010000116.1 coordinate 46,725, forward strand.
TATCAAATGAAGGAACTAGAGGAGCTAGGTCTACTTAAAATGGATTTTCTAGGACTTAGAAACTTAACTAATATTCAGAGAACTATTGAGTATATTAAGGAAAGCAAAGGAAAAGATATAAAGTTAGAAGAAATCTCATTAAATGAAGCTTCAGTCTATGAAATGCTCTCATCAGGAGATAGTTTAGGAGTGTTTCAACTAGAATCTATAGGTATAAGAAAAATATTAGTTCAATTAAAGCCTAGTAGATTTGAAGATGTTATCGCATTACTAGCTCTTTATCGTCCTGGACCGTTAGGGTCTGGAATGGTTGAGAGTTTTATAAATTGTAAAAATGGATTAGAAGAGATAAAATATCCTCATCCAACATTAGAAAAAGTGTTAAAAGAGACATATGGTGTTATCCTATATCAAGAACAAGTAATGAAAATAGCTAATATAATGGCGAGTTATTCTTTAGGAGAAGCTGATCTTTTGAGAAGAGCAATGGGGAAAAAACAAGCTTCTATAATGGATGAAAACAGGGAGAAGTTTGTTAAAAGATCTATAGATAATGGATATTCTAAAGAAAAAGCAGAAGAGATATTTGATTTGATAGATAAGTTTGCAGGATATGGATTTAATAAATCCCATTCAGCAGCTTATGCTTTAATAGCTTATTGGACAGCATATTTTAAATATTTTTATCCAGAGGAGTATTATGCTTCCATAATGACATCTGAAAAAAGTAATGTAGAAAATGTTGCATTTTATATAGAGGATGCAAAAGCACATAAATTAGAGTTGAAATTATCAGATGTTAATAACCCAGTATCTAAATTTACAGTAGAAAATGGTGGAATTAGATTCTCCCTAGCAGCTATAAAGAATGTTGGGGAAAGTTTAGCTCAAAAAATTCAAGTTGAATTTGAAAAAAATGGAAATTATTTAAGATACGAGGATTTTATTTATAGATTGAGAGGACAAGGGCTCAATAAAAAAAATATAGAAGCATTGGTTTATTCTGGAGCTTTGGATTCTCTTCCTGGAAATCGTAAGCAAAAGATAGAATCAATTGAGAAAGTTATCGATTATGCCAATAAAAAAATAAAAGAGGATGACATTCAGCAGATGAATCTTTTTGGAGGAGCAAAATCAGAGATGGTAAATTTTGTTTTACCCGATGTAACAGATTTTACCCCAGATGAAAAATTAGAAAAAGAAAAAGAGTTTTTAGGATTTTATTACAGTGCACATCCTCTAGATAAGTATGATTGGCTAATAAAAACATATAAAATGAACAAAATTTCAGAAATAAAATTAGAAAATTCCCTGCATATAATTAAAACTTATGGTATACTAAGGGATGTGAAAAAAATACTGACAAAAAAAACAAAAGAACCTATGTGCACTTTTGTTATTGAAGATTATTATGATCAAATTTCTGGAATTATTTTTCCAAGAGAGTATAAAGATTATTTAAATATAGAACTTGAAGGTAAAGCAGTAGTAATAGATGGGAGCATTCAAATTGATTATTTTAATGGAAATGAAAATAAAAAATTAGTTGTAAAAAGTATGAAAGCTTTAAATTCAATAGAGTTTAGTAAAAAAAATAGAATATATATATTAATTAATGAGAAATCTAAAGACAAGTATAATAGATTAAAAGAGATACTTTTAGATAATAAAGGAGAAGTTCCTTTAAGTTTTGCTATAGATATTGATGGAAATAAAGAGATAAAAAACTCAAAATTAACCATTGAAGTAACTCCTAGATTAATAAGAAAAATAGAGGAGTTGTTAGGAGAAAAAAGTGTAGTTATAAGATAAAATTACACTTGTAATGTAACCTTGAATGATTTTTTAAATTATGTTAAAATAAGTGATAAAAACTGATGGAGGAACTTATGAAAAAAGAAGAGTTTCAAATTGAAGATTTAATTAATGTTTTAAGTGAATGTGGATTAACTGAAATTAGTTATGAGGAAAATGAAAATTTAAAAATAAAAATAAAAAAATCTCCACAGCCAAAAGTTGTAATGCCTAAAGAAGCTCCACAGCCTGTGAAAGAGATGGGTAAAAAAGAGGAGAATATAAAAACTGTAGTTTCTACAGGAATAGGAAAATATTTCTATAAAGATACTGTTAAAATAGGTGATAAAATTAAAGTAGGACAAGATCTTGGTTATATTTATGTAATGGGATTAAAAACACCTTTAAAATCTACAGTAGGAGGAGAAGTAGTGGAGATAACTGTAGAAGATGGAGGAGTAGTTGACTACGGTAAAGTATTATTAAAAGTAAAGGCCACAGCAAGATAATTGGGAGGATTTTATGTTTAAAAAGATATTGATTGCTAATAGAGGTGAAATCGCTGTTAGAATAATAAGAGCAGCAAGAGAGTTAGGAATAAAAACAGTTGCTGTATATTCAGAAGCAGATAAAGATAGTTTACACGTTAGATTAGCAGATGAAGCAGTTTGTATAGGGGGACCTTTAAGTACAGAATCATATTTAAAAATACCTAATATATTGGCAGCAGCAGAGATAACAGGAGCAAATGCAATACATCCTGGATATGGATTCTTATCTGAAAATGCTAGATTTGCAAGAATATGCCAAACTCATAACATAACGTTTATTGGACCAAGTCCAGAAGCTATTGAAAGTATGGGTGATAAAGCTACAGCTAGAAAAACTGCGATAGAAAATGACGTACCATTGACAAATGGAACTGGAATTATAAGAAGTATAGAGGAAGCTAGAAAAGAAGTTGAAGAAAGAATAGGGTATCCAGTAATGATAAAAGCTACTGCTGGTGGTGGTGGAAAAGGTATGAGATTAGCTAGAACTCCACAAGAGTTAGAAAGCAAAATCATCGCTGCCCAAACAGAAGCAGAGTCTGCATTTGGAAATCCAGATGTTTATATAGAGAAGTTTGTTGAAAACCCAAGACACGTTGAAATTCAAATTATGGGAGATAAACATGGAAATGTTATTCACTTGGGAGAAAGAGATTGTTCTATTCAAAGAAGACATCAAAAGTTAATAGAGGAAGCACCATCATATAAATTGCCATCTAAAGTTAGAAAAGCAATGGGTGAAGCTGCTGTAAAATTAGCAAAATCAATTAATTACGATTCAGCAGGAACTTTAGAATTTCTAGTTGATAAAGATGATAACTTCTATTTCATGGAAATGAATACAAGAGTTCAAGTTGAACATACAGTGACTGAGATGGTTACTGGAATAGATATTATAAAATTACAAATCAAAGTTGCAGAAGGAGAAAGAATAAACATATCTCAAGAGGATGTTGTGTTATTTGGACATGCAATTGAGTGTAGAATAAATGCAGAGGATACAGCGGCAGGATTTTTACCATCGCCAGGGAAATTAGAAACTTACATTGTTCCTGGAGGACCTGGAGTTAGGGTAGATTCACACTCATATCAAGGATATGAAATTTCTCCATACTATGACTCTATGATTGGAAAGCTTATTGTCCATGGAATCACTAGAGAAGAAGCTATAGAAAAGATGAAAAGAGCTTTAAATGAATTTATTATAGAGGGAATTGATACGACAATACCGTTCCATTTAGAGGTATTAGATAATAAAGTATATAGAGCAGGAAAAGTTACAACGAAGTTTATTGAAGAAAATTTTGAAAAAAATTAAATAATAGCTAGGAAAAACTTTAAATAAATGTAATAATATATGTATAATATCTACGGAGGTGTTTTTATGAACGAGTTAGGAAATATAAAAATAGCAGATGATGTTGTAAAGACGATATCAGCAAAGGCAGCACAAGATGTTTCTGGAGTTTATAAATTAGCAGGTGGAGTAGCAGATGAAGTTAGTAAAATGCTAGGGAAAAAAAGACTTACAAATGGGGTTAAAGTAGAAGTTGGAGAAAAAGAGTGTAGTGTAGAGATATATATTATAGTTGAGTACGGCTATCAAATCTCTGAGGTTGCTCAAAATGTTCAAAAAAATGTTTTAACAGCAGTAAGTACAATGACTGGATTAAAAGTTGTAGAAGTGAATGTATTCGTACAAGATGTAAAAATTTTAACAGATGAGTATGAAGAAAAGCACGAGGATATAGAGATTGTATAATTAAAATATGAGAGAGGCGTTTTATTACGCCTCTAATCTTTCTTTACAGGGGTGAGTTTATTGATAAAAAAGTTAATATTTTTCTTTGCATGGATAGGAATATTTACTATAGCTGTAACAGGAATAGGGTATATAATAATGCCACAATATTTTTCAACAATAGACACAAGCTCACTTATATTTAAAGTTGTTATTTTTAATATATGCTTAATATATATGTGTATATCAATATTAAAATTATTATCTAATTTTTCCAAAGAAAAAGATTATGTTATAAAAAATGAGCATGGATCAGTTCATATTTCAACAGATACAGTAAAAAATTTAATAAGAGAGATTTTGTTAAAAGATAGTGATATAAAGGGTTTGAAAATAGAGTGTGGAAATAGAGGGAGCAAGTATTTTGTTAAATTAAATTTAGATATGATATCAAATAATAACTTGTCATCAAAAACAGTAGATATACAAAATTTGATAAAAACTAATTTAGAACAAAAGTTAGACTTAAAAGTTGATTATATAGAGGTAAAAATTTCTAGATTATCACCTAGAAGAGACTCAATTGAATAGGAGGAGCAAATATGATGTTAGAAAAGATTATTGAAAATTTTATTCTTAATTTTAAGAAATATCTATATGCCATCTTAGGATTAGTGATAGGAGTTCTTTTAGTTGAATATGGAGTGTTAAAAACAATTTTTGTATTATTTTTAGCATTTATCGGTTTTAAATTAGGGGATAGAGATTTTCAAGAGAAGTTAAAAAAACAAATATTAAATAGATTAAAGGATTAGAAAGGAAACAATAATGAGTAGAAGAGTAGCAAGAGAAGAGTTATTTAAAATAGTTTTTGAAGCGGAGTTAACTGAAGTAAAGATAGATGAAACTTTAGCAAGTTATTTGTTAAGAGATGAAACTAATTTAAATACAAATGAAAGAGAGTTTATTGAAAAATATTCTAATGGAATGGCTTTAAATGATGATAAAATTACAGAAACATTAAAAAATAATATCACTGGTTGGAGTTTAGAAAGAATCGGAAATGTTGAGAAAGCACTTTTAAAAATAGCAACATACGAGGTTTTATTTGAGGATGTTCCAGCTGAGATAGTTGTTAATGAAGTTGTAGAGTTAGCAAAAAAATATGGTGATGAAAAGTCACACGAATTTATCAATGGTGTTTTAGCAAAAGTAGTAGTTGAAAAAAGTAGATAATAAGTTTAAAAAGGAGAAGTAGTTCTAAAAATTACTTCTCCTTTTTTATTTTATATTATCTAATTTTTTCTAAAATTAATAGCTTCCAATAGATGTTGTTTTTCAATATTGAAAGAATCTTCTAAATCTGCGATTGTTCTAGCAACTTTTAAAATTTTGTGATATGTTCTCATAGATAGATTTAAATTTCTAATAGCTGCTCTAATTATTTGCTCACATTCATTATTTAAAGAGCAATATTTTTCAACTTCACTATTATTCATATCACGATTAAGTTTATTATTATTAAAACGTATATTTTGAAGTTCTCTAGCTTTGATAACTCTATCTCTAATAATTTGAGAGGTGTCACCTCGATCTTCATCTAAAATCTCTTTATCATTGAGTCTGTAGATTTCAACATATAAATCAATTCTATCGATGATAGGACCTGAAAGTTTTTTTGAATATCTTCTAATATCATAAGGTGTACACGTACATAACTCTTCATCAAATCCATTTCCGCAAAAACAGGGGTTACATGCAGCGATAAAGATTAATTTAGCGGGGAACTCCATTTTTCCTAAACTTCGTGTTATAGATATTCTTTTTTCCTCTAAAGGCTCTCTTAAACTTTCGATAACAACTCGATCAAACTCTGTAAATTCATCTAAAAATAATACACCATTATTAGCTAAACTTATTTCACCTGGCTTAGGTGTTCGGCCACCTCCAATTATGGAGGTTGTTGTAGAGGTATGGTGTGGCTCTCTAAATGGTCTATTGATAATAATTGGAACTCTTTCACTGAGTTCACCAGCAATACTATAAATTTTAGTAGTTTCAATAATTTCATTTTCTGACATAGGTGGTAGTATGCTAGTTAATCTTTTAGCTAACATAGATTTACCGCTTCCAGGAGCACCAATCATTATTATATTATGTCCTCCAGCAGCAGCAATTTCAAGTGCTCTTTTAGCTCGTATTTGTCCTTTAACATCCCACATATCTAAAGTATATTGAAAATTTTTTGCTGTATTTATAACTCTTTTACTACGAGTAATACCCTCTTCAATAAATTTAACAACATCTCTAAGATTTTTAACAGCTATGATCTCGATATCTTTTATAATAGAAGCCTCTTCTAAATTTTCTTCAGGAATAATAACACCTTTAAATCCTTTACTTTTAGCCAATAGAACTCCACTGATTATACCTTCAGACCTTCTAATTTCTCCAGTTAAAGAAAGCTCACCCATCAGTAGATATTCTCTTAAAATACCATTGTAATCTGAGAGAAATTTCATGCCAACCATTATTCCAATAGCAATAGGTAAATCAAAGTGTGACCCTCTTTTTTTTATGCTAGCAGGAGTTAAATTAACTACAATTCTTTTAGGGTCGAGTAAATACCCCATATTTTTAATCCCTGATCTTATTCGATCTCGACTTTCTGATATAGTTGCATCACCTAAGCCAACTATGTTAAAAATAGGAAGACCATTAGTCACATCCACTTCGACTTCAACTAAAAATGGTTCAACTCCTAAATAACTTGAGCTTAATACTCGAACTAACATAAAAACCTCCTTATTTATAAATATTATAAAATTTAAAATGGATTAAATTTATGACAAATATTGAAGTAAGTATTTTATATGACTACTGATATTTTATAATTTTCTTTTTTTTTTAAAAAATAAATAAAAAAAGTTTGACATATCCACGAAAAAAGTGTATATTATATTTGTAAACAGAATTGTAACAATTACAAAATAGTAACTATAACAATTTAAAGTAAATAAAAAAATAAAATATATGTAGAAAATAATCAAGGAGGATTTAAAATGGCAAAAGTAAAATGTACAGTATGTGGAGAAGTATTCGAAGAGGCTTTAGGAACTTGTCCTTTATGTAAGGTAGGATTAGATAAATGTGTTCCTTTTGATGAAACAGCAGGAAGAGTATGGGCAACTGAGCACAAAGTAGGAGAAGGATTAGCTTGCGGAGATGAAGAGATCATCGAAGGATTAAGAGCAAACTTTAACGGAGAGTGCATGGAAGTTGGAATGTACTTAGCAATGGCTAGAGTAGCAGATAGAGAAGGATATCCAGAAGTAGCAGAAGCTTACACAAGAATAGCTTTTGAAGAGGCTGGACACGCTGCAAGATTTGCAGAGTTATTAGGAGAGGTTGTAACTGACTCTACAGAAGAGAACTTAAAGAGAAGAGTAGAAGCTGAATACGGAGCAACTTCAGGAAAATTCGATATCGCAAAAAGAGCTAAGCAATTAGGATTAGATGCAATTCACGATACAGTTCATGAAATGGCTAAAGATGAAGCTAGACACGGAAGAGCTTTCTTAGGATTATTAGAGAGACATTTCCAAAAATAATAGATAAATAGTTAGAGTGCTTAATATGTTTAAGCACTCTTTTTCGTTATGTTGAAGTTTTTATTAGATTGTGATACTATTAAAGTATTATAAAAGAATAAAAGGTGAGATGCTTGGGGAAAATAATTTATGTAACAGGTGGAGCAAGAAGTGGAAAAAGTTCTTTTGCTGAAAAAAAAGTTTTTCAATTGAATAAAGAAAAAATTTATGTAGCTACAGCGATATCTTTTGATGAAGAGATGAAAGAAAGAGTAAGATTACATAAAATTCAAAGAGGAGAGAATTGGGTAACAATAGAAGCATACAGAAATCTTTATAAAATTTTAGAAGAATATAAAGATTTGAATGGAGTTGTATTGCTAGATTGTTTAACAAATTTAGTCTCAAATATTATGATTATGGATAGAAATATCAACTGGGATAAGATAACTCAAGATATTGTTAAAGAGGTTGAGGAAGAGATTGAGAATGAAGTTCAAAAATTAATAGATTTTATAAAAAATAGTTCATTAGATATGGTTGTAGTTTCTAATGAAGTTGGAATGGGCTTAGTTCCTCCATATGCTTTAGGAAGATATTTTAGAGATATTGGTGGCAGAATAAATCAATTGGTTGGAAGAGAATGCCATGAGGCTTATTTAATAGTTTCTGGATTAGAGTTAAAATTAAAATAGAGTTTGGAGGAGAGAATGAGAGGGTTAGCTTTACTTTTTAAATTTATGACAAGATTACCATTTCCTGGAGGAAATACTTTTGATTCAAAAGCTTTAGGAAAAGGAATGAAGTGGTTTCCAATAGTAGGATTAGTAATAGGTATTATAAACTTTATTGTGGCGACAGCTTTAGAAGGGTTTATCCCATCGCCTGTTTTAATGGCAATAATTTTAGTTACACTTGACGTTATAGTAACTGGTGGATTACATTTAGATGGGCTAGCAGATACTTTTGATGGTATATTTAGCTATAGAAGTAAACAAAAAATGTTAGAGATTATGAAAGACTCTAGAGTTGGAACAAACGGTGTTTTAGTTTTAATACTTTATTTTATATTTAAAGTTGCTTTTTTAGTAGAAACATCGGAGTTATTTGGAATAGATCAAGGTGTAATAATGCTTATTGTACCTATATTAGCTAGAATAAATAGTGTAGTTAACTGTGCTTTTGAGCCTTATGCAAGAGCCACTGGAATGGGTAAAACTTTTGTGGATAATACTGATAAAACTGGATTATTAATATCTTATATCACAGTTACAATTATGTTATACGGAATTTCTCAGTTCTTTATGCTACCTTTTACAAATTTATTTATTGTTTTAAATATATTAGTAATTTGTGGATTTTTCTTTGGAAAGTTAATGACAAAAAAAATAGGTGGTATAACTGGAGATACTTTAGGAGCACTACTAGAACTATCTTCAGTACTTTCATTAGTTTTAATGTATATAGTTTTATAGGTGAGATTAATGGGAAGAGTTATTTTAGTTAGACATGGTGAATCGAAATTAAATATTGAAGGGGTTTACTATGGAGTCTTAGATCCAGAATTAACAAAAAAAGGGAAAGAGCAGGCACAAAAAACTAGGGAAATTTTAAAAAATATAAATTATGAGAAGATATATGCAAGTGATTTAAAAAGAGCAATAGACACAGCAGAGATTGTAAATTATAAAAAATTAGAAATTTTAATTGATCAAGAATTACGTGAATTGAATTTTGGAATATTTGAAGGATATACCTATGAAGAACTTTTAGAGAAATATCCAGAGGAGTTAGAAAAAAGTCAAAGTAATTGGGAAAATTATAATTATATAACTGGTGAAAGTGTTTTAGAGCTTCAAAAAAGAGCTATTAATTTTATAGAGAAGAAAGTTGATTTAGATGGAGATACGGTATTAGTTACTCATTGGGGAGTAATTAATACTATTTTAAGTCATTACTTTTCTAATGGATTAGAATCTTATTGGAAATTTAGTGTAGAAAATGGTGGGATAGTTATAATTGAATTTTCTGAAGGATATCCAATATTAAAGGGATTAAATATAGGGGGCTAAAATTGGACAGAATAAAAAAGATTCAAAATGAGATTGTTGGTGTTGATATAGAAGCTATAAAAGAGTGTAAAAAAATATTAGACTCAAGAATGAAGCCTGAGAAAAGTTTAGGTGTTTTAGAGGATTTAGCAATGAAAGTGGCGGGAATAACAGGACACCCCTTAAATGAACTAAAAACTGGATGTCATTTTATAGCATCAGCAGATAATGGAGTTATAGAAGAAGGAGTATCCTCTTGTCCTATAGAGTATACGAGAATAGTTTCAGAAGCAATGTTAAGCTCTTTTGCAGCTATTGGAATTTTATGTAAAAGTTTAGGAATACCTCTAAATTTGATAGATATAGGAATTAAAGGAGATATTCCAAGAAGCTATGAAAATTTATATATAAAAAAAATAGCTTATGGAACTAAAAATTTTACTAAAGAGCCTGCGATGAGCTTAGATGAAGTAATAGAGGCAATCTTGGCTGGAGTAGAAATAATAAAAGATAAAAAAGAATATGATTTTTTCTCTAATGGAGAGATGGGAATAGCTAATACAACAACAAGTTCAGCTATTTTATATGCTTTGACAAAAGAGGAGATAGAAAAAGTTGTTGGTTGTGGTGCAGGTCTTTCAGACGAGGGATTAAAAAGAAAAAAGGATGTTATAAAAGAAGCTTGTATTAAATATGATTTATTTAACAAAGAACCAATAGAAGTTTTAAGATGTGTAGGTGGCCTTGATATTGCTTGTATGGTGGGACTTTATTTAGGGGCGGCATCAGAAAGAAAACCTATGTTAATAGATGGATTTATATCAGCAGTAGCTGCATTAGTAGCAACTAAAATAGAACCAAAAGTAAAAGATTACTTAATTGGAACTCATATGAGTGAAGAACCAGGAATGAAAGTTGTTATGTCAGCATTGGATTTAAAAACATTTTTGCATATGGAGATGCGTTTAGGAGAAGGAACAGGAGCAGTTTTAGCATATCCTATTTTGAAAGCTGCAGTAGAGATTCCTAAAATAATGAAAACAAAAGACGAGGTTTATGAAATATTTCAATAAAGTAATAAGGGGTGATTATTTTGGAAAAAAACCAAATGCAAGGACACCGAAAGAGATTACGAGAGAAGTATTTAAAAATTGGATATAAAGGTTTAGAGGACTATGAAATTTTAGAGTTATTGTTGACATACTCAATAAAATTAAAAGATTGCAAAGGGATTGCAAAGAATTTATTATTAAAATTTAAAACTATCAATAAGGTAATAAATGCTGAGTTAAATGATTTAAAAGAAGTTGAAGGTGTAGGTTTAGAAACAGCTTTGTATTTAAAAGTAATTGGTGATACAATGTCAAATCATTATTTTAAAAATTTAGATAAAGCTGATTTAACAACTTTAAAAGGCAAAAATGATTTGGTAAATTATTTGAAGGATGATGTGGGTACTTTGAAAAGTGAAGAGTTTAAAGTAATTTACCTAAGTAGTGATAATAAGATTGTTTGTGACGAGATTTTATTTAAGGGAACAATTGACAGAAGTGTAGTTTATCCCAGAAAGATAATGGAAAGAGCAATTGATAATAGAGCTAAGGGAATAATATTTGCTCATAATCATCCAAGTGGAAATTTAACTCCATCTAAAAAAGATATTGAATTAACCTTAGAAATGCAAGAGTTGCTAGAAAAGGTAGATATAAAATTGTTAGATCATATTATTGTTAGTGACGAGTCTTATTTTAGTTTTTATGAAAATGGATTAATTGAATATTATTAAAAATTTTAGCCCTCTTACATTGATTAAGAGGGTCTTTTAGTAAGGAGGAAAAATGTTAGATAAAATAATTATAAAAGGTGCTAGAGAGCATAATCTTAAAAATTTTGATATAGAAATTCCAAAATATAAATTTGTTGTTGTGACAGGGGTAAGTGGAAGTGGAAAGTCATCACTAGCATTTGATACTATTTATTCAGAAGGTCAAAGAAGATATGTAGAAAGTTTATCAGCTTATGCAAGACAATTTATTGGACAAATGAAAAAGCCAGAAGTAGATAGTATAGAGGGGTTAGCACCAGCTATTTCAATTGAACAAAAAACAACAAATAAAAATCCAAGATCAACAGTAGGGACAGTAACAGAGATATATGATTATATGAGATTATTATTTGCACATATAGGAAAAGCTCATTGTCCAATATGTGGAAAATTAGTAGAGAGACAAAGTGTTGATGAAATTGTAGAAAATGTATATGAAAAATTTAATAATGGTGACAGACTAATGATTTTAAGTCCTGTTGTTAAAGATAAAAAAGGAACACACAAAAATCTATTTTTAAATCTTGTAAAAAAGGGATTTGTAAGAGCCAGAGTTAATGGTGAAATTCTTTATATTGAAGAGGAGATAAACTTAGATAAAAACAAAAAGCATAATATTGAAGTTGTTGTAGATAGAATTGTTGTAGATAAGGAAGATGAGGAGTTTAAATCAAGATTAACTCAAAGTATAGAGCAAGGAATTGAACTATCAGAGGGGAAAATAATAATAAACTGGGGAGATGGAGAACAATTATATAGTGAAAACTTTTCATGTCCAGATCATGAAAATGTAAGTATTCCAGATTTGAATCCAAGACTATTCTCTTTTAATGCCCCTTTTGGAGCTTGTCCTGAATGCAAAGGGATAGGGAAAAAATTAGAGATTGATGAAAGTAGATTAATAGAGGATGAAAATTTATCAATATTAAAAGGTGGATTATATGTTCCAGGAGCAGCATCAGCTAAAAAAGGTTACACATGGACAATATTTGAATCTATGGCAAAAAAATATAAAATTGATTTAGATAAACCACTAAAAGATTTAACTAAAAAAGAGATGGATATAATTTTTTATGGAACTAATGGAGAGAAATTTAGAGTGGATTACACATCTAAAGAGTTCAGTTTTCATGGAGAAAAGGATTTTGAAGGAATTGTAAAAAATTTAGAAAGAAGATACAATGAATCTTTTTCAGAGAGCTCTAGAGAAGAGATCGAAAATAGATTTATGATAGAAAGAATATGTAAGGTATGTCATGGAAAAAGATTAAAACCAGAAGTTCTGGCAGTAACTGTTTATAATAAAAATATAATTGAGATAACAGAGTTAAGTATAAAAGATGCTTTAAACTTTTTTGAAACTATAGAGTTAACAGAAAAAGAGAAACAAATAGCACTAGAGATTTTAAAAGAGATAAAAGAAAGAATATCTTTTATGATAAATGTGGGATTGGATTATTTGAGTTTAGCTAGAGAAACTAAAACATTATCAGGAGGAGAGTCTCAAAGAATTAGATTGGCAACTCAAATTGGATCAGGATTAACAGGTGTATTGTATGTTTTAGACGAACCAAGTATTGGATTACATCAAAGAGATAATGATAAACTTTTAGCTACTTTAAATAGATTGAAAGAGTTAGGGAATACACTTATAGTGGTTGAGCATGATGAGGATACAATGTATCAAGCTGATTATATTTTAGATATGGGACCAGGAGCAGGAGTATTTGGTGGCGAAATTGTAGCTGCAGGAACACCTCAAGAAGTAATGGAAAATGAGAGTTCAATGACTGGAAGATATTTGAAAGGTGAAATAGGTATAACTGTACCAGAAAAAAGAAGAGAATCAAAAGAATATATAACTTTAAAAGGAGCAAAAGGGAATAATTTAAAGAGTGTAGATGTAGATATACCTTTAGGTGTTTTAACTGTTGTAACAGGGGTAAGTGGAAGTGGAAAATCAACACTAATAAATCAAACTCTTTATCCAATTCTATTTAATAAATTAAATAAAGGTAAACTTTATCCATTAGAATACTCTTCTATTGAAGGATTAGAAAGTTTGGATAAAGTTATAGATATAGATCAAAGTCCTATTGGAAGAACTCCAAGATCAAATCCAGCTACATATACAAAGGTATTTGATGATATTAGAGATATTTTTTCTCAAACAAAAGATGCAAAAGCTAAGGGATACTCAAAAGGTCGTTTTTCTTTTAATGTAAAGGGTGGAAGATGTGAAGCGTGTCAGGGTGCTGGAATAATAAAAATAGAAATGAATTTTTTACCAGATGTTTATGTTGAATGTGAGGTATGTAGAGGTAAAAGATACAATAGAGAAACATTGGAAGTTTATTATAAAGGGAAAAATATTTCAGATGTATTGGATATGAGTGTGGGAGAAGCATATGATTTCTTTAAAACAATACCAACGTTGGAAAGGAAATTAAAGGTGTTAGTAGATGTAGGGTTAGATTATATAAAATTAGGTCAACCTGCTACAACACTATCTGGAGGAGAAGCTCAAAGAATAAAATTAGCAAGTGAATTATCTAAAGTATCCAAAGGAAAAACTGTATATATATTAGATGAGCCAACAACAGGATTACACTTTGAAGATATAAGAAAACTTTTAGAAGTCATCAATAGATTGGTGGAGAAAGGAAATACAGTTATAATTATAGAGCATAATTTAGATGTAATAAAAAATGCAGATTATATAATCGATATAGGACCTGAAGGTGGAGATGGTGGAGGAAAAGTTATTTTAACGGGAACTCCAGAGAAAATAGCATCTTCTAAAAAAGGATATACAAGTAAGTATTTAAAAAAAGCACTAAAAGGAGAGAGATAGGATAATGTTTGAATATTTAAATGGAACAATAAAAATAAAAAAACCTGAATACTTAGCAGTGGATGTAAATGGGATAGGATATAGAGTTTATATAACTTTAAAAACTTATGATCAAGTACAAGTGGGAGAGAAAAGAGAGTTATACATATATAATGTGATAAAAGAGGATACATTTAAACTAGTAGGATTTTTACAGGAGAGAGAAAGAGTTCTTTTTGAGATGTTAATAGGAATTAGTGGAATAGGATTATCGTTAGCACTTTCTATAATGTCAACTTTCTCAATAGACAATATTAGAGAGATTGTTTTAACAGAAGATTTTAAAACCTTAAAAAGAGTTCCAAAATTAGGAGAAAAAAAATCGAAGCAGATAATTATAGATTTAAATAATAAAATTAAAACCTTAAATTTAATGGCTATGGAAGATCCATCAGGAGATGTGCTGAATAATGCTATAGAAGAAGAGCTATACATGGCACTAGATTCTCTAGGATACAGTAAAAAGGAAATAGATTCTTTAATGAGTAAAGAGGAGTTAAATAGTTATTCTACTTTAGAAGAAGCAATTAAGGGAGTTTTAAAAAAAATTCAATTAAGGGGATGATTTTATGAGAAAAATCTATGTTCTAGATACAAATGTTTTAATACATGACCACCGTAGTATTTATAGTTTTGAAGATAATGAAGTTATTGTTCCTATATTTGTAATAGAGGAGATAGATAATTTAAAAAGAAATAGTACGACAGCAATACAAGCACGACTAGCAGCAAGAGAGCTTGACAATATAAGAAAAAAAGGTTGTATTGCAAAAGGGGTAGAGCTAGAGAAAAAGATTTTTTTCAAAGTAGAGATAGAAAGTGATTTAAATTTATTACCACCAGCATTAAAAAAAGATTCAATGGATAATATGATAATTGCAACAACTCTCGGAATAAAAAAGAATAATCCAGATATGAAAGTGATATTGATAACTAAAGATATAAATATGAGAATTAAGGCAGACTCTTTAGGGTTAGAAGTTCAAGATTATGAAACGGATAGAACAGATTACACAACTTTGTATGATGGATATGAAGATATAGAAGTTTCTAGAGAGATCTATAATAAATTTGACAAATCTGGGAAAATAAATGTTTGGGAATTAGGCGAGGGATATCACTTTACAGAAAATATGTTTATTAAGTTCAAGTGTGGAGAAGATAAAACTTTTGGAAGATATATAGGTGGAAAAATCAGAAGAAATTTAGAAGGACAAATATCAGCTTGGGGTGCAAGAGCAAGAAATGATGAACAGGAATATGCAATGGAACTTTTAATGGATGAAAATATAAAGGTTGTAACATTGGTAGGTCGAGCGGGAACAGGAAAAACATTACTAGCAATAGCAGCTGGTTTAGAACAAGTTGTTGAAAGAGGAAAGTATAAAAAATTACTTATAGCTCGGCCAATAATACCAATGGGAAAAGATCTGGGGTATTTGCCTGGAAGTGAAGAGGAGAAATTGAGACCCTGGATGCAGCCAATATATGATAATATAGATTACTTAGCTGAAGAAAAAGGCGAAAAAACAGGTGAGAAAGTAATTTTAGGGCTTCAAACTATGGGACTTTTAAAAATAGAGGCCCTAACATATATAAGAGGAAGAAGTATTCCAAATGGATATATAATAATAGATGAGGCACAAAACCTGACTCCTCTTGAAGTTAAAACAATAATAACAAGAGCAGGAGAAAATACAAAGATAGTGTTGACAGGAGACCCTGATCAAATTGATAGTCCATACTTAGATTCAGATACAAATGGACTGACATATTTATCAGACAAATTAAAAAATGAAAGTATAGTAGGTCATGTTACTTTGAAAAAAGGTGAGCGTTCAGCATTAGCTGAATTAGCAGCAAAACTTCTATAATTTTTTCTTTTATTTTATCAATATATATATTATAATAATGTATAAGATAAAAGACGAAATTTGGGAGGAGTAAAGTTATGGAGACACTTTTAACACTGTTTTTATTTATTTTTGCTGTAGCTTTAATAATATTAGTTCTTGTTCAACCAGATAGAAGCCATGGTATGTCAGGTAGCATGGGAATGGGAGGTTCAAATACAGTATTTGGAGTTTCAAAAGATGGAGGACCACTAGCCAGAGCAACTGAAGTAGTAGCATTTTTATTCATACTTTCAGCACTTCTTCTGTATCTAGTAAAATAGTTAAAAGAGTTAAAGGCGTGTTGGGGTACACAATACGCTTTTTTATTTTAAAAAATAGGTTGTGATTAAATGCAAAGTATATTTGGTGGAAATTTTGAAGATGCAAAACCTTTATCTACTCGTTTAAGACCTCAAAAGTTTGCAGATTTTAAAGGGCAGGAAAAACTTCTAGGAAAAAATGGTGTTCTTAGAAAAATAATAGAGGGTAAATCTTTATCTAATATGATTTTATATGGTCCATCAGGCTCTGGAAAAAGTTCGTTAGGCGAAATAATATCAAAAGAATTAAACTATAATTTTGAGACTTTAAATGCAACAGTAGCAAGTTTAAATGATTTAAGAGAGATTGTAGAAAAAGCTAAAAGAAATTTAGAGTTATATGGGAAAAGAACAATTTTATTTTTAGATGAAATTCATAGATTTAATAAAACTCAACAAGATGCGTTATTGTCTTATACAGAGTCAGGAATATTAATTTTAGTTGGAGCTACCACTGAAAATCCATATCATAGTTTAAATAATGCCCTATTATCAAGGTGTTTAATCTTTGAATTTAAGCCATTAACAAGAGATAATATAAGAGAGATTTTAATAAAAGGCGAAAATTTATTAAACTTACAACTTCCTGAAGAGATTAGAGATGTTATTCTGGATATCTCTCAAGGAGATAGTAGAGTAGCTTTAAATTATTTAGAATTATATAAAAATAGTTGTATGGGATACTCTAAAGAGGAGATAATAGATATTTTCAGAGAAAGAAAAGCCTCTTATCATAAAGAAGAGGATAAATATAATATAATTTCAGCTATGATTAAAAGTATAAGAGGAAGCGATCCAGACTCAGCAGTGTATTGGTTAGCAAGACTTCTTCATGGTGGAGAGGATCCACGATATATCGCAAGAAGAATATTTATCCATGCAAGTGAAGATATTGGTATGGCTAATCCAGAAGCTATGTTAATAGCAAATAGTGCTATGAATGCAAGTGAAAAAATAGGGATGCCAGAAATAAGGATAATTTTATCTCAGGCAGTTATTTATTTAGCAATATCAACAAAAAGTAACTCAAGCTACATGGCAATAGATAAAGCTTTAAAAGATATAGAGGATGGAGACTTAGAACCTGTTCCAATACATATAGGTACTGGAGCGGTGGGATATAAATATCCACATAATTACGAAAATAATTTTGTGGAGCAAAAATATAGAGCAAATAGAAAAAAATATTATATTCCAGGAAATAATAGAAACGAAAAACTAATTGAAGAAAAATTAGAAAAATTATGGAAATTAAAATAATTGAGGTGATAAAATGAAGCTAATTAAAGCGGTTAGAGGAACTAAAGATATATTTGGAGATGAAGGAATAAAGTACGACTATATAACAAGAACAGCTCAAGAGTTTTTTGGAAATTATGGTTACTCAATGATAAAAACTCCTATATTTGAAGAGACAGATCTCTTTAAAAGAGGAGTAGGAGAGGGAACAGATATTGTTGAGAAAGAGATGTATACTTTTCAAGATAGAGGAGAAAGAAGCATAACTTTAAGACCAGAAGGAACAGCAGCTGTTGTAAGATGCTATTTAGAAAATAAGATATATGCAAAAGAGGAAGTTTCAAGATATTTTTATGCAGGTTCTATGTTTAGATATGAAAGACCTCAAGCAGGAAGACAAAGAGAGTTCAATCAAATAGGTGTAGAAGTTTTAGGTGAAAGTTCACCGATTTTAGATGCAGAAGTAATTGCAATGGGATATTCTTTTTTAAGTAAAATCGGAGTTACTGATTTAGAGGTAACTATAAATTCTGTGGGAGAAAAAGAAAGCAGACAGAGATATAGAGAAACTCTTTTAAACTTTTTAGAACCAATGAGAGAAGAACTTTGTGATGATTGTAAGATGAGAATGGAGAAAAATCCACTTAGAGTTTTAGATTGTAAAGTAGATAGATGTAAAGAGCTAACAGCTGATGCACCAATTATAACAGACTCTTTATCAGCAGAAGAAAAAGCACACTATGAAACAGTAAAAAAATATTTAACATTATTTAATGTAAAGTATAAAGAGGATCCAAGATTAGTTAGAGGATTAGATTATTATTCAAGTACAGTTTATGAAATTGTAACAAATAAATTAGGATCACAAGGAACTGTTTTAGGTGGAGGAAGATATGATAATCTTTTAAAGCAACTTGGAGATAAAGAGATACCTGCATTTGGATTTGCAGCTGGTGTTGAAAGAATAATGATGCTTTTAGGTGAAGATTTCCCAAAAAGAGAGTTGGATGTATATATAGCTTGGCTTGGAGAAACTACTATGGATTCTGCATTTAAATTAGCTAATGATTTAAGACTTTCTGGAAAATCTGTAGTTATAGATTATGCTTCAAAAGGAATGAAGGCTCATATGAAAAAAGCTGACAAAGTTGGAGCAAAAAATGTTATTATAATAGGAGAGGATGAGATGAATAAAGGTGTTGTTATGCTAAAAGATTTCATCAATAGAACTCAAGAAGAAGTAAGTATAGAAAACATAAAAAATATATTAAAATAATAGAAGGAGAAAAGCGATGACGTATTATAGAACTCATAACTTAGGGGAATTAAGAGCTTCAAATATTGGTGAAACAGTTACTTTATCTGGATGGGTTGATACAAAGAGAGACTTAGGTGGACTAACATTTATCGATTTAAGAGATAGAGAGGGAAAAACACAAATAGTTTTTCATACAGATGTAGCAGAAGTTTCAGTTGTAGAAAGAGCACAAAAATTAAAAAATGAATCAGTTATAAAAGTAGTAGGAGTTGTAAAAGAAAGACAAAGTAAAAATGCTAATATACCTACTGGAGATATTGAAGTGTTCGTAACAGATTTAGAAGTTTTAAATAATTGTGATGTTTTACCATTCCAAATATCTGGGGATGAAAATTTAAGTGAAAATATAAGATTAAAATATAGATATTTAGATTTAAGAAGATCTCAAATGACTAGAAATCTAAAAATGAGACATAAAATGATTATGTCAATAAGAAACTATATGGATGAAAAAGGGTTCTTAGATGTAGATACTCCAATTTTAACAAAGTCAACACCAGAGGGAGCAAGAGACTTCTTAGTTCCAAGCAGAACTAATCCAGGAGATTTCTATGCTTTACCACAATCACCTCAATTATTTAAGCAATTATTAATGATTTCAGGAGTAGAAAAATATTTCCAAATTGCTAAATGTTTTAGAGATGAAGATTTAAGAGCTGACAGACAACCTGAGTTTACTCAGTTAGATATCGAAATGTCTTTCATAGAACAAAAAGATATTATGAATGAGATAGAGGGATTAGCAAAAAGAGTATTTAAAAATGTAACAGGAGAATCAGCTGATTACGAATTCCCAAGAATGCCTTATGCAGAAGCTATGGAAAGATTTGGTTCAGATAAACCTGATACAAGATTTGCTGTTGAATTAAAAGATTTAACAGATATAATGGCAACTTGTGGATTTAAAGGATTTAAAAGTGCAGTAGAAGCTGGTGGAATTGTTAAAGCAGTTGTAGCTCCAGGAGTTGCAGAGCAATTCTCAAGAAAAATCTTAACTGAGTATGAAGATTATGCAAAAACATATTTTGGTGCAAAAGGGATGGCTTGGATAAAGTTAACAGAAGAGGGAGTTAACTCGCCAATAGCTAAGTTCTTTAGTGAAGAAGAGATGAATGCAATTATAGCTAGAACTGAAGCAAAAGTTGGAGATGTAATAATGATTGTAGCAGATAGAGCAAAAGTTGTATATGGAGCTTTAGGTGCTGTAAGATTAAAGTTAGGAAAAGAGTTAGGATTAATCAATAATGATGAATTTAAATTCTTATGGATAGTGGA
The DNA here is from genome assembly GCF_051653945.1 of Cetobacterium sp. Lineage (GTDB taxonomy): Bacteria > Fusobacteriota > Fusobacteriia > Fusobacteriales > Fusobacteriaceae > Cetobacterium_A. Next base: position 67,217 of record NZ_JBOFXD010000116.1, read on the forward strand.
TTTCCCTATGTTCGAATATGATGAAGAGGAGCAAAGATATAAGGCTCAACATCATCCGTTCACATCAATAAAAGCTGAAGATATGCAGTTATTCTTAGATGGAGAAATGGATGAAGTTAGAACTAACTCATACGACTTAGTATTAAATGGATCTGAAATTGGTGGAGGATCAATAAGAATATTTAATCCTGAAATTCAAAGTAAAGTATTTGAGAAGTTAGGTTTATCTAAAGAGGAAGCACAAGACAAGTTTGGATTCTTTGTGGATGCATTTAAATATGGAGCACCACCACATGGAGGATTAGCTTTTGGTATTGACAGATGGTTAATGGTAATGTTAAAAGAGCAATCAATAAGAGATGTAATCCCATTCCCTAAAACAAATAAAGGTCAATGTTTAATGACAGAAGCACCAAGTAAAGTTGATGATAAGCAATTAGAAGAGCTTTATTTAGATTCAACATATAATTCAGAAATAGTTTAGTTATAAAAAATATACTATTCGTAAGGATTTTTTAATTGAAAAAATAATATAGAAGTGATATAATTGTCTTAAGAATAAATATTTCTGGTCTACTCGCTATTATCTGGAGGTTTTGGGCCTAAGGTCGCTATTGGGATTGGCGCTGTTATTTATAGTTCAGAAAAGTCACGGAAACCCTTGTTTCACGGACCCTGTGTATAGATAATATCTGGTTACCACGTATAAGAAATGGCGACCAAAACCGTAAGGAAGGCGGTAGACTGGAGTTATTCTTTTTAGGACTTTCGAGTCCTTTTTTTTTATTTCACGATGAAAGGAGAATAAATGTTAACTATTGAAAAACAAATAGAAGTAATTTTATTAGAAACAGTAAATAATCTTTATCCAGATAAAGAATTAAAACCAATAGAGATAACTGTAGCAACAAATGAGAAATTTGGAGATTTTCAATCAAATTTTGCTATGATGAATTCTAAAATAATTGGTGGTAATCCAAGAGCTATTGCTGAGAATGTTGTAAATAACATAGTTGAAAATAGCGTAATTGATAAAATAGAGATTGCAGGACCAGGATTTTTAAATATATTTTTAAAAGATTCATATTTAGGAGATTTAGTTAAAAAGATTTCAAAAGAGGACTATGAATTTAAAGGGCTTAATACAGAAGGAGATGTAATAATAGATTACTCTTCACCAAATATAGCAAAGAGAATGCATATTGGTCATTTAAGATCAACTATAATCGGAGATTCGATTAAAAGAATGTATAAGTATTTAGGTTATAATGTTGTGGCAGACAATCATATTGGAGATTGGGGAACTCAATTTGGAAAACTGATAATAGGATACAGAAACTGGCTTAATCAAGAGGCTTATAAAGAAAATGCCATTGAGGAATTAGAAAGAGTTTACGTTGAGTTTACAAGACAAAGTGAGGAAAATCCAGAACTTGAAGATCAAGCTAGAGAAGAGTTAAAAAAACTTCAAGACGGTGATAAGGAAAATTATAGATTGTGGCAAGAGTTTATAAAAGTTTCTCTAGATGAATATGCAAAGTTATATAATAGAATGGGTATAAACTTTGATACATATTATGGTGAATCTTTTTATCATGATTTAATGCCAGGAGTAGTTGAAGAGTTAGAAAATAAGAAAATAGCAGTTGAAGATCAAGGAGCAAAAGTTGTATTTTTCCCAGAGGAAGAGAAACTACATCCTTGTATTGTTCAAAAGAAAGATGGAGCATTTTTATATGCAACTTCAGATATAGCAACTGTTAAATTCAGATTAGCTAATTATAATGTAAATAAATTAATATATGTAACAGATGAGAGACAGCAGGATCACTTTAGACAATTCTTTAGAATTACAGATATGTTAGGATGGAGTGTTGAAAAGCAACATGTTTGGTTTGGAATAATGAGATTTGCTGATGGAGTATTCTCTACTAGAAAAGGAAATGTAATTAGATTAGAGGAACTTTTAGATGAAGGTAAGAGAAGAGCTTATGAAATTGTAAATGAGAAAAATCCAGAGTTATCAGAAGAAGAAAAAGATAATATAGCAGAAGTTGTAGGAACTGGAGCTATAAAATATGCTGATTTATCACAAAATAGACAAACAGCAGTTATTTTTGAATGGGATAAAATTCTAAGTTTTGAAGGAAATACAGCTCCATATTTACAATACTCTTATGCAAGAATTAAATCTATATTAAGAAGAGCAAAAGAGCAAAATAAAGATGTTAAAGAGGATGTTACAATAAACTTTGTGGATAAAACAGAAAGAACGTTAGCTCATCATTTAACACAGTTCCCAGGAGTTATACTAAAAGCTGCTGATAGTTGCAGACCAAATTTAATAGCAGATTATTTATTTGAATTATCAAAAAAATTCAATAGTTTCTATAATGCATGTCCAATATTAAATCAAGAGGACGAAACTTTATATTCAAGATTGTTATTAGCTGAAAGAACAGCAGCAGTATTGAAAGAGGGACTAAATATTTTAGGAATAAATACATTAGAGAGAATGTAAAATTAAAACCAGTGTGAGAGCACTGGTTTTTTTATCAGTTTAAATTTCATCTAAAAATCTTGTCATGCAATAATTTGTTTATAAAAATGATCTCCTAATATATTATTTTTTAAAATAATTTTTAAGCAAACTATCTAAAAGTGGATTAACACCTAAAAATTGTAGGTATCTATCGTATTCTTTTCTTTTTTCTTTTAATTTTTCTTCAGAAGGAGAACCTAAAATAGCTTTAATCAGAATATTTTTAGGAGTATGCTCCATATCTATAAATTCCATAACTTTTGTATTATAACCACAAAGTTCCAAAGAAAGAGCTCTTAGTGCGTCTGTAGCTAAAGAACTGAATCGTTCTTGTAAAATACCATGATTTCCAAAAGGGGATAGAACTCCTTTTAATTCCGTCGCTGAAGATTTATCGATTTTTTGATTTATTTCTGACTGACAACAAGGTACAGCTAAAATAGCTTTAGCACCTAATTCTAATCCTTTAAGAAGAGAGTAATCAGTAGCATTATTACAAGCATGTAATGAGAATATTAAGTCAACATCTTTAAAAATATCAAAATCTTTAATATCTCCTTTTAAAAACTGTAAATTATTAAAGTTTAAATCTTTAGCAATGATATTGCAATGATTAATAACATCCTCTTTTAAATCTAAGCCGATAACATCAATATTTAAATTTTTAATATTTTTCAAATAATGATACAAAGCAAAAGTTAAGTATGATTTACCACATCCAAAATCAATTATTTTCATTGAATTTCCAATAAGTTTTTTTTCTTGCAACTCTTTTAAAGTATCTTCAATAAATTCTAAATATCTATTTATTTGTCTAAATTTGTTAAACTTTTCTTTACTAACTTTTCCAGTTTCAGACATAACTCCAAGTCTAATTAAAAATGGAATAGGTGTATTATCTTGTAAAATGTAATTCTTTTGTTTATTATGAGAAAGTTCTAATGTTTTACTTTCAGTATTTTTTCTTTTTACAGAAAAACCTTTTTTATTTTGTAAAATTTGAATCTCCTGATTAGATGTAACTATTAAAATTTGTTTAAATGTATCAATAATTTCATCTAAAATTTTATAGCTATCAGTTAAGAGTTCGTTTTTATGAAAAGCTTTATTATTTACAAAGCTTTCAAACTGTATAAAAAAATCTTCTTTTATTTGAATAGGTTTTAAGTTTATTTTTTTATAAGAACTTTCTTTTGTGGGATTTGAAAAAATCCCTTTTATAAAATTATTATTATTAATACTATCTTTAAAAATATTTAAAATATCATTTTTTAGGTATTTCATATTAAACTCCTTATTTTCGATAATCTATATTATACTCTGTAAGAGAAAAATATTCAAAAATTTTTTGACAAAAATAGTAAATTATGGTATTTTATAGTCATAGATATAGGGGGTATAGGTATATTGAAAACAAGGAGATGAAATGATGAAAAAAGAGTATGAGATTGAAAATCTCCACTGTGGAGGTTGTGCATCAAAAATTCAATATGAATTGGATAAATTAGCTGAATTAGAAGGTGTTAACGTTGATTTTTATACAAAAAAATTGAAGTTTACACTGAAAGAAGAGGTAAATGAAGATGAACTTATTGAAAAATTAAATAAAATTGCAGATAAAGTAGAACCAGGAACATATTTTAAAAAAGTAAAAAATGAGGATAATAATCTAAATGAAAATGAGGATACTCACGAACATAATCATTCTCATAGCAATGAATTAATTTCAAAATTAGATTTAATTACTCTAACAGTTGGAATTACTCTTTTTGTTGTTGGATTAACATTACCAAAGAGTTTACAAAAAGATATAATTCTAATTATTGCATATGGGTTATCGGGATATGATATATTATTAAATGCTTTAAAAAATATAAAAAGAGGAAAATTCTTGGATGAGAATTTTTTAATGAGTATAGCTACAGTTGGAGCTTTAGCTTTAGGTGATTTTGGAGAAGCTGCTGGTGTTATGATTTTCTATAAAATAGGAGAATTTTTCCAAGATATGGCGGTTAATAACTCAAAAAAATCTATAGAAAAGTTAATGAGTATAAAACCAGAGTTTGCAAATGTAAAAGATAAAAATGGTACTATAGAAATGATGAATCCTTCAAGAGTGAATGTAGGGGATATACTAATTGTAAAACCTGGAGAAAGAGTTCCTTTAGATGGAGTTATTGTACTAGGAACAACAACTTTGGATAAATCAGCTTTAACTGGGGAGTCAGTTCCAGTAATAGGTGAAGTGGGAAGTGAAATACTAAGTGGCTCTATAAATATAAATGGAACTATAGAAGTAAAAGTTACAAAATTATATTCTCAATCAACTGTTAGTAGAATAATAGATATGGTTCAAAGTGCAGGAAGTAAAAAAGCTCATGCTGAAAAATTTATAACAAAGTTTGCAAGATATTATACACCAATAGTTGTTTTTATGGCGATTTTAATAGGCGTTGGAGTACCATTACTTTATGATGGAGATTTTAAACTTTGGTTTAGTAGAGCCCTTATATTTTTAGTAATCTCTTGCCCATGTGCATTAGTTTTATCAGTGCCATTGACATTCTTTAGTTCTATTGGAAAGGGGTCAAAAGAAGGGATATTAATAAAAGGTGGAAATTATTTAGAAAGATTAAAAAATATAGATACAGTTGTATTTGATAAAACAGGAACTTTAACAAAAGGAAGCTTTAAAGTAACAAAAGTTGAGGCAATAAATGGAACAGAAAAACATTTGGTGGAATATGCTAAGGCTGGAGAGTTTTATTCAAATCATCCCATAGGAAAAGCTATATTAAATTATGGAGATGTGGAAGTTTCTGAGTGGGATATACAAGGGCATAATGAAAAAGCTGGATATGGAGTAAATGCTCTTTATTCTGGAAAAGAGATTTTGGTAGGTAGTAGAAAATTCTTAGAAAGCCATAATATTAGTGTTGAGCTACCAGAAGAGTTTGGAACAGTAGTTTATGTTGCTGTAGATTCAGAGTTTGTTGGAAGAATTTTTGTAGAGGATGAGATAAAAGAAAATTCGAGAAAAACAATAGATGAGTTAAAATCACAAGGTATTGATGTGTATATGTTAACTGGAGATAATAAAAAAACAGGTAAACATATAGGAGATATTCTAGGAATTGATGAGGATAAAGTTTGTACAAATCTTCTTCCTCAAGACAAAGTAAGTAAGTTAGAAGAGATAAAAAGTAAAAGTAAAAAAGGAACTATATTTGTGGGTGATGGAATAAATGATGCACCAGTATTAGCTATGGCTGACATAGGAGTTTCTATGGGAAAATTAGGAAGTGATATTGCCATAGAAAGTTCAGATATAGTTTTAATGAATGATGATCCATATAAAATAATAGAGGCATTGCATCTAGGACAAAAAAATAACCAAGTTGTATTAGAAAATGTAGGATTTGCTTTAGGAGTAAAAATAGTGGTTATGATTTTAGGAGTTTTAGGAATTGCAAATCTGTGGTTAGCTATTTTTGCAGATGTGGGAGTATCAGTATTAGCTGTTTTAAATGCATCTAAAATTTTGACTAAAAAAAATTAAAGAATAAAAAGAGAGTTATTATACTCTCTTTTATTTTTGTGTTATAATATATAAAAAAAGAAAAGGGAGATAGATATGTTTTATTTTGTTTACGGAGATACTCCACTTCCATTAAAATATGAAGAGTTAATGGAAAAAATAAAAAAGTCAAATCCTAATATTCCAATGAAAGTCTATGATGCTTCGCAAGGTGAAGAAGAAAACTTCTTAGAAAGTATTTCAATAAATTCTATGTTTGTTCCAAAGGAACTAATAGTTTTAAAAAGAGCAGAAAAAAGTAAAAAATTAGATCAATTATTAAAAATAGTTGGTGAGTATGATTTAACAAAAAAAGAGGTTGTAGTTGTTTATGAAGAGGAGTTAAACGACTATGGAAAAGGGATAAATGAAGTTGGAAAAAAAGTTCTAACAAATGCAGAAAAATTAGGAAAGACAATTGTAGCAAGAAAAGCTTTAGAAAAAAAAGGAATAGATTTTTTTATAGAAAAAGAATTAGGAATATCAGAGTACGAATCTGAAAAATTATCAGAAATTTTGGGTGATGATTTTTTCAAAGTGAAAAATGAAGTTGAGAAAATAAAGAATTTTTTAAACGGAAAAACATTTATATTAGAAAAAGTTTTACCTATTTTATCAATAAGTGACGAATATAATTTAAAAAAATTAGTCGAAGATTTTATGATAGAAGACAATATTGAGATATTACTAGAGTATTTAAAAAAAAGTAAAGAGTATATGTTATTTTTGTATTTAATTTCAGAAGAACTAAGTTTGGCACTCAAATTAGTAGGCCTAAAGAAAAGTGGGGAATTAAGAGAAAATATTTCATACAATGACTTTAAAGGAAATATATATGAAAAATTAAAAAAATATTTTAAAAATAATAGAGGTTATACTAAGGAATATCCTATTTTTTTAAAACTGAAATATATGTCTTTGTTTAGTGAAGAGTTTTTATTAAAAAAAATACAAAAATTATTAAAGATTGAATTTTTAATAAAAAATGGTGGAATAGATGAGAGCATTGGGATAGAAAAGTTTATAATTGATTTAAAAAGAGGATAGTTTAAAAACTATCCTCTTTTTATATTAAAAAAACTAGAATCAATATTTTCAATAAATTGAGATGGAGTATTAAATAAACCAAAATCACTATAAAAAGATAGGGGATATGATAAAAAAAGCTCTTTTTTAGCTCGAGTTAAAGCTACATAAAAAAGTCTTTTTTCCTCCTCTATATTAAAAGTATCACCTATTGAACTTGGAATGATACCTTCTAAAAGAAGAGGAATAAATACATAATCCCATTCTAATCCTTTGGAGCTATGAATAGTTAAAAATGAGAGAGTTATATTTGTATTATGAAATTTATGTTTAAAAATATTTTCTAGAAATGGATTTGAAGCAACATTAAATTTAATATTGGAAGATTTAAAAAATTTGATAAACTCTTCCATATAAATAAAATTTCTAAAAAGAACTCCAATCGTAGCAGTTGGATTTAAATCTAGAATATTTTTAATTTTATCAAAAATAAATGAAATTTCATTAAAATGATTTTTAAAAATATTTAAATTAGGTTTTTTTAAGGACGTATCTTTAGTTATAAGTGATTTTCTAAAACAATATTTTAATTTTTTAGAAAATTCATTTGATAAATCTAAAATAGGACTGGTACTTCGATAGTTTTCTTTTAAAATAATAGTTTTAACGTTGGGAAATTCATTGGAAAAATTTAGGATATTTTCCATGGAAGTTCCTTTAAAACCATAAATACTTTGATAATCATCTCCTACAACCATGAGATTAGAATTTTTAGCTAGTAATTTTAAAATATCAACTTGTAAATTATCAGTATCTTGATATTCATCAACCATAATATATTGAAAATCGACATTGATTAAATTGAGGTTTAATAGTTTGTAAAATTGAATAAGTAAGTCATTAAAAGAATAGAAATTCTCTATTTTTTTTAATGATTCAAAATTATTAAAGAAATTTATAACTAGAGTTTTAGATTTTTTATCTAATTTTTTAAAGTTATACTCTTTTAAAATAGAGGAAGATGTTAAAGAGATAACTTTTATTAAAATGTCTTTAGAAAAAATTTTTAAAACATCTTCATAAAGAGGAGTTTTTTCAGCTAAAATTAAAGCATCATCTATGGTAAGAATTTTAAAATTTTTATTTTGACTATATTTTTTTAAATATTTATATGCTAAAGAATGAAAAGTTTCAATACAAATATTTGAATCAGGTAAAAAAGAACTGATTCTTGTTTTTATTTCATTGATAGCTTTTCTAGTAAAAGTTAGAATCAGAATATTTTTAGAAGGGATTTTTAATTCAATTAAAAGAAGAGCTCTGTATATAATGGTTCTTGTTTTTCCAGAACCTGCTCCAGCTATAACTAAAAAATGGCTGTTAAAATTTATTACGGCTATTAATTGATCAAAATTCAAATTATTGCTTAGAAATTTTTTAAAATTATCAGATAAATCTAAATTTTTTAAAGATATATTTTTTAAATGTTTTTCTTTCATAAAACAGATTCTCCCCCCTATAAAAATAAAGCTTAATAGAATATACCTCAACAAAGTAAAAAAACCAAATAAAAGTAGCAAAAAATTGAATAATGAGTCTAAAAAATGAAAATGATCAAAAATTGATGGTTAAAAATTAGAAAACTTATCGAAAAAAAATTTTAAAAAACACTAAAACACAAGTATACTAGCATTATAAAAATGAAAATTCAAACAGGGGTGATGTTTATGACACTGATAAATACAATAGAGAAAGTAAGATTAGCACAAAAAGAATATTCTAAATTTACTCAAGAAAAGGTAGATGAAATATTTAGAGAGGCTTCATTAGCTGCAAATAATGCTAGAATAAAATTAGCTAAAATGGCAGTAGAAGAAACTGGAATGGGGATTGTTGAAGATAAGGTTATAAAAAATCACTTTGCTTCAGAATATATATACAACTCATATAAGGATACAAAAACTTGTGGAACAATAGAAGTTGACGCAGCTTACGGAGTTGAAAAGATAGCTGAACCAATTGGAGTTATAGCTGGAATAGTTCCGACTACAAACCCAACATCAACAGCAATATTTAAAGCATTATTAGCTTTAAAAACAAGAAATGGAATTATTTTTTCTCCACATCCAAGAGCAAAAAATGCAACAATAGAGGCAGCTAAAATAGTTTTAGAAGCAGCAGTAAAAGCTGGAGCTCCAAAAGATATAATTGGATGGATAGCTGAGCCATCAGTTCAAGCATCTAACGATCTTATGAAAATGGCAGATTTAATATTAGCAACTGGAGGACCAGGAATGGTTAAGGCTGCTTATTCATCAGGAACACCTGCAATTGGAGTAGGAGCTGGAAATACACCGGTAATTATAGATGAAACAGCACACATAAAAATGGCAGTAAACTCAATTTTATTATCAAAAACTTTTGATAATGGAGTTATCTGTGCTTCTGAGCAAGCAGTAATAATTCCAGCTTCAATTTATGATAAAGTAAAAGAGGAGTTTACAGCAAGAAATGCTTACATCTTAAAAGGTGATGAAGTAGATAAAGTAAGAAAAACAATAGTAATAGATGGACATTTAAATGGAGATATTGTAGGACAGTCTGCTTACAAAATAGCTCAAATGGCTGGAGTAACTGTTCCTGAAAATACAAAAGTTATTATAGGAGAAGTTGAATCAGTTGAATTAGAAGAAGCATTTTCACATGAAAAATTATCACCAGTATTAGCTATGTATAAAGCTAAGAACTTTGAAGATGCTTTAAAGAAAGCAGATAGATTGATAGAGCTAGGTGGAATGGGACATACATCAGTTTTATATGCAGATGAATTAGTTGCAAAAGATAAAATTGATTTATTTGGAAAAACAATGAAAACAGGAAGAACATTAATTAATATGCCTGCAGCTCAAGGAGCAATAGGAGATGTATTTAACTTTAAACTAGCACCATCATTAACACTGGGATGTGGATCATGGGGAGGAAATGCTGTTTCTGAAAACGTTGGAGTTAAGCATTTAATAAACATAAAAACAGTTGCTAAAAGGAGAGAAAATATGCTATGGTTTAGAATTCCTGAAAGAGTATACTTCAAATTCGGATCTCTTCCAGTAGCTTTAGAGGAGTTAAAAGGAAAGAAAAAAGCTGTAATTGTAACAGATCAACAATTAGCTTCTTTAGGATATACAGATCATATAACAACAGTTTTAGAAAATATTGGAGTAGATTTTAGAGTATTCTCAGATGTACAAGCGGACCCAACTTTAAGTGTAGTTGAAAAAGGTGCAGAATTAATGAGAAACTATAATCCAGATGTAATCATAGCTTTAGGTGGAGGTTCAGCAATGGACGCGGCTAAAATTATGTGGGTTATGTACGAGCATCCAAAAGTAAACTTTAAAGATTTAGCTATGACATTTATGGATATTAGAAAAAGAATAGTTAAATTCCCTAAAATGGGAGAAAAAGCAGAGTTCTGGGCGGTTGCAACTTCAGCAGGAACAGGATCAGAAGTAACTCCATTTGCTGTTATAACTGATGATACAACAGGAGTAAAATATCCGTTAGCTGACTATGAAATTACACCAAATGTAGCAGTAGTAGATCCACAACTAATGTTATCAATGCCAGCTGGTTTAACAGCAGCATCAGGAATAGACGTAGTAACTCACGCTATTGAGGCATATGTATCTATAATGGCGTCAGAATTTACTAATCCATTAGCATTAGAAGCAACTAGATTAACATTTAAATATCTTCCTGAATCAGTAAGAGGTGGGGCATCAGCAGTTAAAGCTAAAGAAAAGATGGCAAATGCATCTTGTATGGCTGGAATGGCATTCTCGAACGCATTCTTAGGAATATGTCACTCAATGGCTCATAAATTAGGAGCAGCATTCCACTTACCACATGGAGTAGCAAATGCACTATTACTTGATGAAGTAATTAGATTTAATGCAACAGATAGACCGTTTAAAATGGCAGGATTTGCACAATATAAATATCCACATGCAAAAGAGTGTTATGGAAAATTAGCTGACTACTTAGGATTTACAAAAGGAAATGAAACTCCAGAAGAGAAAGCTAAAATATTAAGAAAGAAAGTAGCAGAATTAAAAGCTGAAATTGGAATAAAGTCAACAATAGCAGAATATGGAGTTTCAGAGCAAGAGTTTTTATCTAAATTAGACCAAATGGTTGAAGATGCATTTGATGACCAGTGTACTGGAGCAAATCCAAGATATCCATTAATGAGTGACTTAAAAGAGATGTACTTAAGAGCTTACTATGGTCCAGAAAAATATTTAGCTATGCAAAAGAAAAGCGAAGAAAAATCTGAGAAAAAAGCAAAATAAAATAAGCCACCTTAATTAAATTTAGTCATATAAAAAATAAAACCTCCTAAATATTTAGGAGGTTTTATTTATAATTATTTAATTTTTGACCATATTTGTTTAGATCCTATAAAGCCTGATTTATCAAGACTTCCTTTTACTATAAGGGTATTTGGGTCTTTAAAAGAGATAGAGCAGTAGTAAGTTTTTCCATTTTCTGGATTGTAAATAAATCCATTTTCAAAACGATCTTTTTCAGAGTTATATGTGAAATCACTAACGAAATTTATACCAACTAATGGTCTTGTTTTTAGTTTTTCATCAGGATTTGCTAAATCTATTTTAGTTTTTCCTTCTAACTTGTGACCTTTCTCATAAATTGGGATAGTTAGTTGTATAATTTTTCCAAAATATCTATTGTCTATCTTTTGAAATTCAACTATAATTTGATTGCCATTTTTAGCTTTTTCAGTGATCCATTTTCCTTGAATATTCTCTTCTTTTGAAAAAGTTAAGGTACTAAATATAAGTGTAACTAATAAAAATATTTTTTTCATTTTATTCCTCCAAAATATTTGTTTTTAATATTATAACAGGTGTAATTAAATAAATCAATACTGAAAAAAAGAACAAAATAAAAATATTTTTTCTTTTTTGAGTAATAATAAAAAAAATTTATTTTTTAAATGGGACATATTCATTAAATAAATTTGATTTGTACGATATAAAAGGTTATATTTTATTAACAATATTAAATTATTGAAAAAATAAAATAGAAATGCAGGGGGGAAAAAATGAAGAAAAAAATACTTTTATTAAGTACTTTAGCAATTTTTTTAGGATTGAATTTAGAGGCAAGAGCCGACAAGAATACCCTAGTTATAGCTAATGGAGCAGATGCTAAGACATTAGATATACATGCAACAAATGATGCACCGTCAGCAAAAGTATCAGGACAAATATATGATACTTTAGTAAAACAGGACACTAATATGAATATAGTTCCTGGATTAGCTGAAAGTTGGACTCAAGTGGATGATAAAACAACAGAGTTCAAATTAAGAAAAGGTGTAAAATTTCATAATGGAAAAGAGTTAACAGCAAATGATGTTAAATTTTCTTTAGATAGAATGAAAGCGTCACCTCAAGTGTCGCATATAATAAAAGCAGTGGATTCTGTAGAAGTTGTAGATGACTATACTGTAAGAGTAAAAACAGCAACTCCTTTTGGACCACTATTAAGCCACTTATCACATAATGCATCAGGAATTTTAAATAAAGAAGCTGTGGAAAAGGCTGGTGGAGCTTATGGACAACATCCAGTAGGAACAGGACCATATAAGTTTGTTAATTGGCAAGCAGGAGATAGAATAACGTTAGAGGTTAATCCAGATTACTATTTAGGAAAAGCTCCAACAGATAAAGTTATCTTTAGAAGTATTGTTGAAGGAACAAATAGAACAATAGGATTGGAAACAGGAGAAGTTGATATAGCTTTTGATATTGATCCTGTGGATAAAAATATGGTTAGAGACAATGATAGATTGGAACTAATTGAAGAACCATCTTTATCTACAACATATTTAGGATTTAATATGGAGAAAGATTCTTTAAAGGATAAAAAGGTAAGACAAGCAATAGCCTATGCGTTAAATACTCAAGATATAGCAGAGGCAGTATATCAAGGATCAGCTCAAACAGCTAATTCATCGATAGGACCAAAAGTTTTTGGATATAATCCTAATGCAAAAGCATATGAGTATAATCCAGAAAAAGCAAAAGAGTTATTAAAAGAAGCTGGATATGATAAAGGATTAAAATTAAAGTTATGGATAAATGATAATCCAATTAGAAGAGATATAGCTGTTATTGCTCAGGATCAATTAAAACAAGTTGGAATTGATGTAACAATTGAAACTCTTGAGTGGGGAGCATTTTTAGATGGAACAGCTAGAGGAGATCATGATTTATATATACTAGGGTGGGTTTCTGTAACAGGAGATGCTGATTATGGATTAGATCCACTGTTTAACTCAGCAAATAAAGGTGGAGCTGGTAATAGATCATTCTATTCAAATCCAAAAGTTGATGAGTTATTAGTAAAAGGAAGAAGTAGTGTTAATCCAGAAGAGAGAAAAACTTATTACTATGAAATTCAAGATATAGTACAAGAGGAAGTTCCAGTATTAACATTAGTTTATCCAACGCAAAATATTGGAGAACAAAAAACTGTACAAGGATTCAAGATGCATCCAGCAGGACACCATAAAATTTATGGAACTTATAAAACAAAGTAAAATATTTAAATTTTAGAAAGGAAACCATTTAGGTTTCCTTTCTAGTATAAAGCAAATAAAGGGGGCTACACAATGTACAAATATATAGTAAAAAGAATACTATTGTTAATACCTGTATTACTAGGAGTTTCATTCTTAGTGTTTACAATAATGTCATTTACACCAGGAGATCCAGCTCAGCTTATCTTAGGAGAAAGTGCTCCTAAAGAAGCAGTAGCACAATTAAGATTAGAGATGGGATTAAATGACCCTTTTATTGTTCAATATTTAAGATTTGTAAAAAATGCAGTAGTTGGAAATTTTGGACAATCTTATACAACAGGAAGAGAGGTATTTGGAGAAATTTTTTCAAGATTTCCAAATACATTAATATTAGCAGTTTTAGGAATAATTATAGCTGTTTGCATTGGAATTCCACTAGGGATTATATCGGCAACAAGACAATATACATTAATTGATAGTGTTAGTATGATAGGAGCTTTATTAGGAGTATCAATGCCTGTTTTTTGGCTTGGATTAATGTTAATTTTAACATTCTCAGTTAACTTAAGATGGTTACCTTCTGGAGGATTTGATGGATTAAAAAGTTTGATACTTCCATCTATAACTTTAGGAGTGGGATCAGCAGCCATAATTACTCGTATGACTCGTTCTTCTATGTTAGAGGTTATAAGACAGGACTATATAAGAACAGCAAGAGCTAAAGGTGTAGCAGAAAAAGTTGTTATAAATAAACATGCTTTAAAAAATGCATTAATTCCAGTTATAACAGTAGTAGGGTTACAATTTGGAGGACTTTTAGGTGGAGCTGTTTTAACAGAGTCAGTTTATTCATGGCCAGGTGTAGGAAGGATGATGGTAGATGCCATTAGACAAAAAGATACACCTACAGTTTTAGCATCAGTAATTTTCTTGGCAGTAACATTTAGTATTGTAAATCTAGCAGTAGATATACTATATGCTTATGTGGATCCAAGAATAAAATCGCAATACAAATAAAGGGGTGAATAAAAGTGGCTACTATAAAAAATGAAAACGTGGGGAAAAAAAGAAGCCAATGGGCAGAGTTGTGGAAAAATTTAAAAAGAAACAAGATGGCTCTATTTGGTTTAGTAATATTAGTTATAATAGTTTTACTTGCAATATTTGCTGATCAAATAGCAAATTATGATCAAGTAGTAATTAAGCAAAATTTAAGGATGAGATTAAAACCGCCTTCATCACAACATTGGTTAGGAACTGATGAGTTTGGAAGAGATATATTTGCTAGATTAGTTCATGGTGCTAGAGTCTCTTTAAAAGTTGGTTTAATAGCAGTTGGAATAGCGATAGTGATAGGAGGATTTCTAGGAGCTATTGCAGGATATTATGGTGGTAAATTAGATAATATAATAATGAGAGTAATGGATATATTTTTAGCTGTACCGAGTATACTTCTTGCAATAGCGATAGTATCAGCATTAGGACCAAATCTTTTAAATTTAATGATAGCAGTGAGTATATCATCTATTCCGAGATATGCTAGAATAGTGAGAGCTTCAGTACTTTCAATAAGAGACCAAGAGTTTATTGAAGCAGCAAGAGCAATAGGAGCAAGTGATGCTAGAATAATATTTAGACATATTATTCCAAACTCTTTAGCACCTGTAATTGTTCAAGGAACACTAGGGGTGGCGAATGCAATATTATCAACAGCAGGATTAAGTTTCATTGGATTGGGAATCCAACCCCCTGCTCCCGAATGGGGATCAATGTTATCTGGAGGAAGACAATATCTAAGATACGCATGGTGGGTAACAACATTTCCAGGTGTATCGATAATGATAACAATACTATCTTTAAATCTTTTAGGGGATGGTCTAAGAGATGCATTAGACCCAAGATTAAAACAATAATTACAGTAGGGAGATGGACGTAAATGGAAAAACTATTAAATATAAAAAATTTATCTATAAACTATGAAGCAAATGACGAGAAGGTTATGGCAGTGACAGATTTAGAGATAGAATTAGCAGAGGGAGAAACACTTGGGTTGGTTGGAGAAACTGGTGCAGGAAAAACTACTACAGCATTAGGAATAATGAGATTAGTTCCAAATCCACCTGGTAAAATTTTATCTGGAGAGATTAATTTTCAGGGAAGAAATCTATTAACTATTTCAGAAGAGGATATGAGAGCCATAAGAGGAAGACAGATAAGTATGATTTTCCAAGATCCAATGACATCTTTGAATCCTGTATTAACTGTAGGAGATCAAATTGCAGAAGTAATACAAATTCATGAAAAATTATCGACAAAAGATGCTATGGAAAAAGCAAGTGAAATGTTAGAGTTAGTTGGAATTCCAGGGAATAGATTAAATGATTATCCACATCAATTTTCTGGAGGAATGAAACAAAGGGTTGTAATAGCTATAGCTTTAGCGTGTAATCCAAAATTATTGATTGCAGATGAACCAACAACAGCTTTAGATGTAACAATTCAAGCTCAAGTTTTAGATTTGATGAATGACTTAAAGGAAAAATTAAAAACATCAATGTTACTAATAACTCATGACTTAGGGGTAGTTGCGCAAGTGTGTGATAAAGTAGCAATTATGTATGCAGGAGAAATTATAGAATCAGGAACGCTATACGATATATTTGAAAAACCTAAGCATCCATATACACATGGACTGTTTGATTCAATCCCTAGTTTGGATGAGGATGTAACAAGATTAAAACCAATAAAAGGATTGATGCCAGATCCTACAGATTTACCACCTGGATGTAGATTCCATCCTAGATGTCCGTATGCACAAGAGGAGTGTTCAAGAAGAAGTCCAAGAACAACGATTGAAAATGGACACAAAGTAAAATGCTTAGCCTACGAAGGGGTAATAAATGTACCAGAGCTACAGGAGGGAAGAAATGGCAGATAAAATACTAGAGGTAAAAAATTTAAAAAAATATTTTAATACTCCAAAAGGACTTTTACATGCTGTAGATGGAGTTACTTTCTCAATAGAAAGAGGTAAAACTTTAGGGGTGGTTGGAGAATCTGGTTGTGGAAAATCTACAACAGGAAGAGTAGTTTTAAGACTTCTTGAAGCAACTGATGGAGAAATAATTTTTGAAGGAAAAAATATACGGGATTATGGAAAAGCAGAGATGGTCAAATTAAGAGAAGAGATGCAAATTATTTTCCAAGATCCATATGCTTCTTTAAATCCAAGAATGACTATAAGTGAAATAATAGCAGAACCATTGATAATTCATAAAAAGTGTAAAAACAAAGAGGAGTTACAAGAAAAAGTAGCTAAGCTGATGGAAACAGTAGGACTTAGTGAGAGGTTGACAAACACATATCCACATGAATTAGATGGGGGGAGAAGACAAAGGATTGGTATAGCTAGAGCATTAGCGTTAAATCCTAAGTTTATAGTTTGTGATGAGCCAGTTTCAGCTTTAGATGTTTCCATTCAAGCTCAAGTACTAAACCTTATGAAAGATTTACAAGAGGAGTTTGGACTAACATATATGTTTATAACTCATGATTTGTCAGTAGTAAAACATTTTTCTGATGATATAGCTGTAATGTACTTAGGAGAACTTGTAGAAAAAGCTCCAGCAAAAGAGTTATTTAAAAATCCAGTACATCCATATACGAAAGCTTTACTATCAGCAATACCTATTCCAAGTATAAAGCACAAGATGAGTAGAGAGAGATTAAAGGGAGAGATAACATCACCAGTTAATCCAGGAGTAGGGTGTAGATTTAGAAAAAGATGTAGCATGGCGGTTCCAGAGTGTGGAAACTCAACACCAGTTTTAAGAGAGATATCACCAGGACATTTTTATGCATGTCATTTAATAGAAAAAGAAGAGAAAAAATAGAAGAATAAAAAGGATAACTCTAAATTAGACTAAATACTAATTTAGAGTTATTTTTATAAAGGAGGAAAGGTTATGGAGAGATTTAAAAGTAGAAAGTATCATTTAACATCAAAATTAGTTTTATTGAAAGCAATTAACGATATTTATCCATCATTTCAAGTGGTATTTAGAAACTCTTTAAATAATGGAGTTTATGTAACAATAAATGGGAAAAATTATATTTCAGAAGAAGAGATAAAAAAAATAGAAACTAGAATGAATGAAATAGTAGCAAAGAAAAAAATCATTAAAAAAATTCAATTTAGTTCAGAAGAAATAACAGAAAAACATTTGAAAAATATTAGAGAGGATTTGAAAGAACTTTTAGAAACTACGGGGATAATATCTTTTTTCGTATATGAATTGGATAATTATAGAACTTACTTTATAGAAGAGTTATATGATAATACTCAATATGTTGATATGTTTGAATTATATCCATACGATGAAGGGTTTATATTTAAAACACCTAAGGAGATAAATGGAGTTATTCAAATTCCACCTATGATAGATGATGTAAAGTTAGCTAAAGTATATAAGGAGAGTTCTAAGTGGAATGATATAATGGAAGTATCTTGTGTTGGAAGTTTAAATAGAATTAATTTACAAGGAGATATAATAGAGTTAATTAGAGTGAATGAGACTCTTCATGATAAAAAGATAAATAATATAACAGAGAAGATATTAGAGGACAAAGATATAAAAATAGTTACAATAGCTGGTCCAAGTTCATCAGGAAAAACAACTTTTAGTAATAGATTAAAACTTCATTTAATGGCATCAGAAATAAGACCATTGATGATATCTTTAGATGATTATTATATAAATAGAGAGGAAATTCCTATTGATGAAAATGGAAAAAAAGATTTTGAAACAATCAGAGCTCTAGATATAGAACTTTTAAATAAAAATTTAAAAGATTTGATGTTAGGAAGAGAAGTAGAGATTCCAAAATATGATTTTACTAGTGGTTTAAGAAAAGAGAAAGGTGAAAAAGTAAAAATATCCCCAAAAACAATTATAATTTTAGAGGGGATCCACGGGTTAAATAATAGTTTAATTGAAGGGATTTCTCAAAGTCACATTTTTAAAATTTATATTAGTTGCCTAACTCAATTAAATATAGATGCACATAATAGAATAAAAACAAGTATAGTAAGAAAAATGAGAAGAATTGTTAGGGATAGTATTTCAAGAAATTTTGATGCAGAGGAAACTTTAGAGATGTGGAGTAGGGTTAGAAAAGGAGAAAGCAAAAATATATTTCCATATCAAGAAAATGCAGACGTTATATTCGATACAAGTTTAGCTTACGAAATAGGTGTTTTAAAGCCAGCTGTGGAGAGAGAATTGATTAAAATAAAAATGGGGAGTCCACACTATGATGAAGCTAGAAAACTATTGAGATTACTAAGTTATTTTACAACAATTTCAGATCGATATGTGCCAGATGAATCGATATTAAAAGAGTTTATAGGTGGGAGCTATTTTTATAATTATTAAATACAAGATTAAAAATAGGAGAGCATTATTGCTCTCCTATTCGTAATTAATTATTTTTAGAGTAATAAACAATTTTATCGAGAATAGACAAGGCTTTTTTATGTTCTAAAACATTATGAACACGAATTATTTTAGCCCCTTGAAGAATACCAAGTGTATTAACAGCAACGGTTCCTTCAACTCTGTCATCAGGATCAAGATTTAAATTTTTTCCTATGAAAGCTTTTTTAGAAACTCCTAATAAAATTGGAGCGATAAAAGTAAGCTCTTTTAAACGATTTAAAACCTCAATATTTTCATTATAACCTTTTCCAAATCCAATTCCAGGGTCGATTATAATTTTATTAGGATTAAGACCATTTTTCTCTGCGATTTCAAAAGATTTTTTGAAGAATTTTTTCATAGAAAGAATAATATCCTCTTCATAAATTTTTGAGTCTTGATTATGCATAGCAATAACAATGCAATTGTACTTAGCGGCAACTTGAGCCATTTCGCCGTTATCTTTTTGAAGTCCCCAAACATCGTTGATAATATGAGCCCCAGCTTTAATTGCAGCTTCAGCAACTTCATGTCTATAAGTATCAATAGATATTATACAATCTAATTCTTTTGATATTTTTTTTATAATAGGAACTACTCTTTCAATTTCAGTTACTAAATCAACCTCTTCATGACCAGGCCGAGTTGATTGACCACCTACATCGATGATATGAGCTCCTTGAGCAACTAAAGTTTTTGCATGTTCGAAAGCTAAATCGACAGAATTAAATTTTCCACCATCAGAAAACGAATCTGGAGTGACATTTAAAATTCCCATGATTAAAGTTTCTTTGTTTAAAATAAAAGTTTTCCCTTGAGATGAAAAAATCATAACAACCTCCTATAAAGATTTATCTAGGATTCTTTTTAATGTTGAAACAGTTTTGTTCTCTAAAGGATGAATGATATTTGGAGCAATTTCATTTAGTGGGTCTAGTACAAATGAACGTTCACACATCCAAGGATGAGGAATAGCTAAGTTCTCCTCCTCAACAATAAGGCTATTAAAAAGTAAGATATCTATATCAATAACTCTAGGTCCCCATTTTACCTCACGAACTCTTCCCATTATGATTTCAATATCTAGAAGTTTTTCTAAAAGCTCTTGTGGTGTAAAAAGAGTTTCAATTTTAAGGCAAGCGTTTAAAAAATTATCTTGTATAATATCCCCAAAAGGTTCGGTTTCTAGGAAGTTACTTACTTTTATAACTTGTGTATTTTCAAGATCTGATATATGAGAAATGGCAGTATCTAAATTAAGTTTTAAATTACCAATATTTGTGCCTATAGAAAGGTACGAAGTATTTCTAGAACGTGTAATCTCTACTGCGACATAATCAAAATGCTTTTTAATAGGAGCCCAAGGTTTTTTTATTTTAACTGTAACGTTTTTAATAAGAGAATACTTTATAAGAATCTCTTTAGCAATTGCTTCAGCAAGAGCTTCAATTAAGTCGAATGATTTTGAAAAGAAAACTTTTTCCACATCATCAGAAACGAATCCATAGTGTGTAGAATGATTTAAATCATCATTAACACCAGCTTTTCTGGTACAAGTTTCCATTTCAATAGAAATAATAAATTTTTGTTGTAAAAATTTTTCTTCAGCAAAAACTCCATGATTACCTATAAATTCTAAATTTTTAATATATATTTTATCCATAAAACTCTCCCTCTAATTTTTAATTAAAGTTAAAAACTCTGTTTTTAAACTATGATTGACATTGAAAATACCTTTTGAAGATGTTGTAATGACTTTAGTACCAATGGATTTGACTCCTCTCATAGTCATACACATGTGTTCAGCTTCCATTAAAATATATACTCCTTGACATTCAAGTCCTTTATAGATTGTTTCAGCAATCTCTTCGCAAAGTCTTTCTTGTAACTGTGGTCTTTTACAATAAGCTTCAATAACTTTTATAATATCTCCAAAACCAACAATTTTATTATTGGGAATATAACCAATAGAAATTTTACCAAAAAAAGGTAAAAAATGATGTTCACACATAGAATAAAAAGATATATTTTTTTCAATGATTAAGTCATTATTTTGTATTGGAAATGTTCTTTTTAAAAAGTCATACGGATCTAAAAGAAGACCTGAAAAAATCTCTTTATAAAAAGTTTCAATTCTTTCAGGTGTGTTTTCAATAACTTCATCAGAGATTAAGTTATTGTCGTTGTTTATTTCAAGAATTATATTTTTAATATGTGTTTTTAAGTTCACTAAATCACCTCAAAAGTTTGATATAAATTAATTATACCATATAATAGTAAAGGTAAAAAACTTAAAGTTTTGTAAAGAAAAAATGCTTGACAAAAAATATAAATATAGATATAATATGTTGGTGATATTATGGAATTGAATGAGATGTTAGAAGTCTCTATTCTGCTTGACTATTATAGAAATCTTTTAAGTGATAGACAAAAAGAATATTTGTTAGAGCACTTCGAGGAAGATCAATCTCTTACAGAGATTGGAAAGAAGTATAATGTAAGTAGACAAGCTGTCTATGATAACATAAGAAGAGGAATAAAAATTTTGAGAGATTATGAAGAGAAGATAGGATTTCATAAAAGAGATTTAGAATTACTATCGCAGTTAAAAGAGCTGAAAAAAGATTTCACAATTAAAAAACTGGACGAAATAATCGAAAAAAACTTTTAGTAGGGGTGGCCATGTTAGAAAATTTAGGAAATAGATTCCAAGACATAATGAAAAAAGTAAGAGGTCATGGGAAACTAAGCGAAAGTAATATAAAAGAGGCTTTACGTGAAGTTAGAATGTCTTTACTAGAGGCCGATGTAAACTACAAAGTTGTTAAAGAATTTGTTGCAAAGATTCAAGAAAAAGCTATTGGAGCTGAAGTTTTAACTGGAGTTAATCCAGGGCAACAATTTATAAAAATAGTAAATGATGAGTTGGTAGAGTTATTAGGTGGTACAAACTCTAGACTTACAAAAAGTATTAAAAATCCTACGGTAGTAATGCTTGCAGGACTTCAAGGTGCTGGAAAAACAACTTTTGCAGGAAAATTAGCAAAATATTTAAAAAAGCAAGGTGAAAAACCATACTTAATAGGAGCAGATATTTATAGACCTGCTGCTATGAAGCAGCTAGAGGTTTTAGCACAACAAGTTGGTGTTGATGTTTACTTTGAACTTGGAAGTAATGATGCTGTTGGAATTTGTGAAAGAGGTTTAGAAAAAGCAAAAGAAGCTGGAGCAACATATTTAATTATAGATACTGCTGGAAGATTACATATAGATGAAAAGTTAATGGAAGAGTTAAAAGAGGTTAAAAAAGTTGTAAGACCTCAAGAGATTTTACTGGTAGTTGATGCAATGATAGGACAAGATGCAGTTAATCTTGCTCAATCATTTAATAACGCATTAAGTATAGATGGAGTTGTACTTACAAAATTTGATGGAGATACTAGAGGTGGAGCAGCACTGTCTGTTAAATCTGTAGTTGGAAAACCTATTAAATTTGTAGGAACTGGAGAAAAAATTGATGACTTAGAGTTATTCCATCCCGAAAGATTAGCTTCAAGAATACTTGGAATGGGAGATGTAGTTTCTTTAGTTGAAAAAGCACAAGAAGCAATTGGAGAAGAGGATGCTAAATCTCTTGAGGAGAAGATTAGAACTCAAAAGTTTGATTTAGATGATTTCTTAAAACAATTACAAAATATAAAAAAATTAGGTTCTCTAGGAAACATATTAAAAATGATTCCTGGTATGGGACAAATTGGAGATTTAGCACCAGCTGAAAAAGAGATGAAAAAAGTTGAAGCTATTATTCAATCAATGACTAGAGAGGAAAGAAAAAAACCTGAAATACTAAAAGCTAGTCGTAAACTAAGAATTGCAAAAGGTAGTGGAACAGAAGTTGCTGATATAAATAAGCTACTGAAACAATTTGAACAGATGAGAGAAATGATGAAAATGTTCTCAACTGGAAAGTTCCCACAACTTCCTGGAATGGGTGGAAGAAAAGGTGGAATGAAGTTTCCATTTTAAATAGAGAAAAATAGAAGCAATACCAAAAATAAAAAAATAGAAATATAAAAGGAGAAGTGATTTTAGATGTTAAAATTAAGATTAACTAGAATGGGAAGCAAAAAGAGACCTGTATACAGAATAGCTGCAATGGAAGCTTTATCAAGAAGAGATGGAAAAGCAGTAGCTTACTTAGGAAACTACTATCCATTAGAAGAGGGAAAAGTAACTCTTAAAGAAGAGGAGATCGTAAAATTCCTTATGAACGGAGCACAACCTACAAGAACAGTTAAGTCATTATTAGACAAAGCTGGAGTTTGGGCAAAGTTCGAAGCTGCAAAGAAAAACTAATTGTAAAAATTTAGGTGCCTGTAAAGGCACCTTTTTTTCTGTTTGTGTTAGACATTGATTATTAAAATGTGGTATAATACAAGGTAAATTCAACTATGAAAAGGAGATGGATTAATGGATACACTCTTTAATAGAATTGCAAAAGAGATGGGATTAAAAGTTGAACAAGTTGCAAACACAATAAAACTTTTAGACGAAGGATCAACAGTACCATTTATAGCAAGATATAGAAAAGAAGTTACTGAGAATTTAGATGAAACAAATATTTTAAAAATATCAGAGTTAATAACTTACTTAAGAAACTTAGAGATAAGAAAAGAAGAGGTTATTAGATTAATCGAAGAACAAGGTAAGTTGACAGATGAGTTAAAAAATCAAATACTTTTAGCTGAAAAGCTTCAAATGGTAGAAGATTTGTATTTTCCGTATAAGAAAAAAAGAAAAACAAAAGCAGACGTGGCAAAAGAGCAAGGGTTAGAGCCTTTAGCAGAAAAAATCTATCAATTAAAAACTCTGGCTGAGCTTGAAGAAGAAAGTCTAGTATTTGTAAATGAAGATGTAGAAAATGTAGAAAAAGCTATTGAAGGAGCAAAATTAATTGTAGCTCAAAATCTTTCAGAGACATTAGAGTATAGGGAAAGATTAAGAGAAGATATGCTGAAAAAAGCTATTATAACAGCTAAGAAAAGTAAAAAAGTAGAGGAACTTGATACAAAACAGATATATAAGGATTACTATGAATATACTGAACCTGTAAAAAAAGCTTTATCTCATAGAATTTTAGCTTTAAATAGAGGAGAAAATGAGGGAGTATTAATAGTTTCTTTAAATTTTGAAGAAAAGGATAGAGATAGTGTAGAAAGATACTTATTGAAAGACTTTAAGAATAAAGAGTTAAACTTTTTGCATAAAGAAATTATAGTTGATGCTCTAGATAGATTAATTTTACCTTCTATTGAAAGAGAAGTTAGAAATATTCTAACAGAAAAAGCAGAAGATGAAGCTATTCTAGTATTTAAAGAGAATTTAAAAAACCTTTTAATGCAACCACCACTTCATGAAAAAAATATATTAGCTTTGGATCCTGGTTATAGAACAGGGTGTAAGGTGGCAGTTATAGATAAAAATGGATTTTTTAGAGAAAATACGGTGTTTTATTTAGTAAAAGAGATGCATCATGAGAATCAGCTAAAAGATGCTGAAAGAAAAATGAAGGATTTCATAAAAAAATATAACATAGATATAATTGTTATTGGAAATGGAACTGCTTCGAGAGAGACAGAAAGTTTTGTAGCTAAAGTTTTAAAAACTGTAGATAGTGATGTAAAATATCTAATTGGAAATGAAGCAGGAGCATCAATTTATTCAGCTTCTAAAATTGCAGTTGAAGAGTTTCCAGATTTAGATGTTACAGTTAGAGGAGCAATTTCTATAGGAAGAAGAATTCAAGATCCTCTAGCAGAATTAGTAAAAATCGACCCTAAATCTATAGGAGTTGGTATGTATCAACATGATGTTAATCAAAAAAGATTAGATCAATCTCTTACAGAGGTTATTGAGTTAGTAGTAAATAATGTTGGAGTAAATGTAAATACAGCTTCATGGGCATTACTTTCATATGTTTCTGGAATTAAGAAAAGTGTTGCAAAAAATATTGTAGATTATAGAAAAGAGAATGGGAACTTTAAAAATAGAAAAGAGTTATTAAAAGTTAAAGGTCTAGGAGCTAAAGCTTATGAGCAGATGGCTGGTTTCTTAATTATTCTTGATGGTGAAAATACTTTAGATAATACAATAATACATCCTGAATCATATAAAATAGCAGAGGAAATACTATCATCTGTCAACCTCTCTTTAAAAGAGTACGGAGAGGATTTAGTTAAAGCTAAAGAGATTTTAGATGGATTTGATTATAAAAGTTTTGCTCTTAAAAATAGCTATGGGTATGAAACAGTGAAAGATATATATGAAGCACTAGTTAAAGAAAGAAGAGACCCAAGAGATAGCATTCAAAAACCACTATTAAAATCAGATATATTAAATATAGATAATCTTCAGCCAGGTATGGAGTTAGAGGGTACAGTAAGAAATGTAATTAAGTTTGGTGCTTTTATAGATATAGGATTAAAAAATGATGCATTACTTCACATCTCAGAAATATCAGATAAATTTATAGATGACCCAGGTAAAGTTCTTTCAGTTGGTCAAATAATAAAGGTTAAAATAAAGGATATAGATAGAGAGAGGGAAAGAGTAGGCTTGACTAAAAAGGGGCTTTAAAGGATGAGAATAAGAAAAGATTCCTTGTTAATAAAAATAATTTTTTATAATGATATAGCAATATTTTTGACCTCAATTTTAATCGCAATAGTTGTAATACTAACTTCATTTCAAGATATGGAACAGAGAATCGAAGATACGACTAAAAATAAGATGAATCTTCTTATGGGAAATTATAAATCTTATTTTGGAGAGATTAGAAATGATGTCTATAAAGAGATTGGAAAATATAGAATCAGTGAAGGGAATCAACAAGTAGCAGAAATGCTAAAATATAATTTGTTAAAAGAAGATTTTAGAAATTATTATAATTCTGTAGTAACAATTTTATCTTCTAAGGGCGAGTTATTAGGAGAGTATGGAAATAAAGGGGATTTAGGAACACTAAATGAAGATAATATTCATATACTACTAGAAACGTCGAGTAAAAAAGAGTTTGAAGAAACTGGGTATTATTTAGCACAGGTAGATAATAAAATTTATGGAAGAGTAGTTATTCCTTATGGAAATGAAACAACAACTTATTATCTAGTAGTTTCAACTCCTATAAATAGAGATTTTTTAACTTCTTTGACAGATGGATTAGAATTAAGCTCGAAGGATAGAGTATACTTTGTAACTAATAGTCCTGATAAAGATGAGCTTCAAGCTAGGTTTTTCTTTTCAAATAGAACATATAAAGAGATCTTAAGAAAAGATTATAAAAATTATTATTTGAATAAAAAAATCAATGGTTTATCATATTATGTTGGAATTTATAATTTAATAGGTTATAATGATAGTTATTTAGGAAGTTTTGTACTATCGTTATCGAAAGAAAGTTTAACTGAAGAAAAACTAATGACATCTATTTATATAGGTATTTTAGTTCTTTTAATAATGATTATAAGTTCTACAGTATCGAGTAAAGTATTTAGAAAACTATTGATGCCTCTTACTCAAATAGCTGATTTAGCTGATGAAATTTCAAAGGGTGAAAAGGTTGAGGATATAAAAGTTATTGGTCAAGGTGAGATTAGGACATTATCGATATCTTTTAAAGAGATGATTGAAAAATTGAATATTGCTCAAGATGATTTAACTATTCAAAACAAAGAGTTAGTTAGAAATATTGAGAGAATTGAAGCTATTGATAAACTTTTAATGGGCATGAATATAGAACAAGATACATTTAAAACTATAAAAAAACTTGTTTCAGGATTCACTTCAGAAGTCGGGCTTGGTTACAGTAGAGCAATGTATTTTAGATACAGTAGAGAAAATGATTATTTAATCGGAGAAGAAGTCGCTATAAACCGTAGTTTAAAAGAGGAAAGTAAAAAAGGATTTAAATTTCAATTGAAAAATTTGAAAGAGTTAGTTTTATTTACAAAAGTTCCTATAAATAATGATAATTTATTGGCAAAATCTTTTAAAGAGCAAAAGATAATCTATAAAAATGATGCTGGATATAAATATGATTTAGGAAATGATGTTTTAAAAGCTATAGGACTGAAGAATTTCTTTATTTTTCCAATTCATGGAGCTGGGAAATTTTCTGGTGTAGTGGTAGTAGATAACTATGCAAAGGATATCAGAATAAACCAAGAAGAGTTAGAGCTACTAAATTTACTTTCGATGAATTTTTCCATAGGAATAAATAACAAAGAAACAATTTTAGATACTTTAGAAAGCGAAAGGGTTCTAACAATAGAAAAGTTAGCTACAAGATTTTTAAAGTTAAGAGGAGAGGTTGTTGAAAAGTTACTGAAATGTATTGACTCAGAAAATCCTGGAGAAAAGATAATAGAAGAGTTAACAACTATTAAGCCATATTTAGCAAGAATTAAAGAGGATAACGAATCATTAAAAATTTATTCTGAAGAGATTGAGGATAGATATGAGCGAGTTAGTTTAGATAAAATAATAAATGAGACAATAGCAGACTATAGCCAAAAATTTAAAAGTGAAAACATTTCGATTTCATTTTTTAATGCTACAAGTGGAAGTGTCTTAGGTAGTAGAAGAAAATTAAAAAAAGTAATAAAAGAGCTTATAGATAATGCTTGTAATGCTCTCTTAGATAAACAAAACAATAGAAGGATAGATATAATTCTTTCTAAAAGAAAAATTAATGAAAAAATAGAGTTGAAAATTATTGATAATGGTATTGGAATATCAGCTAGACAATTGGAAGATATTTACGAACCATTTATAAGTTATTCTCCTCAAACCCTAGGGTTAGGATTGTTTTTTGTACACAAGGTGATAAAAGACCACGGAGGAGTAATAAAGCATTTCTCAGAAGAGGGAAATAATACTGAAGTAAAAATAACTTTAAATGCATATAAGGAGGAAGTCTAATGGAAGAAAAAGATTACGGGAAAACGTTGAACCTTCCGAAAACAAGTTTCCAAATGAGGGCAAACTTACCAACGAAGGAACCAAACATCTTGAAAAAGTGGGAAGATGAAA
Source organism: Cetobacterium sp. (assembly GCF_051653945.1). Lineage (GTDB taxonomy): Bacteria > Fusobacteriota > Fusobacteriia > Fusobacteriales > Fusobacteriaceae > Cetobacterium_A. The sequence goes on from NZ_JBOFXD010000116.1 coordinate 95,539, forward strand.
AAATTTATGAAAAGGGATTACAAAAGGGAAGTAAAACATTTATACTTCACGATGGACCTCCATACGCAAACGGTGGAATCCATATAGGTCATGCTTTAAATAAGATATTAAAAGATATAATTTTAAAGTATAAAAGATTATCTGGATACACAGTGCCTTACGTTCCAGGATGGGATACTCATGGATTACCAATAGAGTTAAAGGTAAGTGAGGAATTAGGTGCAAAAATGAAAGAGATGTCACCTCTTGAAATTAGAGAGAAGTGTACAGAGTATGCTAAAAAATGGGTAGAGATTCAAAAAGAAGGATTCCAAAGATTAGGAGTTTTAGGAGAATGGGATAAACCATACTTAACTTTAAATCCTGAATATGAAGCAAAGCAATTAGAAGTATTTGGTGAGCTTTATGAAAATGGATATATTTTTAAAGGATTAAAACCAATTTACTGGTCGCCAGTAACAGAAACAGCTTTAGCAGAAGCTGAAATAGAGTATAAAAATCATGTTTCTCCATCTATTTATGTAAAAATGGAAGCAAACAAAGAGATTATGGATAAATTAGAGATGACAGAACCGTTATATCTAGTTATCTGGACGACTACTCCATGGACTTTACCAGCAAACACTGGAATAGCATTAAACGGAGAGTTTGAGTATGGAATATACAAAACAGAAAAAGGAAACTTAATCTTAGCAAAAGTTTTAGCTGATAAAGCGTTTGTTGATATGGGAGTAAAAGAAGTAGAGTTAGTAAAAGAGTTCGTAGGAGCAGATTTAGAAAACTTAACATACAAGCACCCATTCTTAGATAGAACTGGAAAAGTTGTTTTAGGAACTCACGTAACTGCAGAAGCGGGTACAGGAGTAGTTCATACAGCACCTGGACATGGTCAAGATGACTACGTTGTAGGAGTAAGATATGGATTACCAATCATTTCTCCAATTAATAATAAAGGAGTATTGACAGAGGAAGCTGGACAATTTGCTGGATTATTCTATAAAAAGGCAAATAAAGTTATAGCAGAGCACTTAACAGAAACAGGGCACTTATTAAGCTACAAAGAGTTTGAGCACTCTTATCCTCATGACTGGAGATCAAAAACTCCAGTAATCTTTAGAGCAACTGAGCAGTGGTTTATAAGATGTGAAGGTTCAGATTTAAGAGAAAAAGCATTGAGAGCTTTAGATGATGTTAAATTTGTTCCAGAGTGGGGAAGAAATAGAATAGGTTCTATGTTAGAGACAAGACCTGACTGGTGTATCTCAAGACAAAGAACATGGGGAGTACCAATTCCTGTATTCTATAATGAAGCAACAGGAAAAGAGATATTCGAAAGAGAGATTTTAGATAGAGTTATTGAACTTGTTAAAAAAGAGGGGTCAGCAGCTTGGGTAAAATATTCAGCTGAGGAGTTAATTGGAGAAGAACTACTAGTTAAGTACAATCTAAAAGGATTGGAATTAAGAAAAGAAACAAATATAATGGACGTTTGGTTTGACTCAGGAGTATCTCATAGATCTGTTTTAGAAACTAGAGAGGGATTACACAGACCAGCTGATTTATATTTAGAAGGATCAGATCAGCATAGAGGATGGTTCCAAACTTCATTATTAACATCAGTTGGATCAACAGGAGATGCACCATTTAAGATGTTATTAACTCACGGATTTGTAAATGATGGAGAAGGTAAAAAGATGTCAAAATCTGTAGGAAACGTTGTAGCTCCTCAAGATATAATCAAAGTTTATGGAGCAGATATACTAAGATTATGGTGTGCATCAGTTGACTATAGAGAAGATGTGAAAATATCTGATAATATTTTAAAACAAATGGCAGAAGCTTACAGAAGAGTAAGAAATACAGCTAGATATATATTAGGAAACTCAGCAGATTTTAATCCTGCAACAGATGCAGTAGCTTATGAGGACTTAATGGAAATTGATAAGTGGGCATTAAATAAGTTAGAAAGATTAAAAAGAGTGGTAACAGAGTCATATGAAAAATATGAGTTCTATAACTTATTCCAAGAGATTCACTATTTCTCAGGAATTGATATGTCAGCATTCTACTTAGATATAATCAAAGATAGATTATATGCTGAAAAAGCTGATTCTAAGGAAAGAAGAGCTGCACAGACAGTAATGTCAGAAGTTTTAGTGACATTAACTAAAATGGTAGCACCTATATTGTCATTTACAGCTGAAGAGATTTGGGAAACTTTACCAGAATCATTAAAAGATTCTGAGTCAGTATTATTGACTGATTGGTATGTAAACAATGATCAATACTTAAATGATGAGTTAGATACAAAGTGGGAAGAGATTGTAAAGTTAAGAAAAGATGTTAATAAAACATTAGAGTTAGCAAGACAAGGGGAAAATAAGATAATAGGAAACTCTTTAGATGCAAAAGTTATTTTAAGTGCAGATAATGCAGAGTTAGCAAAATTCTTAGAAGATAATAAAGAGATTTTAGAAGAGGTATTTATCGTTTCTCAATTAGTAATTGCTAATGAAAAAGATGATTCATTTGTAAAAGGTGAGGAGCAAGAAGCTTTATTCGTAAAAGTTGAGCATGCAGATGGAGAGAAGTGTGAAAGATGTTGGAAATACTCGACAGAGTTAGGAACTAATCCAGAGCATCCAACAGTATGTCCAAGATGTACATCAGCACTAGTTGATTAATTATTCAAAGAGGTGAGCTGTGTTATATATAGGGATAATATTTTTATTAGTATTCTTAGATCAAATATCCAAATATGAAATAGACACTTGGTTAGTAGAAGGAGAAACTTTCCCAATTTTGGGAGAGTTTTTCCATCTAACTTATGTAAAAAATAGAGGTATAGCTTTTGGAATGTTTCAAGGAAAACTTGATATAATCTCTATTTTAACAATCATTGTAATATTCGGATTAGGTTTTTACTTTTTTAAAAATAGAAATAAATTTTCGGTTATTGAGAAGTTAGGGTATTCGTTTATTTTAGGTGGAGCAATTGGAAATATTATTGATAGAATCTACAGAGGATTTGTTATTGATATGATTGACTTTAGAGGAATATGGGTATTTGTCTTTAATTTAGCTGATGTTTGGATAAATATAGGAGTTATTTTAATAATAATAGATAGCTTACTAGATAGTAAAAGGAAAAAGAAAGATTAGGAGGAAGTGAAATGACATTTCAAGAGATGATATTTGCTCTTCAGCAGTATTGGAGTTCAAAAGGGTGTATCATTGGAAATCCATACGATATAGAAACAGGAGCTGGAACATTTAATCCAAATACATTTTTAATGTCTTTAGGACCAGAGCCGTGGAGTGTAGCATATGTTGAGCCATCAAGAAGACCAAAGGATGGTAGATATGGAGAAAATCCAAATAGAGTTTATCAACACCACCAATTTCAAGTTATAATGAAACCATCACCAGATAATATTCAAGAGCTTTATTTAGAATCGCTAAAAGTTTTAGGAATAGATCCTTTAAAACATGACATTCGTTTTGTTGAGGACGATTGGGAGTCACCAACATTAGGAGCATGGGGATTAGGATGGGAAGTATGGCTAGATGGAATGGAAGTAACTCAGTTTACATATTTCCAACAAGTTGGAGGATTAGAGTTAGAAGTTGTTCCTGTTGAAATAACATACGGATTAGAAAGATTAGCATTATATATTCAAAATAAAGAAAATGTGTATGATTTAGAGTGGGCACCAGGAATTAAATATGGGGATATGAGATATCAGTATGAATATGAAAATTCAAAATATTCATTTGAAGTAGCAGATTTAGAGAGCCACTTTAGATGGTTTGATGATTATGAAAAAGAAGCTGATAGAGCATTAAACGAAAACTTAGTAATGCCAGCATATGACTATGTTTTAAAATGTTCTCACACATTCAACGTTCTAGACTCAAGAGGAGCAATCTCTACAACAGAGAGAATGGCTTATATTTTAAGAGTTAGAAACCTAGCTAAAAGATGTGCAGAAGTATTTGTACAAAATAGAAAAGAACTAGGATACCCTTTACTGAAAAAAAAGTAAAAGGAAAAAAGAGGAGGAATAGAAAGTGAGATTACTTTTTGAAATAGGAATGGAAGAGTTACCTGCAAGATTCCTTGTTCAAACTCTAAAAGAGATGAAAGAGAACTTAGAAGGTAAGTTAAATGAAAAAAGAATAAAATTTGATGAAATAAAAACTTTTGGAACACCAAGAAGACTTGTTGTTTTAGTAGAAGGATTAGCAGAAGCTCAGGAAAGTTTGGATATTTTAAACATGGGACCTGCAAAGCAGGTTGCTTTTGGTGAAAATGGAGAGATTTCAAGAGCGGGATTAGGATTTGCTAAATCTCAAGGAGTAGAAGCTACAGATTTAGAAATCATAGAAACTCCTAAAGGTGAATATATAGCAGTTAGAAAGTTTTTAAAAGGTGAATGTACAAAAGCATTACTTTCAGATCTTTTAAAAGAACTGGTACTAGAGATTAACTTTCCTAAATCAATGAAGTGGGGAATGAAAAAATTAAAGTTTGCTAGACCAATCCAATGGTTCTTAGCTTTAGTGGATGAAGAGATAGTAAATCTTGAAATAGAAGGAATAAAAAGTGGAAGAGCATCTAGAGGACATAGATTCTTTGGAAGCAACTTTGAAGTATCTGCTATTGATGAATATTTTGAAAAAATAAAAGAAAATAATGTAATTATAGGTGTTGAAGAGAGAAAGAACTTAATTAAGAAACTTATAAAAGAAAAATGTGAGGATTCTAATGAGCAAGTTTTAATAGATGAAGATTTATTAAAAGAGGTTGCAAACTTAGTTGAATATCCATATCCAATAGTTGGAACATTTAATTCTGATTTCTTAGAGGTTCCTCAAGATGTTTTAATTATATCTATGCAAGTTCACCAAAGATATTTCCCTATTTTAGATTTAGAAGGAAAACTTTTACCTAAATTTGTTGTAATCAGAAATGGTATAGAAGATTCTGAACAAGTTAGAAAAGGAAATGAGAAGGTTTTATCTGCAAGACTTGCTGATGCAAGATTCTTCTACCACGAAGATTTAAAGAAGCCTCTAGTAGAAAATGTTGAGAAATTAAAACAAGTTGTATTCCAAAAAGATTTAGGTACTATATATAACAAAGTTGAGAGATCTCAAAAAATAGCAGATTATTTAATAGAAGCTACTGGAATGGAAACTAGAAAAGAAACAATTGATAGAACAATTTTATTAGCAAAAGCTGACTTAGTTTCTAATATGATTGGAGAAAAAGAGTTTACAAAACTTCAAGGATTTATGGGAGCGGACTATGCGCTAAAATCAGGAGAGTCTGAGTTAGTAGCAAAAGGAATTGAAGAGCATTATTATCCAAGATATCAAGGAGATCTTTTACCAAAAGGTGTAGAAGGAATTATAGCAGGAATATCTGATAGAATAGATACTCTTTGTGGATGTTTTGGTGTTGGAATAATTCCAAGTGGTTCTAAAGATCCATTTGCTTTAAGAAGAGCAGCCTTAGGAATTGTAAATATCGTTTTAGATTCAAACTTAAATATCTCTTTAAAAACTTTAGTAGAAAGAGCTTTAGATACCCTTGCAGTTGCTGGAGTATTAAAAAGAGATAAAGCTGAAGTTTTAAATGAAATAATGGAGTTCTTTAAGCAAAGAGCGTTAAATGTATTTACAGAAATGGGATATTCAAAGGACATTGTATCTGCAGTTGTAGATAAGAGTTTTGACAATTTAGTAGATACTCTATTAAGAATAAAAGCTGTTGATGAATTTACAAAAATGGATAGCTTCAATAACTTAGTTTCATTAATGAAAAGAGTTGGAAATATCTCTAAAGGGTTTGAAGGAGTTATGGTTGATCCTAATCTTTTAAAAGAGGATATAGAGAAAGAACTATTTGATAAATCACAAAAGGTTGCAAGAGATGCAAAAGAGATGTTAGTTGCTAAAAATTATATTGGGTACTTAAATGTACTTTTATCAACTGAAGATATTATCAATAAATACTTTGAAACTATAATGGTAATGGATAAAGATGAGGTTATAAAAAATAATAGATTATCACAGCTTAATTACATTGCTACAATCTTCAATAAAATGGTTAATTTGACATTGATCGAAGAGAAAAAATAAAAAAAATATTGACTAAATAATACAAATAATATATAATTTAGTTACAAAAAAAACAAAATCATCAAGAGAGACTGAGGGACTGGCCCTATGACGTTTCAGCAACCTACCTTAGAGGTGTGGTGCTAATTCCAGAAAGATGACCTATAAGAGCATAAAGCCTTTTATCTTTCTGGAGAGATAAAAGGCTTTTTTTATCTCTTTTGATTAATATTTAGGAGGAAACAATGAAAAATTTAACTTACTTTACTTCAGAGTGTGTATCACCAGGACATCCAGATAAAATAGCAGATCAAATATCAGATGCGGTATTAGATGCATGTATTAAAAATGATCCAGCAGCAAGAGTAGCTTGTGAGGTTTTCTGTACAACAGGTCAAGTTGTTGTAGGAGGAGAGATTACAACAACAACTTATATTGATATACAAGATATAGTTAGAAATAAAATAGATGAAATTGGATATAAGCAGGGAATGGGATTTGATTCAGATTGTGGAGTATTAAATGCAATTCACTCTCAATCACCAGATATCGCAATGGGTGTAGATGTAGGAGGAGCAGGAGATCAAGGAATAATGTTTGGTGGAGCTGTAAAAGAAACTCCAGAATTAATGCCATTAGCATTAGTTTTAGCAAGAGAGATTATTGTAAAGTTGACTAGATTGACAAGATCAAAAGAGTTATCATGGGCAAGACCAGATGCAAAATCTCAAGTTACATTAGCTTATGATGAAAATGGAAAAGTGGTAGGGGTAGATACTGTTGTAGTTTCAGTTCAGCATAATCCAGATGTAACTCAAGAGCAAATTCATAAAGATGTAAAAGAGTTAGTAATAAAGCCAGTTTTAGAAGCTTATAACTTAAGTGCAGAAGAAGTAAAAAATTATCACATAAATCCAACAGGAAGATTCGTAATTGGAGGACCACATGGAGATACAGGATTAACTGGAAGAAAAATAATCGTAGATACTTATGGTGGATTCTTTAGACATGGAGGAGGAGCTTTTTCTGGTAAAGATCCTTCAAAAGTTGATAGATCAGCTGCGTATGCAGCTAGATGGGTAGCAAAGAATATTGTTGCAGCAGACTTAGCTGATAAATGTGAAGTTCAGTTATCATATGCTATTGGAGTAGTTGAGCCAACATCTGTAAAAGTAGAAACATTTGGAACAGGAAAAGTGGATGAAATTAAACTAGCTGAAGCTGTTCAAAATGTATTTGATTTAACACCAAGAGGAATTGAAAGAGATTTAGAGTTAAGAAGTGGAAACTTTAATTATCAAGATTTGGCAGCTTTTGGTCATATTGGAAGAACAGATTTAGATTTACCTTGGGAAAGAGTAAATAAAGCTGAAGAGTTAAAAAAATATTTAAATAGATAATACTACACAAAAAAAGGGAAGAATAAACTTCCCTTTTTTTTATTTTAATGTTAAGCTATAAAAAAAGAGAGGAGAGGTGAATTATGAAATATTTATTTGTAAATTATCCCAAGTGTTCAACATGTGTAAAAGCTAAAAAATGGCTAGAAGAAAATGGTATAGAGTTTGAATCAAGACACATTGTTGAAAATAATCCAACAAAAGAGGATTTGAAAAAATGGATTGCTTTAAGTGGTCAACCAATAAAAAAATTTTTTAACACAAGTGGTATTCTTTATAGAGAAATGAACTTAAAAGAAAAAGTGGCTCAAAATAATGAAGAGGAACTTTTAGATATCCTTTCAACTAATGGAATGTTAGTAAAAAGACCTTTACTTGTAGGAAAAGATAGGGTTTTAATAGGATTTAAGGAAAAAGAGTGGGATGAGATAAAAAAATAAAAATATTGTTGACAAACAATAAAAAAAATGGTACTATTATTATGTAGCAGCAACGCAGAATATGCGAAGTTGCCCCGTTCGTTCAGTGGTAAGGACAATAGATTTTCACTCTATAAACAGGGGTTCGATTCCCCTACGGGGTACCATTTGGAAGCATAGCTCAGTTGGGAGAGCACCTGCCTTACAAGCAGGGGGTCACTGGTTCAAGTCCAGTTGTTTCCACCATTTAGATTTTAAAAGCACATATGTGCTTTTTTTTAATTTTTTGTAAAATAAAAAAGGGATAAATTTTGCTTAACCCTTTTTACAATTGTTTTTTCAAAAGATTAGTGGTATCTAATTTATATGATTCTTTATTGTTTAAAAAATTAAGAACATCTTCAGTTAAGTCGACTCCGCCATAAATTGTTGCACTTTTTTCAATGACCATCTCTAAATTTTTTTGTTTTCCGATTAAGATAGCAACAGAATCTATTTCGAATTTTATATCATAAATAAAATTTTGTTGGTCTTCTTGAAAAACTCTTTCAGAAATTTCGATTTTTTCTTGAAATTGTTTTTTTAAATCTAATAATTTTTTCTTGTCTTCTTCTTTAATTTTTGAATTTGATTTGATAATTTTCTCTTGTTCCAATAAACTTTGTCTTAATCCTTCAATTTCTGAATTTAACTCTAATCTTTTATTTTCAAGTTTTTCTTCCATTTCAAAACGCTTATTGTATTGACTAAAGATGTATTCAGAGTCTATAACTCCAATATTGAGTGCAAAGGCTGAAGTGGTCATAAAAAGCAATAGAAATAAAACATTCATATAAATACTCCTTTTTGTGGAATTTTATTCTTATTATACATTATTTTGCCAATATTTGATATAATATTTAAAAGAAAAATAAAAAGAGGGTGGAAAATTGAATAAGAAACTAAAAATATTTTTACTTTTGATACAGATATTTGGTATTGGGCTTTCTTTATATTATAGAAAATTTTTATTAACAGTAGCGGTTATTTTAATGTTAATATACAATCTATATGTTTTTTTTAAATGGAAAAAGATAAAAATGAAAAATAATTTTATATTGAGGTCTTTTATAGCTTCGGATATAATATTGTTTTGTTTTTTTGTTTTGATATTTAGAATGATTCAAATACAACTTTTTGATTCAAATAACTATAAAGAAGCGATAAGTAAGCAGGTAAATGTTGAAAGAAGAGAGGGTGGAGAAAGAGGAAATATATATGACTCCAAAGGAAAAGGGTTAGCGTATAGTATTAATATGTATGAGTTATCAGTAGATCCAAAAAGATTTGTTAAATCTTTAGAAGCTCCAGAGGCTTTGAAAGAGCTAGTGAATAAGAAGTATATAAGAGATAACTATAAACCCTTATTAAATACTATTAATAAGCTAGGAAAAGAAGAGAGAGTTTATAAAAGGTTAAATAGAAATATAGATGACGTAGAAAAAAAAGAGATTGAAGAGATTTTGGAGAAATATAAGATAAAAGGTAAAAATATTATATTTTTGAGTGGAAGAAAAGAAAGACGTTATTATAAGTCAGATCAATATTTCTTTTTAGTTGGAAATATTGGATTTAAAAAGGGAACAGAGAAAGAGGGAATTTTTGGAATAGAACTTTTTTATGAAAATTATTTAAAAGGAGATAAAATATCTAGAATTATTCCAAGTATTAGAAGTTTAGGAGTTGGATTGCCAACATCAAGTGCCAGAACAAAAGTTAATTTAGATGGTATGAATATTCATCTAACTGTGGATAATGATTTACAATATATCCTGAATGATGAAATGGAAAAGCAATATAGAAAAACAAATTCAGAAGAGGCATATGCTATTTTAATGGATCCAAATAATGGAAAGATATTAGCAACTTCATTTTTTAGAAAAAATAAAAAAAATGTAGCAAATCCAATATTTCAATCTCAAGTAGAGCCTGGTTCTATATTCAAACCTCTTATAATAGCAGCGGCATTACAAGAGAAAAAAATAAGAAGGAATACCAGTTTTGATATAGGAAATGGAACTATAACAAAATATAAACATACCATAAAAGAGAGTAGTAGAAGTGTAAAAGGCGTTTTAACAACAGAAGAGGTATTAAAAAAATCAAGTAACGTAGGTATGGTATTAATAGGGGATAAATTTACAAATGAAGAGTTTGACTCATATTTAGAAAAATTTGGATTATATGATAAAACAGGTGTTGATTACCCCTATGAAAAAAAGCCTAGAAGAGAATCGGTAAAAAGATGGGATGGATTGAAGAAAAGTACTATGTCATTTGGACAAGGAATTGCTGTAACACCAATTCAAATGATTACCGCTTTTTCAGCAGTAATCAATGGTGGGACAATGTATCAACCATATATAGTTGATAAAATAACAGATAAAGATGGCTTGGTAGTTAGAAGAAATTTACCTATACAAAAGGGAAAAGTAATAACAGAGGCAGTATCAAAAGAGATGAGAGCGATGATGGAGCTAGCTGTATTAGATGGAACAGTAAAAAAGGCACATGTAGATGATTATAGAATTGGTGGAAAGACAGGAACAGCTCAGTACAGTGAGCATGGAAGATATGTAAAACATGAGTATCTATCATCTGTAATGGGATTTTTTCCTGTAGAAAAACCTCAATATATATTGTTAGCTATGTTTTTTAAACCTCAAGGAGATATTTTATATGCTAAATATGGTGGAACATCAGCGGCACCTGTTTTAGGAGAAGTTGTAAAAAGAGTGACAAAATTAAAAAATATTTATTCACAAAAAATAGAGAATATAAAAGTACAGGGAAAGAAAAGTTTAAGAAGTATAGAAAATAACGAAGAGTTGCTTATAATGCCAGATTTAAAAGGATTAAGTGCTAGAGAGGTTATTGAGATTTTCAAAGGTAGTGATATTGAAATTGAATTGACGGGAACAGGAGTTGTAAAAAGTCAAAGTTTAGAGCCTCAAAAAGAGTTAGTAGATGTAAAGAAAATAAAAATAAAATTAGACTAGGAGAAAGTAATGAGATATTATAGTGTCTATATAGAAAAGACAAAGGATTTCTATACTTATGCCAGTGATGAAGAAAATATAAATATTGGGGACAGAGTTTTGGTGTCTTTTAGAAATAAAGATAAAGTTGGATTAATTATTGAAGAGGAAAAAGATAAAGATTATACTTTTAAAGTTTTAAAAATAAAAAAAATATTACATGAAGAGTTAAACTTTTCTAACAATTTTATAAAATTATTGTTATGGATAAAAGATTATTATATGAGTCCATTTGATCAAGTTTTTTCTACTGCAGTACCAGCTGGAGTAAAAGTAAAATATGAGGATATATATAGACCTAAAAATCTTAATTCTATTTTAGCTAGAGATGAAGTTTTGGAGTATTTTTGGAAAAAAAGTTTAGTTAGAAAAAAAACACTAGTTGATAGATTTTCAAAAATTAAAGTACAGGAATTTTTAGATAAAGATTATTTAAAAAATGAAGATGGTTGGTATAAATTAGAACAAAAAAATGAAGATTTAGAATTGAAGTTATATTTTCAGGAGAGAGTAGAGGTCGGAAAATTAACTTTGGAAAAGAAATTTGATAAAAAAATTATAGAAAATCATTTGAAAAATGATACATTGATATTTGAGAGAAAAATAAAAAGCTTTAATGAAGAAAAATTTAAAAAAGAGATTGAAAAAGAAAAATTTAGAGAAGATACTGAATTAAACTTAGAACAAGAAAAAATAAAAAATGGTATTGAAACTTCAAATAAAAGACATTTTTTAATAAGAGGGGTAACAGGATCAGGAAAAACTGAGATATATATACATCTTATAAAGAGAGCTTTAGAGAATGAGAAAGGCTCAATATTTTTAGTTCCAGAGATATCTTTAACTCCTCAAATGATAAAAAGATTTAAAAAAGAATTTGGAGAGAGAGTGGCTATACTTCATAGTAGGCTTTCAAGTGTAGAAAGGGCTAAAGAATGGTATAGTATATATACAGGTGATAAAAGAGTTGTTTTAGGGGTTCGTTCAGCTATCTTTGCTCCTGTAAAAAATCTTGAATATATTATTGTAGACGAAGAGCATGAAAATAGTTATAAACAAGACAGTACACCAAGATATAATGCAAAGTATGTAGCTATAAAAAAAGCGGAGTTAGAGAATGCAAAAGTAGTTTTAGGTTCAGCAACACCATCAATCGAAAGTTATTATTATGCGAAAAAAGGGATATTTCAACTTTTTGAGATAGATCATAGATATAAGGATGCAAAATTACCAGAGATAGAGATTGTAGATATGAAAGAGGAGAAAGATAGCTTTTTTAGTGAAAGACTTTTAGAGGAGATAAGAGGAGCACTTTTAAGAAAAGAACAGATAATACTTCTTCTAAATAGAAAAGGTTATTCTACACTAGTTCAATGCCAAGATTGTGGACATATGGAAGAGTGTGAACATTGTTCTATAAAATTAAATTATTACGCAAGTAACAATAGATTGAAATGTAACTATTGTGGTGTATCAAAAAGATTTTTAGGTCATTGCTCTAAATGTGGAAGCAAAAATATATCTTTCAGTGGGCGTGGAGTTGAAAGGGTAGAAGAGGAACTAAGGAAAAGATTTCCTGTAAATATAATTAGAGTGGATGGAGATGTTTCAAAAGAAAAGAATTTTTACGAAAATATGTATAATGATTTCTTAGGTGGGAAATACGATATTATGATTGGAACTCAAATGATATCTAGAGGGTTGCACTTTCCTAATGTTACTTTAGTTGGGGTTATAAATGCTGATACAATTATGAGCATACCTGATTTTAGATCTGGAGAAAGAACATACCAGATGATAACTCAAGTAGCAGGTAGAGCTGGAAGAGGAGAAAAAAAGGGAAAAGTCATAATTCAAACTTATCAACCTGAAAATTATATAATAGAAAAGATTCAAGAAAATAGTTATATAAATTTTTATGAGAAAGAGATAGAAAAAAGAGAGATTCTTCTTTATCCACCATTTTCAAAAATAATAAATATTGGGATATCATCCAATGAAGAGGATGGATTGGAAGAGTATTGCCATATGATATTTAAAGAGATTGAAAATGAAAAAGTGGAGCTATATGGACCTATGAAATCTTTAGTTTATAAGGTGAAAGGAAGATATAGATGTAACATATTTATAAAAGGGGACAGAAGAGAGATCAATGATTATAAAATATTTTTAGAAAATAAACTAAAAAAAATAGAGAATAAAAAATATAGAATAGTTGTTGATGTAGACCCGATTAATCTAATATGATATAATATATATTGAAAAAAAAGAGAATTGGAGGAAAATACATGTTATACGACATAAAAATATATGGAAATGAATGTTTAAGAACTGTAGCTGAGCCAGTAACAGAAATAACACCAGAGATACTTGAAATTTTAGATAATATGGTGGAAACAATGCACGAAGCTAATGGAGTAGGACTTGCAGCACCGCAAGTTGGAATAAGCAAAAGAATGTTTGTAATTGACGTTGGGGATGGGATTGTAAGAAAGATTATAAATCCAGAGTTAATAGAGTTATCAGATACTGTTGAAAATGTGGATGAAGGATGTTTAAGTGTCCCAGGAATTTATAAACCTGTAAAAAGATCAGTGACAGTAAAGATAAAGTATTTAAATGAAAAGGGTGAAGAGGTAATAGAAGAGGGAACAGAACTTTTAGGAAGAGCTTTTCAACACGAATATGACCATTTAGAAGCTATTTTATTTGTAGATAAAATATCACCAGTAGCTAAAAGAATGGTATCTAAAAAATTACAACTTTTGAAAAAAGAGGTAGGTAAAAACTAATGAAAAATCTGCTTTGGATAGTCCCGTTAGTTATACATTTTGCATTTTTAGGACAAAATATATTTAGATCATTTGTTAAAATCGATAAGTTAAAAATGGAGCAAGAGATAAAGATTAAACAAAAAAAAGAGATTGAAAACTTAATTGTTAGATATGATGAAATGATTGAGAATATAAATAATCCCTTTTACAGAGAAAAAGTAGCTAGGAATCAACTCCAAATGGTTTTACCAGGAGAAAAAATTTATAGATTAATTGAAACAAAGTAGGAGGAAAAATGAAAAGAGAGTTAGCTTTAGAGTTTGCTAGAGTTACAGAAGCAGCAGCCTTAGCAGCTTACAAATGGGTAGGTAGAGGAGATAAGGAGGCGGCAGATCAAGCAGCGGTAGACGCTATGAGAACTGTGCTAAATGGGATAAAGATTCAAGGGGAGATTGTAATAGGAGAGGGAGAGATTGATGAAGCTCCTATGCTATACATCGGTGAAAAGGTAGGAATAGATTCTCCTGAGAAAGAAAGATATTCGCAGGTGGATATCGCTGTAGATCCAGTTGAAGGAACAAGAATGACAGCACAAGGGCAAGCTAATGCAATAGCTGTTTTAGCAGTAGGAAACAAAGGGAGCTTTTTAAAAGCACCAGATATGTATATGGAAAAATTAATAGTAGGACCTGAAGCGAAAGGTGTAATTGATTTGTCAAAACCTTTAATGGAAAATATAGATAATATCTGTAAAGCTTTAAACAAGCCATTAAATGAGCTAACGGTAGTAGTATTAGATAAACCAAGACATAAAACTATAATAAAAGATCTACAAGATTTAAACATTAAAGTTTATGCTTTACCAGATGGAGATGTAGCTGGTTCAATATTAACATCAGTTGTAGATTCAGATGTAGATGTACTTTATGGTATAGGTGGAGCTCCAGAGGGTGTTATATCAGCTGCTGTAATCAAAGCTTTAGGTGGAGATATGCAAGCTAGATTAAAATTAAGAAGTGAAGTAAAAGGTGTGTCATTGGAAAATGATAAAATATCTGCATATGAAAAGTCTAGATGTGAAGAGATGGGACTAAGAGTAGGAGATGTTTTAAAGATGGATGATCTTGTAAAAGATGATGAAGTTATTTTCTCAGCAACAGGAATAACAAGTGGAGATCTTTTAGAAGGTGTAAAAAGAAAAGGAAATATAGCTAGAACTCAAACTTTAGTTATAAGAGGAAAAAGTAAAACAGTTAGATATATAAATGCTGTTCATAACTTAGACTATAAACCTGAAGATATAATGGAACTAGTAAAATAATTAAATAATAATTGAATAGAAAAGTAGAGAGTATTCTCTACTTTTCTTCGTTATTGAATGAGGAGGAGAAATGTTTTTTTATGATGATTTTATAAAAAAAATAGAAAAGACAAAAGTACAATATAAACCACTGAAGAAGTATACTCTTGAAGGTAAAAAAATGATTGTATGGTTAGGAACAGGATTACCACTTATATTAATTGGAGCTCTTCAAGGGTATATAGGGTATACAAAGAATTTTAGCGTACCATACATAGGAATAGCGGCATTACTATTATTCTTAGGATTTAAACATTTAAAAAATATTTTTAAATATAAAATAATTTTAGATTGTGAGAATAAAAAGATTGTAGGTCAAGGATTGAACCTATCTTTTGATGAAATAGATACATGTACTATGAAAGAGGGAGTAGTAGGAAAAGGAAATAGATTACAAGTTATAATAAGAATAGTTACAATTGATAAAAGAGAGATAATTATACCTTTAATTATGGGAAATAAAATTGATTTTATCTGTACTTTAAAGGATGAACTAAAGGGTAAGTTTTCAATAATAAAGGGATAGGAGTGATTCTATGAAAAAATTAACTTTTTTACTTTGTTTGTTTTTAATAAGTTTTTCTTTTTGTTTTAGTAAAGATGATAAGCGAGAGTTTAGAGGAGTTTGGATAGCAACAGTTGACAATATAAACTGGCCTTCTAAACAAGGATTAACTATTGAAGAACAAAAGCAAGAGTATATCGATATTTTAGATGAAATAAAAAGTTTGAATATGAATGCTATAATAATGCAGGTAAGACCTACAGCAGATAGATTTTATAAAAAAGTTAATAAAGAGCCATGGTCTAAGTATATAACTGGAGAAAGTGGAAAAGATCCAGGATATGATCCTTTAGAATTTTTTGTAGAGGAAGCTCATAAAAGAAATTTAGAATTTCATGCGTGGTTTAATCCATACAGAATAACATTAAAAAATAATGAAAAAATTCCTGAGAATCATATAGCAAAAAAAAATCCTACTTGGGTTATTGAGTATGGTGGAAAATATTATTATGATCCTGGAAATCCAAAAGCTAGAGAGTTTACAGAGGATGTTATAGTTGATGTTGTAAAAAACTACAATATAGATGGTGTCCATATGGATGATTATTTTTATCCATACCCAGTATTAGATAAAAATAAAAAAGTTGTTCCTTTTGGAGATACTAAATCTTATAAACTATATGGAAAAGGAATGAAACTTGAGGACTGGAGAAGAAAAAATACAGATACCTTCGTAATGGAATTATCGAAAAAAATAAAAAAAGTAAAACCTTATGTAAAGTTTGGAATAAGTCCTTTTGGAGTTTGGAGAAATAACGATAAAGATTCAACTGGATCAGCAACAAGAGCAGGGGCAGAAAATTATGATACTTTATATGCAGATACAAGAACGTGGATACAAAACGAATGGATAGATTATATAGTTCCACAAATATATTGGGATTTTAATTTAAAAGTTGCTCAATACGATATTTTAGTTAATTGGTGGATAGATGAAGTTAAAAATAGCAATGTTCATTTGTATATAGGTCATGCAGCTTATAAAATTGGAAGTAATAAAGCTTGGAAAAACGAGGATGAACTTATAGACCAGATAAAGTATAATAGAAATTTTGAGAATGTCCATGGAAGTGTATTTTTTGGATTTGATAAGATTCAAAAAAATAGCTTAAATATTAAAACAAATTTAAAGGAAAAAGTTTACGATAAACAGATATTACCTCCAACAAGTCCGTGGATAGATACTGTAGCTCCAAAACCAGTGACTAATATAAAGGCAGAGCTTATAAAAGAGGGAGTTCTTTTGACTTGGAGTGATCCAGCTAATAACTATGCAGACTATTATGCCATATATAGAAGTACAGATAAAGATTTTGATGAAAAAAATTCTAAATATCTTTTAACTACTGTAAAAAGAAAGTATGGATTGAAGTATTTAGATAAAAATATTGAAAAAAATAAGACTTATTATTATAAAATAGCTCCAGTAGATAGAGTTCATAATCAAGGTGAAGTGAAGGAAAAAATTATTTTAAAAAAATAAAAAAGTTTGTTGACAAAGAGTATTAAATGTGGTACTATATTTTTGTAAGTGATGCGGGAGTAGCTCAGTTGGTAGAGCGTCAGCCTTCCAAGCTGAATGTCGCGAGTTCGACCCTCGTCTCCCGCTCCATACAAAGATGCGTCATTAGCTCAGATGGTAGAGCACACGACTTTTAATCGTGTTGTCACTGGTTCGAGCCCAGTATGACGCACCATTTACCACTGCCCCGTTCGTTCAGTGGTAAGGACAATAGATTTTCACTCTATAAACAGGGGTTCGATTCCCCTACGGGGTACCATTGGAAGCATAGCTCAGTTGGGAGAGCACCTGCCTTACAAGCAGGGGGTCACTGGTTCAAGTCCAGTTGTTTCCACCATTAATGGGGGTGTAGCTCAGTTGGTTAGAGCGCATGCCTGTCACGCATGAGGTCGCGAGTTCGACCCTCGTCACTCCCGCCATTAATTTTTTATAAAGTAAATAAAAGCCGCTTTAGCTCATCTGGTAGAGCAACTGACTTGTAATCAGTAGGTGATTGGTTCGACTCCGATAAGCGGCACCACTGCGAGGGTGGCGGAATTGGCAGACGCACCAGACTTAGGATCTGGCGTTTCGACGTGAGGGTTCAAGTCCCTCCTCTCGCACCACTTTATGACTGATAACAGTAGACTTCAACGAAGTCTACTTTTTTTTTATCCAAATCTTAATTGCTTGAAAACTATATATCTCTATGGTACAATAATATGAAAAAAGTTTAATAAAAAGGTGCTTGAATGAAAAAAATAAAGTGGTTATTTAGTTTTAAATATATATATATAATTTCATTGATTTACTTTTTTTTAGGATATTTTTATCCTAATCTTTTGCAAATAAATAATATATATCTATATATAAAAGAGTATTTTGGAATATATGAAAAGTTACTTTGGATATTTTTAGTAGGATACGGTTTTTCAATGTTTATGAAAAATCCAAATAAAAGAGTTGTTTTGAAAACGAGATTATTTTTTATGATTATTTTAGGAATAGCTACAGGATATCTTTATTTATTAGATAGTTTAAAAGAACAAACAGAAAGAACAATAGATTCAACTCAACAGTATGTTATTCAAGTTGGTCTATTAAATATTAATTTAGGTTATATTGAATTATATACATTTTTAAAGATATTTCCAAATGTTAAAACTAATGTGTTTGTAGGTAGTTTGATTTTTATAATTTTTCTTTCTGTGATTGTAATTTGTGGAAAAATGATAAGAAAATTAATTGTATCAGTTATTAATTTTTTTAAAGGACAAATCCTTAGAGTCAGAGAGGAAAAAAGATTAAAAGAGGAGCAAATTAGATTAGAGAAACAAGCTAAGTTAGAAAAAGATATCTATGATGAAATATGTAGTATTCAAAAAGCTTATCAGGAAAAAGATCATTTAGAAATGGAAATAGATAAAGAAAGGATAGATGAAGACGATGATACTAGCATCCAAATCTCCGAGAAGGAAAGAGATATTAGCACAGTTGGGATTTCAACTGCAAATTGAAAGTAAAGATATAGAAGAAAAAAGTGATGAAGTAGAGATTGTAGAACAAATAAAAGATATTTCTTTAAAAAAGGTTATGGCAGTGGCTGTAGAAAATCCCAAAGAGTTTGTTGTAGGAGCTGATACAGTTGTTGTGATAGATGGGAAAGTTTTGGGAAAACCTAAGAGTGAAATGGATGCTGAAAAAATGTTAAAATCTCTTTCTGGAAAAAGCCATGAAGTGATAACGGCTTATACATTGATAAATTTAGAAAAAAACATAAAAATAACAAATTCTGTAGAGAGCACGGTTTATTTTAAGCAGATCAGTGATGAAGAGATAGAATGGTATATAAAAAGTGGAGAGCCTATGGACAAAGCTGGGGCTTATGGGATTCAAGGATTAGGTTCAATTTTTGTAGATAAAATAGATGGAGATTTCTTTGCAATTATGGGGTTTCCAATAAATCATTTTATAAAAACTTTAAACGAGTTAAAAATACCAATAGAAAGTTTAAATAAAATATAAATTAATTTAAGGAGAGTTGTAATGAAAAAAATATTTGGAAAAGTTTTAGGAATATTTTCAGATGATTTAGGAATAGATTTAGGAACTTCAAATACATTAATCTGTGTAAAAAATAAAGGAGTTATAATGAATGCTCCATCAGTTGTAGCTATAAATACAAAAACAAAAGAGATTTTTGAAGTTGGAGATAAAGCTAAGCAGATGATTGGAAGAACACCTCATACAGTTGAGGCTATAAGACCACTAAAAAATGGAGTTATTGCAGATTATGAAATAACAGAGAAAATGTTAAGAGAGTTTTATAAAGTTGTAAATAGAGGAAGAAGTTTATCAAGCCCAAGAGTTATTATCTGTGTTCCAGCAGGAGTAACTCAAGTTGAAAAAAGAGCTGTTATGGATGTGACAAGAGAAGCAGGGGCAAGAGAAGCATACTTAATAGAGGAACCTATGGCAGCAGCAATTGGAATTGGATTAAATATATTTGAGCCTGAAGGGAATATGGTTGTTGATATTGGCGGTGGAACTACTGAAATTGGAGTAATATCTTTAGCAGGGATAGTAAAAACATCATCTCTAAAAATAGCTGGAGATAAATTTGATTCTTTAATTATAGATTACATCAGACAAAAACATAATCTGTTTATTGGAGAAAAAACAGCTGAAGAGATAAAAATAGCTGTTGGAGCAGTAACAGATTTAGAAGAGGATATTTTTATTGAAATTAGTGGAAGAAACGCATTAAGTGGATTACCTAAAAATGTAAAAGTTTATTCATCTGAAATTGCTGAAGCTTTAGAAGAAGCTGTAGTTTTAATAATAGAAGAGATAAAGGGTATTCTTGAAAAAACTCCACCAGAATTATCTTCTGATATAAAAAGAAAAGGAATCTATTTAGCTGGAGGAGGAGCTCTATTGAGAGGAATTGATAAGAGAATAGCTGAGAGCTTAAGTTTAGAAGTTACTGTTGCAGAAGATCCTTTAAATGCAGTTGTAAACGGAATTCAACAACTTTTAAAAGAATTTGATAAATATAAAAGAGTTTTAATTTCTCCTGAAAGTGACTATTAAAAAGAGGCACTATGAAGAGAGTAATATTACTATTTTTATTTATATCTTCAATATTGAGAGCGAACTATCTCATCACAAATGGTGAGATAGCTCTTTTTTATGATGGCAAAAATAATGTTTTGACAAATATCCAAGCCAAAGAGTTTAGAAAAGATATATTATCAAATTTACAAATATTATTAATAAAAGATTATAAAATATATAGAGCAAGAGATTACTATACACAAACAAAATTTATAGATGGTAAGAATATTTTTTATATGAAATACAATATCAATGATAATATTGTGGAATCATATATAGTATTATCCAATGAAAATAAGAATGATATGTTTATTTATACTAATTTAAATGGTGTTAAATGGGATGAACCATATAAATTAGTTTATAAATTTTCTCCATTAATCTTAGAAGGAAATGTTGAAAATAAAGATGGGTATTATAAATATGATATGTTGAATCTCTCTAAAGATGATAAATCTAATATTCTTGTAGCAACAGAAAGAGATTTTGAAAACTTTAAAGTAAAGTCATTGGAAACTACTTTATTAAAAGGGTTAAATGAACGAATATACTTAGTAAAAGATATTAAGAACAAAAAAGATGATTCTTTAGAAATAGTATTTAGTAAAAAGAAACCAAGATTTTTAAATATCTCTTTTACAGAAGTTATGGCTAGAGAACAGAAATTTTGGAATAACTTTAATAAAAAATATTATTATTTAAGAGGCACAGTTATTAACCAAATAAAAAAACTTTATTTGATATCTTTTAGTAATCAAAACAGTTTAAATATGAACATGAGTAGAGCAAAGTATATGGAGCAATTGAAAGTCATATATTTAAATGGTATATTAAATAGAGAAAGATTGATTCCAGAATTTAACTTTGATAGAGGCGACAGTATTCAAAATATATTTACATATTATTACTATATAAAATTATCCAATTTAAAAGAGAATAGTGATGCTAAAATATTACTAAAAAATAATTTTATAAAAGTTAAAGAGGATATTCAAAAATCTTATAAAAGTATAACAAATAAAGAGGGCGATTGGTTAGAAAATAGTCTGGTATTTTATAATTTTTTATTAGAGATAGAAAACTTACAAAAAGATGAGTTGTTATTTAATGAAATAGAATTAATGAAAGAAGATATAAGTGAAAAAGTAAAAAAAGAAATATTGAACTCTTCTGGAATTATTAAAGATAATAACTATATAAAGTATTTAGATATTTTGTCACAAGAGAATCAAATAAAAAATATAAATAAATTATTAGAAAATACAAAAAATTTGATTAGATTATTAAAAAAAGATGATAATATAGATAGTAAAGCTAATTTAAGTTTATCACTATTATTATATAAAAATAATTATATAGTTGAAAGTGATAAAATATTTTATAATATAGATTATTTTATCAATTATAATGAAAAATATAATGAATTAGATTTAGAAGAAGTGTATTTATATTTGATAAATATTCAATATAGGGGATTAATATGATTAAAGAAGAAATAATTGGTATAAAGGAACAGATAGAGTCGATACTTTTATTAGGTGGAGACGAAATAAAAATAAGAGATTTAAGTAAGTTTTTTTCAGTATCTATAGAAAAAATTCTACAAATTTTAGAAGAGTTAAAAAAAGAGCGATTTAATACAGGAATAAATATTGAGATAGATCAAGAAATTGTTTATTTAATAACAAATCCAAGATGCGGAGAAATAGTAAATCTATATTTTAAACAAGATGCAAAACCTAAAAAATTATCAAACGCTGCCTTAGAAACATTATCAATAATAGCTTATCGTCAGCCTATAACTAAGAGTGAAATAGAAGCAGTAAGAGGTGTTTCCACAGATAGAGTGGTTCAAACTTTAGAGGAAAGAAAATTTGTAAGAATTTGTGGAAAAAGAGAAACTATAGGAAGACCAAATTTATATGAAATAACAGATAAGTTTTTAGGTTATCTAGGAATTTCATCGGTAGATGAACTACCACAATATGAAGATATGAAGGAGAAATTAAATGGAACCAATGAGAATAAATAAGTACTTAGCCCAGAGTGGTTATGCGTCAAGAAGAGAGATAGATAAGCTTGTTGAGAATGGAGATATAAAAGTTAATGGAAATGATGTTACACCAGGACAAAAAGTTACGGATAAAGATAAGATTTATATAAAGGGACAGCTATTTGAAAAAACAAAATCAGAAAATAAAGTTTATTTTTTATTAAATAAACCCAAAGGTGTTTTAAGTGCTTCAAAAGATGATAGAGGAAGAAAGACAGTTACAGATTTAATAGATACTAAGGAAAGATTATATCCAATAGGAAGATTAGATGCCGATACAGAAGGGGCTATAATTTTGACAAATGATGGAGATATCTTCAATAAAGTTATACATCCAAAAGGAGAAGTTTATAAGGAATATTTTGCAATTGTAAAAGGTGAAATAAGAGATAAAGATCTTTCAAGATTGGCAAAAGGTATAAACTTGGAAGATGGGCAAACACTTCCTGCTAAGACAAAGATACTGAAGAGAGCTCAGGGTAGAAGTGAAGTTATAATAGCTATTAGAGAGGGTAAAAATCGTCAAGTTAGAAGAATGTTTGATGCAGTAAAACATCCAGTAGTATATTTAAGAAGAGAAGCTATTGGAAAGATAAATTTAGGAAATTTAGAGATGGGAAAATATAGAAAATTAACATCACAAGAGATAAAATATTTAAAATCATTATAGAATACAGGAGGAAGATAGATGTCTTTAACAAGAGAAGAGGTTCTAAACGTAGCTAAATTAGCAAGATTAGAATTTAATGAAGAGGAAATTATAAGATTCCAAGCAGACCTAAATAATATATTAGAGTATATAGATGTTTTAGGGGAAATAAATACTGATGAGGTTGAACCATTGGTACAAATTCATGAAACTGGAGTTAAGTTAAGAGAAGATATTATAAAAGAGTCTTTAACTGTTCAGGAAGCTATGAAAAATGCACCTGCTTCAGAGGATGGAGCATTGATAGTACCTAAGGTAGTTGGAGAATAAATTTTAAAGGAGGATTTTTCTGTGAAAAAGATATACGAGTTAACAGCTTTTGAAATAAAAGAAAAGATATTAAATAGAGAATTAACATCTGAAGAGGTTGTTAGAGCTATTTTTGATAGAATAGAAGAAACTGATGGTGAGATTGGAAGTTTTGTATCTCTTAGAAAAGAAAAAGCTATAGAAGAAGCAAAAGTAGTAGACAAGAAAATACAAAATGGAGAAACTGTGGGAGCTTTAGCAGGGATTCCAGTGGCGATAAAAGATAACATGGTATCAATTGGAGAACCATCACAATCAGCTTCTAAGATATTAGAGGGATATGAAGGGATATATGATGCTACAGTTGTAAAGAAATTAAAAGATGCAGATGCAATAATAATTGGAAAAACAAATATGGATGAATTTGCTATGGGTTCAACAACAACAACATCTGCTTATGAAAAAACAACTAAAAACCCTTGGGATTTAGATAGAGTTCCTGGAGGAAGTAGTGGAGGAGGAGCCACATCAGTTGCTTCAAATCAATGCTATATATCTTTAGGATCAGATACAGGTGGAAGTATCAGACAACCAGCATCATTTTGTGGAGTGGTTGGATTAAAACCAACTTATGGAAGAATTTCTAGATATGGTCTTATGGCATTTGCATCATCTCTAGACCAGATTGGTCCATTTGCTAAAACAGTTAAAGATGTAGCTTTAGCTCTAAATACATTGGCAGGGGTAGATGATTATGATTCTACAGTTGAGGAAGTGGAAGTTCCAAACTATTTAGATTATTTAACTGGAGATATAAAAGGAATGAAGATTGGTGTGCCGAAAGAATACTTCATAGAGGGACTAAATCCAGGAGTAAAAAAGGTTGTAGATGAAGCTTTAGAAACTTTTAAATCTTTAGGTGCAGAGATAGTAGAAATATCATTACCACATACAAAATATGCAGCTCCAACATACTATGTGTTAGCTCCAGCAGAAGCTAGTTCAAATTTAGCTAGATTTGATGGTGTTAGATATGGACATAGAACAAAAAATGCTTCAAATATAGATGAGTTATATACAAAATCTAGAAGTGAAGGATTTGGAGATGAAGTAAAAAGAAGAATTATGATAGGAACATATGTTTTAAGTGCAGGATTCTTTGATGCATATTTTAAGAAAGCTCAAAAAGTTAGAAGATTAATAAAAAATGATTTTGACAAAGCTTTTGAAAAAGTTGATATTATATTCACTCCAGTAACGCCAGGACCTGCTTTTAGACTGGATGCTAAAAAGACTCCAGTAGAGTTATACTTAGAGGATATCTTTACGATACCAGCAAACCTAGCAGGAATACCAGGAATTTCAATACCAGCAGGAATGACTGAAGGATTACCAGTTGGAATACAATTATTAGGAAAAGCATTCGGAGAAAAGGATATCTTAAAAGCAGGAGATGCTTTTGAAAAAGCGATAAAGGAGAGAGTGTAATGGCGAGACAGTGGGAATCGGTAATAGGACTTGAAGTACACCTTCAATTAAAAACAGGAACAAAAGTTTGGTGTGGATGTAGTGCAGACTATGATAATTCACCAACAAATACACACACATGTCCAATATGTTTAGGGCATCCAGGAGCGTTACCAAAGTTAAATAAAAAAGTAGTTGAATATGCAGTAAAAGCAGCATTAGCTTTAAATTGTAAAATTAATAATGTAAGTGGATTTGATAGAAAAAATTATTTCTACCCAGATACTCCTAAAAATTATCAGATTACTCAATTTGAAAAACCATACTGTGAAAAGGGATTTTTAGATGTAAAGTTAAATTCAGGTAGAGAGTTCACTGTTGGAATCACTAGAATACAAATAGAAGAGGATGCAGGAAAATCTATACACGCGGGATCTGAATCATTAATAAACTTCAATAGAGCATCAATGCCTCTTTTAGAAATAATATCTGAACCAGATTTGAGAAGTTCTGAAGAAGCTTATGAGTATTTAAATCTTTTAAAAAGTACAATAAAATACACTGGAATAAGTGATGTATCAATGGAATTAGGATCTCTAAGATGTGATGCAAATATATCTGTTATGGAAAAAGGAAGTAAAGTTTTTGGAAAAAGAGTTGAAGTAAAGAACTTAAACTCATTTAAAGCAGTAGCAAGAGCTATTGATTATGAGATAGGAAGACAGATTGAAGCTATTGAAAATGGTGGAACTATTGATCAAGAAACTAGACTTTGGGATGATGATGCTCAAGTAACAAGAATAATGAGAAGTAAAGAGGATGCAATGGATTATAGATACTTTGCTGAGCCAGATCTTCAAAAGCTTGTTATAAAAGATGAGGAGATTGAAAGAGTAAAAGAATTAATGCCAGAATCAAAATCGGCAAAATTAAAAAGATTTATTGAAGCTTATGGACTACCAGAATATGATGCTAACATATTAACAGATGAGATTGATTTAGCTGATTATTTTGAAAGAGTAGTAAAAGTTACTAATAATGCGAAACTTTCATCAAACTGGATAATGACTGAAGTTTTAAGAGATTTAAAAGAGAGCGGTAAATCTATAGAGGAATCTAAAATAAATTCTGAAGATTTAGGAAAAATAATAAATCTTATTCAAAAAGAGATTATCTCTTCTAAAATAGCTAAGGAGTTATTTACTATAAAATTAAATGATGACAGAGATCCAGAAGTTATAGTAAAGGAAGAAGGGATGATACAAGTTGTTGACTTAGGAGAGATTGAAGGAATAGTAGATCAAGTACTAGCTGAAAATCCTAAGATGGTAGAAGACTTTAAAAACTCTGATGAGGGTAGAAAACCAAGAGTTTTAAAAGGATTAATTGGACAAGTTATGAAATTATCAAAAGGAAAGGCAAATCCTAAGATAGTTACAGAACTAATGGAATCGAAATTAAAATAGGTGGGTTATAATGAAAAAAAGCAAATTAATCTCTTTAGGGATTATGATTTTAGGACTTACTTTTTTATCACAACCACTTCATGCTGTTACTAAAACGTTAAAAGAGAAGTACGAAAACGTAATACCAATGAGTGTTCACGTAAATATAATGAATAATGAGGCTGAGCCAGAGTATTTAAACTATGTTTTTATAAAAAGTGTAGATGCACCCATTAGACAGGATTCATCAATATATTCTAAAGAGATTGTAAGATTTCCATTTAATACAAAATTAAAGGTTTTAGAAAAAGTTGAATCAAATGGAAATGAGTGGTATAAAGTAGAGCTAAAAGATAAAAAAGGAAGTAAAGTTGAGGGTTATATCTCGGCAATGTTAGTTACATTGAGAAGATTTAAATTTGAAGAGATGAATAGTAGAGTACATAAACTTTCACAATTTTTACAATCAGAAGCTGCAAAAGGAAAAGAACTGGTATCAATAAATACATACGTTCCAAATCCTAGTAATCAGAATATGAGTAGAGACAAGGATAAATATGGAGTTTCAGCAGATCAAAATGCCAGAGCAAGTTATAATGGAGAAACAATATTTATACCAGATAGATCATTAATGTCAGTAGAATCGACAAGTGGTAATGATGTGTATGTAAATACTCTTTCAATTGCAGAAAAACCATTAAAGGTAAGTAAAAATGCTATCACAAGATATCCTGCAGTTAATGCAAACTTTAGAAAAGCTATTGTAATAGACTTAGAAAATGAAAATCAAGGTGTTTTCCAAAAGAATTCTGAAGGTCAGTGGGAGTTAATCTCTTATACATTAAATAAAACTGGTATGGAAAGTACTTTAGGATTTGAAACTCCGAGAGGATACTTTATAGTTCCAGTATTAAAGTATGAAATGGGCTATAGAGATGAGTACAATAATGCAGCTGGAATGGCAAAATATGCAATACGTTTTTCAGGTGGAGGATATATTCATGGAACACCAATTAACTTTGAAGAAAATATAAATAGAGACTTTTTCTTGAGAGAAAAAGATGGAACATTAGGAACAGTTGAAGGAACTAGAAAGTGTATTAGAAATATGGAATCTCATATTAAGTTTCTTTTTGACTGGGTAACAAATGGAAAAGTTAATAGAAAATCTAATGAACAAAGGCCAGATGAAAATGTAATGGTTATAGTATTTTAATGAAGGGTGAGCGATAGCTCACCCTTTCTTATAAAAATAGCATAACTTTCTATTCTATGATATAATAAATTTGTTAAATTAATAGAGATAGGTGATAAAAAATGTATAAAATTCAGTATTTAATATTTAAAATTTTTCGTTATATTTTACTTCTATTTCCAGAAAAAACAAGGTTTAAATTTGCTGAGAAGTTGGGAATTATGGGTTATTATCTTATAAAGAAGAGAAGATTGATAGCTTTGGCAAATTTAAAGCTGGCTTTTCCAGATAAGACATATAAAGAAAGAAAAAAAATCGCAAAAGAGTCGTATAAAATAATGGCAAAAGCTTTTATTTCAACACTATGGTTTGAAGATTACTTGAAAACAAATGTAGAATTAGAAGATTTTGAGAGAGTATCTTCAATAAAAGAGAGCGGAAATGGAATTGTTGTTGCTCTTATACATATGGGAAATATGGAGGCTACCTTAAAAGCTGGTGAGAAATACAAAAGTGTAACTGTAGCAAAAGCTCAAAGAAATCCATACATAGATAATTTTATAACAGAAGCAAGAAAAAAATTAAATGTAATATTATTAAAAAAATCTAAGCAAACTTCTAGAGATTTATTAGAGCAAATAGAAGAAAAAAATGTAATTGCTTTATTTTCAGATCATAGAGATAAAGGAGCAATAGTTAGTTTTTTTGGAGAAAATACTGTTTCGCCAACAGGAGCTATAAATATAGCATTAAAACATAACTTACCAATAGTTATAGGTTATAATGTTATGCATGAGGATAATACTTGTACAACATATTTTACAAAAGAGTTAGAGTTAGTTAGAACAAACTCATTTAAAAATGATGTCAAAATAAATACTCAGCTTATGATGAATACAATAGAGAATATAATAAAAAATCATCCAAATCAATGGATGTGGTTCCATGACAGATGGAAACTTTATAAAAAAATAAAAAATGAGAATATAAAAGGCTAGGAGGAAAAATGTTATTAGGTGTAATTGGAGCAATGAATGAAGAGGTAATTCAATTAAAAGAGGCTATGGTTTTAAATGAAACTAGAGAGCTAGGAGGATATAAGTTTTATAGAGGAACTTTATTAGGAAAAGAGATTGTATTAGTTGAGTGTGGAATTGGAAAAGTAAATGCTGCAATATGTTCAACACTATTAATTCAGGAATTTAAAGTTGATAAAGTTTTATTTACTGGTGTGGCTGGAGGATTGAATCCAGATATAAATATTGGAGATATAGTTGTATCAACAGATTTAATAGAGCATGACTTTGATTGTACAGCATTTGGATATGATCATGGAGTAATTCCTAGAATGGAGAACTCTAAATTTAAAGCAGATGAAAAATTAGTGGAGTTAGCTAAAAATGTAGCTGAAAAGAATTTTGGAAAAGAAAGAGTATTTACAGGAACAATTGTAAGTGGAGATGTATTTGTGGCATCAAATGATAAAATAAAATGGTTGAGAGATACATTTATAGGTGAGTGTACAGAGATGGAAGGGGCATCAGTAGCACATGTATGTTATGTTTTAAATAAGCCGTTTGTAATTATAAGATCAATATCAGATAAAGCTAATCACGATGCAAATATGAATTTTGATGAATTTGTAAAATTAGCAGCACAAAATTCAAAAATAATAATAGAAGGAATGTTAGAACTAATATAAATTGTATATCAAGGGGGAAATGTATGGATATTGAAAAACTATTGAACGAGTTATATTCCTATTCACTGCATGGAATAAAACTAGGTTTGAAAAATATTGAAGATATTTGTGAAGCTATGGGAAATCCTCAAAAAGATTATAAAACTATCCATGTGGCTGGAACAAATGGAAAAGGCTCAACATCAACAACAGTGGAGCGGGTTTTAATAGAAGATGGAAGAAAAGTTGGGAAATATACATCCCCCCATATTTTAAAATTTAACGAAAGAATATCAGTTAATGGTATTGAAATAAGTGACGAAGATATAGCACATTACTATTCTTATGTAAAATCAGTAGTTGAAGATTTAAAATTAACTCCAACATTTTTTGAAGTTACAACGGCTATGATGTTTAAATATTTTTCTGATAAAAAAGTGGAGTATGCAGTAATAGAGGTTGGTATGGGTGGACGATTTGATGCTACTAATATTATTGAGGGAGATATTTGTGTGATTACAAATGTCAGTTTAGATCATACTGATTTTTTAGGAAAAAATATATATGAAATAGCTTGTGAAAAAGCTGGAATAATAAAGAAAAACTCTAAAGTCATTGTAGGAAGTTCTGATTTAGAATTTCTAAAAGGAATTGAAGAGAAAACTAAAACTTATACAAACGTAATTGAAAAATATAAAAACTCTAAATATGTTTTAGATTTTACAAAATATAAAACAGTTATTGAAATAGATAGTATTTCATATAATTTTTCATTATTTGGAGATTACCAATATAAAAATTTTTTGTGTGCCTATGAAGTTTTAAACGAGTTAGGGATAAAACCAGAGGTGATACAAAAAGGTGTAGAAAAAGTAAAATGGCAGTGCAGATTCGAAATAATATCTACTGATAAAAATGTTCTTATATTAGATGGAGCCCACAATGAAGATGGCATGAAAACACTTTGTGATACTTTAAAAGTAGGGTTTAAAAAGAATGATATTGTAGCAATAGTGTCAATCTTAAAGGATAAAGATTCTAAAAAAATTCTAGAAATTTTAGAAAACAATGTAAGTAAAATTATATTTACATCATTAGCTGAAAATTCCAGAGGGCAAAGTGCTTTAGAACTGTTTGAAAAATCTAATAAAATAGATAAAGACTATAAAGAAGATATAAATGAAGCATTTAATTTAGCTAAAAAAGACAATAAGAAAGTTATTTTACTTTGTGGTTCATTTTATTTATTGAGTAAATTTAAAGAGGAAGTATTAAAATAATGAAGAGTAGAATTTTTTTTAAAATTTTTACATTCGTAATAGTTTTAGTGATCGGATATTTTTTATATGAGCACATGATTATTTTAAGGAATGAATATATAAAAAGAGAGCAACACAAAAACATGTTTTTAGAAAAAATCGATGAGACATATAAAGAGAGAAGTAATGATTTCTATAAAAATAACTAGAGGAGCTTGAAATGGAAAGAATTTGGGTGAGGAAATTTCCAAAAGTTAAAGATTTAGCAAGTGTTTTAGGGTTGATTCCATTAATAGATGTAAATATGGAGAAAGAGATAAAAACTCAGAGTGTCTATAGAGTAGGTTATGAATTAAGTGGCTTTTTTTCAGAGGGAGAGGAGTTACAAAGTAATATTAATGTTTTAGGTAGAAAAGAGATTGGATATTTAGAACGAATGGAAAAAACTAAAAGAAAAGAGATTCTTGAAAAATATTTAAGTTATCCTTTTCCTACATTAATTGTAACTATGGAAAATAATATAGTAGATGAAATTGTAGAGATAGCTAAAAAATATAGAAAACCTGTATTAAAATCAAATAATAAAACTATTGAATTTATCAGAAATGCTAAATTTTATTTGCAGAAAGTATTGGCTGAAGAGATGATAATTGATAACTGTATATTACTTGATATATATGGAGTTGGAATACTACTAAAAGGTTATGAGGATGCAAGACTTGGTGCAACAGTGGAACTTTTAGAAAGAGGTCATAAATTTATAACAGATACCAGATTAAAAGTTCAAAATATAGCCAATAGATTTATACTAGGGTCTAACACAGCAGATAAAGAAAGTGGTGATAGTCATTTCTATCTCTTTGGAAAAGATGGTAATGATATAGATGTTACAACACACTTTGGAATAAAAAGTACAAGAAAAAGAAAAAAAATAACTTTACTAGTTGAACTTGAGAAATGGGATGAAAAAAAATTTTATGATAGATTGGGATTAGATGAAGTGTATGAAGAGTATTTAGGATTAAAGATACCTAAAGTGACATTACCAGTAAGAAAAGGTAGAAATTTAGCTATTATAATTGAAACAGCAGCAATAAACTATAGGTTGAAGAAAACTGGAGTAAATTCAGCAGAGTATTTTTGGAAAGAGTCTAAAAAATTAATTGAAGAAAACAGAGAAAATAAAAAGAGAGGTTTAGTTGTGGACGATAAAACAAGTATGCCAGTTAGATATATAAAATCTAGATTTAATTTAAATGTTTTAAATGGAGAAGAGTTTTTAGATAATAGATATATTACAACAACAGGAGTTTATAGACCATCATTAGCTCTTACAGGTTATTTTGATATGTACGAAGAGGAAGGGTATAAAGGTTTACAATTATTTACTGAAACTGAATTTAAATATTTAGATAGCATACCACCGAAAGATAAAGAAAAAAATTTAGAGAAATATTTAGATGAAGATTTTCCAGCAATTATAATCTCTGGGGTTAAAAATATTCCAGATTATTTCTTAAATAAAATTATTGAAAAGAAAATTATATTATTAGAAACAAAATTAGATAGACCAAGTCATGTTGTGGCTACTTTTAGTGCTTATTTAGAAAATTATTTTGCACCGTCAACTTCTGTACATGGAGTTTTTGTTGAATTATATGGATTTGGAGTTCTTTTAACGGGAAAAAGTGGAATTGGAAAAAGTGAAACAGCTTTAGAGCTTATTCATAGAGGGCATAGATTAATAGCTGATGATTCAGTTAGATTTGAAAAAGGTGTAATAGGTGATATAACAGGAAGAGCATCAAAATTACCATATTTCATGGAGATACGTGGATTAGGAATTATTGATGTTAAAGCGTTGTATGGTGTAGGAGCAGTTAGAATTAGTAAAAGACTTGATATGATAATTGAGCTTCAAGAGCTAAAAAGTGAAGATTATTTAACTGCTATGGACTATCAAGAATCAACAGAGGTTTTATTAGGAAATGAAATTCCTAAAATAAAATTATACATATCTTCTGGTAGAAATGCAGCAGCTATGGTAGAGATTGCTGTAATGAATCTTATGGCCAAGAGAATGGGGTATAATTCGGAAGAGGTTTACTTAAAAGAATTAAAAAATAAAAATTATAATGATTAAGAATCGGGGGATTTAAATTGAAAAGAAAAAAACTTAAGATTTTGAGAGAGTATATCTACATCTATATAGGGACATTAATTGCTTCAATAGCCATAAATGCATTTTTAGTACCATCTAATTTGGCACCTGGTGGAGCAACAGGTCTTTCAATCTTAATAAACTATGTAACAGGAATACCTGTTGGAACATTAATATTTGTTATAAATATACCATTATTTATAATAGGAGTTAAAATTTTTGGAAGATCTTATGGAGCTAAAACTTTAGCTGGAATTTCATTTTTATCTTTGAACGTTGAATTGATAAAAAAGGTTGTACCAGAAATAGATAAAATTATAGATTTTACAAATCCCAGTAATATTTTTCTAGGAACTCTATATGGAGGACTTTTAATGGGAATCGGACTAGGGACTGTTATAAAAAATGGTGGAACAACAGGTGGAAGTGATATAATTTCAGGAATTTTAAATAAATTTTTTAGAATTCCAATTGGGCAAGCATTGATATTGATAGACTCAACGGTAGTTTTATTAGCAGCATATATTTTTGGTGCAGAAAAGGCATTGTATGCACTGATAAATCTGTATACTACAGGGATTGTTATAAATAAACTAATAAATGGATTAGGAAATGCTAAAATGGCATACATAGTAACTTCTGAAGTTGAAAAAGTACGAAAAATAATTGTTGAAGATTTAGGGAAAACAGGAAATTATTATCAAGCAGAAGCATTATATTCGAAGAGTAGAAGAGATGTGGTAACAACAGTTCTTAGAAATAGAGAGATTTTTTTATTAAAAGAACTTATAACAGAGGTTGATAAAGAAGCTTTTGTTGTTGTTTCAGATGTTCATGAAGTACTAGGAAGAGGTTATACTTTTGATGTAGATAGTACTTTAAAAAATAGAAAGGAAAAAGAATGAAAGAAATAAAGAAAAAGATAGACCAGAGCAATAATATAATTATTGTAGGGCATGTAAATCCAGATGGAGATACAGTAGGAGCTGGATTAGCTCTTTTATTAGGACTTGAAAAAAAATATCCAGAGAAAAAAATAGATTTTGTTTTACAAGATGATGTTCCAAAAAATATAGCATTTTTAAAAGGATGCGATAGAATAAAAAAAATAGAGGATGTTATAGACCCAAATTATAATCTAGCTATTTTTGTTGATTCTGCTACAGTAGAAAGAGTAGGAAAAGTTGCAAAATTAGTAGGAGATATATTTAAAATAAATATAGATCACCACATAAGTAATCCGAAATATGGAGATATTAATATAGTAAAAGATATTTCATCAACCTCAGAGATTATGTATTCAATTTTAAAAGATTTGGATATAGAGATTACTTTAGAGATGGGGGAAGCGATCTACTTAGGATTAGTAAATGATACAGGAAACTTTGCTCATAGTAATGTAACTGATAAAACATTTTTAGTAGCTTCTGAATTAATGGGAATAGGTGTAAATAATAATAAAATTGTAAATGATTTTTTTAAAACAAAATCTTACGAAAGAATGAAAGTTTTAGGAAAAGCATTAAGTGAAATGGTATTTGTAGAGGAAAAAAAATTAATGTATTTCTATTTATCTTTTGAAGCATTAAAAAGTTTAAATGCTATAAAAGATGATACAGAAGGAATTGTAGAAGAGTTAATTAATTATAGTGGAAGTGAAGTTTCTCTTTTTCTGAGAGAGGAAGATAGTGGAAAAATAAAAGGTAGTTTAAGAAGTAAGCATAATATAGATGTTAATAAAATAGCAGGAATTTTTGGCGGTGGAGGTCATATAAAGGCAGCAGGCTTTACAACTGAGCTTTCATCAGAGGAAATTATAAAAAAAGTAGTAGAAAATTTATAAATGGTGTATAATTTTATAAAAAAGGAGGGTGTGTAAATGGCAGATTTTGATATAATTTTTTTAAAACCTACTAGATTTGAGGATTGTTTAAAATGCGTAGAGCATATAAAATCTGAAAAGATAGTTCATATAAACTTATGTGATTTAGACTCTGAGAAATCTCAGAGAGTTCTAGATTTTATTAGTGGTGCTGTGCATATACAAGAGGGGCAAATAATTAATCCTGGAGATAAAATATA
Source organism: Cetobacterium sp. (assembly GCF_051653945.1). Classification (GTDB taxonomy): domain Bacteria; phylum Fusobacteriota; class Fusobacteriia; order Fusobacteriales; family Fusobacteriaceae; genus Cetobacterium_A. The sequence continues at coordinate 130,179 of NZ_JBOFXD010000116.1, forward strand.
TTGTTCAATTCCAAAAAATAAATCGTATGAGTTAGATTATAAAGAGTTATCAAATAATATAACAAATCCAAGATTTGATGAAGAGGAAGAGATTATTCCAAGATATAATAGAAGATAGATAAAAAGGGACTTTTTAAAAGTCCCTTTTTTACATTAAGATATTTTTAGTTTTTTATTTAATCAGCCAATAAAAAAGCTTGGCAACTACCTATCCTCCCAGGGGGCTGCCCCCCAAGTACTTTCGGCGTTTACGGGCTTAACTTCCAGGTTCGAAATGTTGCTGGGTGTACCTCCGTAGCTATCGTTGCCAAGCTATATAATAATACCATTTTTTTTAAGAAATGTCAACAAAAAAAATGGGCCTTAGCCCATTTTTCTAATGAATAATATTAAATACAAGATTTTCATCTCTATAGTCAACTTCAACAGTTTCTCTTTCTTTAACATCACTTCTCAAAATAATTTTAGCTATTTCAGTCTCAATATATTTTTGAATATATCTTCTTAATGGTCTAGCTCCAAATTGTGGATCATAGGCAGTTTTAGCTAAAAATTCGATAGCATTATCAGTAATCTTAAAATTGATTTTTCTATCTTTTAATTTATTCTCTAAAGCTTTTAGAAGTTGATGAACAATATTTTTAATCTCTTTAAGTCCAAGACCTCTAAATATAATAGTCTCATCAATTCTATTTAAAAATTCTGGTCTAAAATTAGAAAGAAGCATTTGATTAATATTAAATCTAGTTTCCTCTTTTAAACTAGGATCTTCTAAAATTAAATGGCTTCCAATATTAGATGTCATAATGATTAAAGTATTTTTAAAGTCAACAACCTTTCCTTGACCATCAGTTAATCTACCATCATCTAGAACTTGTAAAAGAATATTGAAAGTATCTGGATGAGCCTTTTCAATTTCATCAAATAGAATAACAGAATATGGTTTTCTTCTAACTGCTTCAGTTAACTGTCCACCCTCTTCATATCCAACATATCCTGGAGGAGCACCAATAAGTCTAGTAACTGAGAATTTATCCATATATTCACTCATATCTATTCTTATTACATTTTCTTCATCGTCAAATAGGAAATAGGCTAATGATTTAGCTAAATAAGTTTTACCAACTCCAGTAGGTCCTAAAAACACGAAGGAACCAATAGGTCTATTGGGATCCTTAAGTCCAGCACGAGCTCTTAAAATAGTTTCTGAGACAGCTTTAACAGCTTCTTCTTGCCCTATCACTCTAGCGTTTAAATTATTTTCTAATTGTAAAAGTTTTTCTTTTTCACTTTCCATAAGTTTAGAAAGTGGAATACCAGTCCATTTAGATATAATTTCTGAAATTTCTTCAACTCCAACTTCTTGCTTAACAAGTCTGTTAATTGGAACTTCTTCAAGACGCTCTTGTTCTTGTAGAAGCTCTTTTTCAAGAGTAGCTAATTTACCATATTTTAGCTCTGCTAACCTATTTAAATCATATTTTCTTTCAGCTTCTAAAATTTCAAGTTTAACTTTTTCAATTTCAGATTTAATATCTTTAACTTTATTTAAATCTTGTTTTTCATTTTCCCATTGTGCCTTTAAAAGTGATTTCTGCTCTGTTAAGGTAGAAAGTTCTTTTTCTAAAATTTCAAGTCTTTCTTTAGAATACGGATCAGTTTCTTTTTTTAGAGCTTCTTTTTCAATTTCTAATTGCATAACTTTTCTTGTCAATTGATCTAACTCTTCTGGCATAGAGTCCATCTCGGTTCTAATCATAGCGGCAGCCTCATCTATAAGGTCTATCGCTTTATCAGGTAATTGTCTATCAGGGATATATCTGTGACTAAGAACAGCAGCTTCAACAATAGCACCATCAGTTATTCTTATACCGTGATAAACTTCAAATTTCTCTTTAATACCTCTTAAAATAGAGATTGTATCTTCAACAGTTGGTTCATTAACCATAACTACTTGAAAACGTCTTTCTAAAGCTGGATCTTTTTCAATATATTTTCTATATTCATCTAAGGTTGTTGCTCCAATAACTTTTATTTCTCCTCTTGCCAACATAGGTTTTAATAAGTTACCAGCGTCCATAGCACCATCAGATTTTCCAGCTCCAACGATTGTATGTATTTCATCTATAAATAGAATAATTTCACCATTAGAATCTTCTACTTCTTTTAAAACCGCTTTTAAACGCTCTTCAAATTCTCCCCTAAATTTAGCACCAGCAATTAGTGAACCCATATCTAAAGAGAAGACCTTTTTATTTTTTAAAGAGTCTGGAACATCTCCATTTAATATTCTTTGTGCGAAACCTTCAGCAATAGCAGTTTTACCTACTCCAGGTTCACCAATTAATACGGGGTTGTTCTTAGTTCTTCTAGAAATAATTTGGATGGTTCTTCTAATTTCACCATCACGACCTATAATAGGGTCAATTTTACCTTGACGAGCTAATTCAACTAAATCTCGACCATATTTTTCTAAAACTTCATACTTAACTTCAGGATTAGGAGAATCCACTTTTTTATTCCCTCTGATATCTAAAATAGTTTTTTCAAATAGAATACGGTCAATTCCTAATCTTGCTAAAAAATTGGTGTTGTCAAGTAAAGAGAGAAAAATATGTTCTACACTGATATAGGAATCTCCCATTAGTTGCATAAGTTTTTGAGCTTCCATTAAAATTTCGTTTGTTTTAGAGTCCAATCCAATTGAAGTATTAGTAGCTCCTTGAATTTTTGGAAGTTTATTACAAAGATCTTCTAAACTATTTTGTAAAGAGTTTGTATTAACTCCCATTTTTGTTAAAACTCTAACAATTAATCCCTCTTTATGAGCAACTAAAGCTAGTGCTAAAATTTCGGGTTTAATACTTTGCTGCATATAAGTTTGTGCAATAGTTTGTGCATCAGTTAATGCAAGCATCGAGTTTTCTGTAAAATTATTTGGATTCATAAATATCACCTCTTAATAAAAGATAATTAAATTATTTTAAGCTGATTATTTTGTCCTCTTCTCCAATCTCTTTTAGATGTTCATTTCTAACAATTTCAATGACTTCCATCATTTTCTTTTGTACATGATCGTAACCAACATCTTTTATATGAGGAAGAATGCAGTCAGAACAATCTTTAATTCCACCAGCTGTATATTTATACTTACCTCCGCACTCATTTCCTAGCATATAAAGTGGACAATAACAAAATAAACAGTTAAAGTTCTCAGTATTCTCCATTTTATGACATGGAAAAAATTCGCAATTTTTATTTTGATTAAATTTATAGTTCATAATACCTCCCAAATAAATAAAAAATCTACATCTAAAATATACTACTCTTGAATAATTAAATCAAGAGAAATAAACAAAAAAACAGTCTAAATAAAAAATTTAGACTGTTTTTGAATGTTTAATATATAATATTAATACACCTCTATAGCATTTTCAACAGGTTCATTTAAAACTACCTTAATAGCTACAATAGCTACTTCTAATTGCTGAAGGTCAGGTTCTTTAGTTGTTATTCTTTGAAGAGCCATTCCAGGTGCAGCAATTAATTTAACCAACCAGTTATCCAAATGATTACTAGTGTACCTTTGAAGTTCATAAGATATCCCTGCTATTAGAGGCATAAAAAGAACTCTTAAAATAACTTTAGTAAAAAGTTTTGTTACAAAACTAGTTGGAGGAGGTAATATAAAATCAAGACCAGTAAAAACAATAATTGCAATAAACATAACAATTAACAAGAAACTAGTACCACATCTAGGATGTAGTGTTGTAAATTTCTTTGCATTTTCAGGAGTTAACTCTAAATGCTTCTCATATGCATAAATTGATTTATGCTCAGCACCATGATATTGAAAAACTCTTTGAATATCTTTTGAAAAAGATATCAAAAATATATATAACACAAAGAATGAAAGTCTTAAACCAGCTTCTAAAAGATTACTGTGAATTTTGTTATCTCTAAATAAAAAACTACTTATAACAGAGGGAAGAACAATAAAAAGACCAATTCCCAAAGCTAAAGAAACAATGGTAGTCATAACAGCCTCTTTTTGAGATAATTGCTCCTCTTCTACTTCAGCTTGATTAGCTGAAAAAGTTAGTTCTTTAACTCCTAATACTAAAGAGTCAAATAGAGTTATTGCACCTCTGATAAAAGGGATAGTAGAAAGTTTATTTCTACTTTTCGATATTTTTGTTTTTTTATAAACTATATCACCATTGGGTTTTCTAACAGCTGTAGCAAGAAGATCTGCATTTCTCATCATAACTCCCTCTATAACTGCTTGTCCACCTACACTTGAAAATTTTTCTTTACTCATTGTCACCATCCATAAATTTAATTAGATTGTATTTTTGTCATAAGGTTTTCCAGAAGCACTTGGTGCAACTGCTTTTCCAACTACTCCAGCAAGAGCTAGAAGAGTTAGTAAGTATGGAATCATTTGAATGAACTGTGGAGGAATAAATGTCACATATTGTTGAATAATAGTTTGAGCTGCATCTGCAAATCCAAATAGTAAACTAGCAAAAAGAACACCTTTAGGTTTCCATTTTCCAAAAACAAGAGCAGCAAGAGCAATAAATCCTCTTCCAGCTGACATATCTTTTGAAAATTGACTAAGAGCTCCAATAGCTAAATATGTTCCACCAAGACCAGCAAAAACACCAGACATAACAACACCGAAATATCTAACCTTAGCAACACTAATACCAACAGTATCAGCAGCTAAAGGATACTCTCCAACGGCTCTCATTCTAAGACCAGTAACTGTTTTATATAAAAAGTAACCAGACCAAATAGCTAATCCGTAAATAATATAAATTAATAAAGAGAAGTTAAATAGTAACGGAATTCTAGTTGCAGATGGACTATTAGATGCTTGTTCAAATAGAACTCTTAACATAAAAATAGTGAATCCAGATGCAAAAAGGTTGATAGCAACTCCTGATACAGTTTGATTACCTCTATACTTAATACTTATTATAGCATGAACTAGAGCAATTAATCCACCTGATATAGCACCAGCTAAAATTCCAAGAGCCCAACTTCCTGTATAATAAGAAACAACAGCCGAAGAGAAAGCACCAATAAGCATCATTCCCTCAAGACCAATATTAACAACTCCACAAACTTCAGAAAACATTCCACCAATAGCTGTTATAAGAATTGGAGCAGCTTGTCTGATTGTAGCTAAAATTAAACTTATAATAATACTTACCATTATTCAGCTCCTCCTTTTGAACCTTTTTCTAACCAAGATCTAATCATATTTTCAGCAGCAATTAATAAAATAATAATAGCTTGAATCATTATAACCATTTGACTTGGAATATTTGTGTTAAATTGCATAGCTCTACCACCAACTCTAAGAGCGGCAAATAAAATAGCAGCTAACAAAGCACCTATAGGAGTATTTTTTCCAAGAAGAGCAACTGCGATTCCATCAAATCCATAAGTAGCAGTAAGACCAGTTTTATAAGCATATTGACCAACACCACCAAGAACTCTTTCAACACCACCAAGACCAGCAAGGAATCCTGATATACCAAGAGTTAAGATGATTATTTTTTTAACATTTATTCCATTATTTTCAGCAGCAGTAGGATTAAAACCAACAGCTTTTATATGGTATCCTAAAATTGTTTTTTCTAAAATAAACCAAACTAAAAATACAGCTACTAAGGCAAGAATAAACCCGTAGTTTAAAGGAACTCTAACATCTAATAATTTTCCTAGTCTTGCAGCTTCAGCAACTGCAGGAGTTTGAGGATTAATTCCAGGAGCTTTCAGTGGATAATTTAAGCAATACTGTTCAAAGCTAACTGCAATATAGTTAAGCATAATTGTAGATATAACCTCATGAACTCCAAGTTCAGCTTTTAACCAACCAGCAATTGTAGCCCAAAGAAAACCAGCTAATCCACCAATTAATAATATAACAAAAACATTGCTTATAAAAATATTAGCAACAAAACCACCAAGAGCAGCAGCAGTAAGTCCTGCCATAGTCATCTGCCCTTGAGCACCAATGTTAAACATTCCACCTTTAAATGCAACTAGAACTGCAAGTCCAGTAAAGATAAGTGGAGTTGCTTCTAAAAGAGTTCTTGCAATGGGAGTAAGTCCATCAAAGGCTCCAGTAAATAAGTAATAATAAGCTTTTATAGGATTTTCACCCATATACAGAATAATACCTGCACCAATTAATAAAGCTAATAAAACTGCTATAATAGGAACAAGAATATTTAAAACCTTTTTGTTTTTAATCAAGTTTACCACCCGCCATAAGTATTCCAATTTTTTCTTCGTTTGCTTCTTCTCTAGAAAGAATTCCCGTTATCTTTCCAGCACACATAACTGCTATTTTATCTGAAAGATTTAGAATTTCAGATAATTCAGAGGAAACAACCATAATGGCTTTTCCTTTTACCTTTTCATTTAATATCAATTTATGAATTGATTCGATGGCACCAATATCAACACCTCTAGTTGGCTGACCAGCAATAATAAGATTATTATTTTTCTTTTCAAGTTCTCTAGCAACTATAATCTTTTGTTGGTTTCCACCAGAAAGTCTACCAAATTCAGTGTCAACACTTCTAGGTCTAACATCATATTTTTCCATAAACATTTCAGCATCTTTTCTTAATTTAGAAAAGTTTAAAAGTCCAAATCTAGAATATTCATCTCTTTCAAGACCAAGGGCAAAATTTTCCATAACACTAAATTGTGATACAGCAGCTCTTTTATGTCTATCTTCAGGAATGTGAGCTAATCCTAGTTTTGATATTTTTCTAGGTGTTTTCTTTTTTAAGATAATATTATCAAGAATCATTTCCCCAGAGCAAATCTCTTTAAGTCCAGTCAGAGCTTCAACAAGTTCAGTTTGCCCACTTCCTTCAACTCCAGCAATTCCTAAAACCTCTCCCTTTCTTATTTCAAAAGAGGCATTACTAACTTTTATTACATTGTGATGATCTTTAACACTGACATTTTTTATAGAAAGAACAACTTCACCGATTTCAACCTCAGGTCTTTCTGTAGTAAAAAGTACAGCTCTTCCAACCATGGCATTTGCAATTTTCTCTTTGGTAGCTTCTTTAGTAGGGAAGTTTGCAATATCTTTACCTCTTCTAATAACTGTAATATTATCCGAAATATCTAAAACTTCTTGAAGTTTATGTGAGATAAAGATAATAGTTTTTCCTTCAGCAATAAGGTTATCCATAATCTTGTAAAGTTCTTTAATCTCCTGCGGAGTTAAAACAGCAGTTGGTTCATCAAATACTAATAAATTTGCTCCTTTAAAAAGTATTTTTAAAATTTCTACTCTTTGTTGCATACCAATAGATAAGTCTGATACTAATGCATCAGGATTAATAGAAAGTCCATATTTTTTAGAAACATCGATGACATCTTGTCTAGCTTGGTTGATGTCTAAAGATAAGCCTTTTTTAGGTTCAACACCTAAAATCATATTTTCAGCAACAGTTAAAGTGGGAACCAACATAAAATGTTGATAAACCATACCAATTCCTAATTCAGCAGCTTTACTAGGTGAATCTATTTGCACTTCTTCTCCATGATAAGATATTTTACCAGAAGTAGGAGTATAAAGACCGTTTAACATTTTCATAAGTGTTGATTTTCCTGCTCCATTTTCACCAACAATAGCGTGTTTTTCACCTTTTAAGATTTTTAAAGTAATATCGTCGTTTGCGATAACTTTTCCATCTAAGAAAGTTTTTCTGATGTGTTGCATTTCTAAGATATAATTATTCACTTAGAATCCTCCCTAAATTTATTCAAGGTTAATTTAAAAAATAACCTTATAAAATTATATTATGTTACATTAAAGTAGTCAACTTTTTTATTCTTCTCGTTTAATTATAACAAATGTAATGTCGTCATTCTGTTCGCAACCGTTTTGAAATTTGTTAATTTCAGACAATAAATTTTGTTTTATCTCTTTTGAAGAAAGATGAGAACTTTCAAGTAAAATATTTTTAAGTCTTTCTATTCCAAATAGTTCTTTATTTTGATTTTCAGCTTCACTAATTCCATCAGTATAATAGATAACAATATCTCCAACATTAAGATGAAATTTATCTTGTTTATAGCTATAGTCATCTAAGAATCCAATTGCCACTCCTTTAACAGAGTGAGTTTCAATCTCTTTAGTAAGACTATTATATACAACTAAAGGATTATGACCAGCGTTTGAATATGTAATAGTTTTAGTATTATAGTCATATTTACTATGCATCATTGTAATGAACATATCTTCTGTAATATCAGGATAAATAAGTTTATTAAGTTTTCGTACATTACAAGAAGGCTGTTCACCTTGAAGCTCTAAAGTTTTTAAAACTGATCTTCCTAAGGCCATAAGGAAAGCCGCAGGAACCCCTTTTCCGCTTACGTCTGCGATAGTGATACTAAAAGTATTGTTATCTAAAAGAGAGTAATCGTAGTAATCTCCTCCAATCTCTTTAGCTGGTTCAAAAAATGTAGCCACATCAAGTCCTAAAACTTTTTTTATTTTTTTGGGAATAATTCTTTTTTGAATTCTTGATGCCACTTCAAGTTCTTGAGACATTCTCTCTTTAATAACTAAATCAGAGTATATTTGAGCATTATTAATAGCTATAGCAACTTGAATAGTCAAAGCTGAGATAGTTTCTTCATCACTTTTAATAAGTTTTGATTTATCTTCGATTATAAAAATAACTCCAAGTTCCTTTCCTTTTACTGTAAGTGGAGAAGCGATTATTTTTTCATCTGGCGTAATAGAAAATCCTTTTAACATTTCGTTATATATTTTCTTATAATCTTTTCGTGTGAATTGAGATAAAACCTCTTCAGGATAGCTTAACTCTCCTCTAAAGTGAATCTCTCCTTTAATTCTTTTGTTGATTAATTTCCCGTCTTCCCACAGGTAAAGTGAGATTCTTTTAGCTCCAGTTAGAACAAAGTAAGCATCTAAAATAGTAGAGATAATTTTATCTAATTCCATTATAGATAAAACAGTTCTTGAAAGTGAGTTGATATTAGATAAACTAGCAACTCTTTGTTCTAGAACTTGATTACTATACTCAAGCTGTTTAGATTTAGTTAAAAGGGATTCGTAGGTAACTTCAAGTTCTTTTTTGTATTCTCTAAGTTCTTCAATAGAGTTATCTAACTCTAAATCTTGCTTTGTAATAGCTGTAGTAGCTCTTTCATAGTCATTTTTTAAATCTTCAGATATCTCATTTAAAAACTCTTTGCTGACAAAACTTTTTAAAATTTTACTTGTTTCTTCAAAGTTTTTTTTCTCTTGTTTTTTTAGAATCAAGAAGAATATAAAAAATAAAATAATAAAAGAAAAATATGTAATCAATTAATTCTCCTCCCAAGTAGAGAATTTTTTTTCTAAATTTTCATTAGTTGAATTTTTTCTCCATTCTTTTCTTTTCCATTTTAAAATTCTAGATACTCCAGTAGAATCTCTAGAGATATTTTTTAGTTCATCTAAAGATTTTGGAGTTACAATATTAGCTGTAAAATTATAATCTTCAGTTGAATAGATATTTTTTCCATTTCCAACAAAAATAATTAAATTATTAGAAAGAACTTTGAATCCAGAGTTCTCAGTCGACTTCTCAAAAATAACAGGGTTATTAGGGAAGTTATTCAAGTTGATATCATTAGTTGATAAGTATATAGGGGCATTAGTTACATCACTATGTATAGAGTAAATAAAATTCTTTTTAATTTTATTTAAATTATCAATTAAAGATTTTCTATTTAATAAGATACTTTCCATAAGAAGACTTTTATCAAGTTCAGTATATAAAAATTCTGAGTTATACATATATTCATTATCAGTAAGTTGTAGTAATAAGTAATATTGCTTGTTTAAAAGTTTCTGTAAATTACCAGCATTTTCAGGTGTTGCAACAGTAATTTTATTTAAATAATTAATATCGTCATTTGTAAGGTCCTCAACAATTTTCATACCTAAAATCTCTTTATCAAACCATCCAGTATTTAAAAGAGAGGAAAAATCTTGATCCATTTCATTTGAAATAAGAAGATTAATTCCATTTGCTTGAACATCATTTAAATTAGATAAATTTGAATTTAAAGTTTTGTAAAAAGAGATTTTATCGCTATAAGTTTGAGGATAATTTAAGGAAACAATTGTGAAGTTATATTTTCCTTGAGGAACAGAATTTTGAAATACAATGTTTTGGCTTTGATCTTTTCTACTAGAGAATTGAGAACAACCTACAAGAGTAATTAAAGAAAAAAGTAAAATAATTTTTTTCATAATATTAAATCATCTCCTTTATTTTTAAGGCTAGGTGTCTTGGAATTATTTCTTCAAGTTCACCTAAAGTAGCATTTTTTATTTGTTTAACAGATCCAAAAGTTTTTAAGAGAAGTTCTTTTCTCTTAGGGCCAACTCCAGGGATATTATCTAGTTCACTAGAGATAACTCTTTTGTTTCTAAGTAGTCTATGGTAAGTAACCCCAAATCTGTGAGCTTCATCTCGAACTCTTTGTAAAATTTTTAAGGCTTCATCACTTTTGGAAAATAGGTATGGAGTATTTTGTGTGTACTTATATATCTCCTCCTCTTTTTTTGCAATGCTCAGAAGTTCCGATATTCCATCTTTGCCAATTCCTTTTAAAATTTCACCAACAGCATTAATTTGCCCAAGTCCACCATCAATTAAAATAATATCAGGAAATTCATCAATAGGGAGTTTACTGTATCTTCTTTCAATAACCTCTCTCATCATTTGGAAATCATCAGGAGTATCTTTAGTTGTAATTTTGAATTTTCTATAAAACTTTTTAGCTTTACGTCCTTCTACAGAGACACTCATTGAAGCCACAGCATCCTTGCCTTGAATATTAGAAATATCAAAACATTCAATTTTAAATGGAAATCTTTTTAACTTTAATTTTATATAAAGATCATTTAATCCTTTTTCAACAATGGATTTTTTATTGTAGAAGTTATCAGTATCTTTTTTTAAATTAAGTAATCCCATATCTAACAACTCTTTTCTTCTAGATTTAATTTTAGGAAAGAAAAAAGAGAGTTTTTTACTAAAAATATTTTGAAATAAATAATCAATCTTATCTTGAAAATTTTCTAAATTTTCTTGAAAAATAATATTTTTAGGAATAGGGAATTTAGAGTAATAAATCATAAGAATCTCTTCTAAAATATCATCATAAAATTTATGTTCTAAATTGATCACATGGAAGTTTTTACCTAGAATTTTTCCATCTCGAATATTTAAAACACATAAAAAAATCTTATTATCCTCTAGATTAAATGTAAAGATATCTTCGTCAATAGAGTTATTAGCATCACTTATTTGAGTTTGAATATTTGTCTCAATCTCTTTTTTCTGTTCTCTAAGAAAAATAGCTTTTTCAAATTCCATGTTTTCGGCAGCTAGAGTCATTTGAGTTTGAAGCTTTTCTAGAATAGCTTTAGTATTTCCCTTTAAAATCTCTTTTATATCTTTTATATTCTCTTGATATTGAGAAATAATAGATTTATTAACACAGGGACCACTACAAAGTTTCATATAAAATTTCAAGCAAGGTCGAGGATAAATTTTTTCCATATCTCTGTTGCAATCTCTAATTTGATAAAATTTTGAAAGAGTTTTTTTTAAGTTCCATGCACCATAAGGGTATGGTCCAAAATAATCACCTAAGTTAAGATTCAATTTTTTAGTAGTTCTAACAATAGATATTTTAGGAAAACTTTCATTTGTGATTAATAAATAGGGATAAGTTTTTTCATCTTTTAAACTAATATTGTATTTTGGAGAATATTTTTTTATCAGATTGTTTTCTAAAATTAGAGCGTCGATTTCTGTGTTACAGATTATAAAGTCTAAGTCATCAATATGTTTGACAAGTTCCTTTGTTTTTTCATCTTGGTGCTCTCTATTGAAATAAGAAGAAACCCTTTTAGATAAGTTTTTAGCTTTACCAACATATATAATTTTAGAATTATTTTTCATCAAGTAAACTCCAGGGTTATCTGGAATCTCTTTATTAAAAATAGTTATCATATCATCTTACCAATTTCCTCTCTCATTTTCTCTATGAATAGAAAAAATGTTAACTTCACTAATATTTTTTAAATCTTTTTCAAGTTTTCTAACAAATGAAACAGATCTATGTTTTCCACCACTACAACCAATTCCTATTGTTAAGTGTCTTTTTTCATCCTTTATATAACCTGGAATTAAAAAAGTTATTAAATCTAAGATTTTGTCATAAAGAATTCTTGAAGTTTCAAAACTCATAACATAATCATAAACCTCATCATTTAAACCTGTTTGTTCTCTTAACTCATCTAAGTAATATGGATTTGGAAGAGTTCTGACATCAAAAATCATATCAGCATCAATAGGAACTCCATGTTTAAAGCCAAATGATTGTAAATGAATATTTAAAAGAATATTTTTAGAAAAAGATGTTACAGCGACTTCAATTTTTCTAGAAAGTTCTTTAGCACTTAAAAAGCTAGTATCTATAATAAGATTAGCTTTATCTTTAATATCCTCCATAAGAAAGATTTCATCCTCAATACTTTGTAAAAGTGTTTCTTTTGTCAAAGGATGTTTTCTTCGAGTTAAATTGTATCTATTTAAAATAGATTGTGTAGATGCTTCTAAAAAGATTATTTTATAATCGATATTTAAATTATCAATTTCGTTAAAAAAAGTATTGAAATCATTCTCATTGATAATTGTTCTAATATCTAAACCTAAAGCAATTCGTTTTACACCATTATCCTTAGTAGAATTTTTTAAGTCTTTTAAAATTACTCCTGCAAATCGAAATGGAATATTGTCCATTGTAAAAAAACCTAAATCTTCTAAAGTTTTTAAACCAGTGGACTTTCCAGAGCCGCTAAGTCCAGTTAAAATGATTAGCTCCATGATATATTTCCTCCAAATATGTTTTACTTTATTATACAATAATAAAGATTAAAATTATATAAAAAAATAAAAAATGGATAGGGATTGATCCTATCCAAAATAGTGCAATTTAGAGTAAACTAATTTTTGTGATACTATCTCTAATCAGATTTAAATCAACAAATCTAAACTCTTCTAATGAGATTTCATTTTGAGTTTCTTTAGGCGTAAAATTAACTTTTTTAATAATATCTAAAACACCAACAATTATTTTAATTGAGTGAGTATTATCCTCGATTTGTTTATCTGTTATTAAAATTGATTTAAAAGGATTATCTAGATTTTCTAAATTATATAAAATAGGATCACTTAATAATCTATGTCCTTCTAAACATTTTTGTTCGATAAAATTTAGAACCTTTTCAATATTATATCCCTCTAAATAAACTACATTATCTGTTTCTTTGAAAAAATTGAAAACTTTATTATTATTGGTAACGATTTTATAATCCATAAAAAACCTCCCGTTTTATGTGTATGATTTTTCAGTAGTAATATTACAACGTAAACCATAATATATCAAGAGTAAAAAAATAAAAATTGACAACTTTTTAAAATTAGTATATACTCTTTCTCAGAGCAAAAAAGAGGAGGATGGAATATGGTTTTTAAAAATGGCACAAAAATTAAGAAAAAAAATAAAAATTATTTGTCGTTTTTAAATTTATTTATTTCATTCATTAATAATTTATTTATGTTTTTAAATTTATTGGTTTTTAATTTTAATATTTATATAGACAAGGAATATGATTTTCATATTCCTTTTTTTATGCAAAAAATTTAGGAGGTTTAAATGAAGGGGAAGTTAATTCTTGAAAACGGAATGAGTTTTGATGGAAAAATTTTTGGAGAATTAGGGGAAAGCGTTGGAGAACTTGTATTTAATACAGGAATGACAGGGTACCAAGAGTTACTTACGGATCCATCATATTATGGTCAAATCGTTGTAATGACCTATCCAATGGTTGGAAACTATGGAATAAATTTAGAGGACATGGAGTCTAGTGGAATAAAGTTAAAAGGATTTATTATTAAAGAGGACGCAAAACTTCCAAATAACTTTAGATGTGAAATGACGTTAGAAGGATTCTTAAGACAATATAATGTAGTTGGATTTAAGGGTGTAGATACAAGACATCTAACTAAAATAATTAGAGAGCAAGGGGCAATGAAGGCTTTAATAACTTCAAAAGATTTAACTCAAAAAGAGATAGATGAGCATTTTGCAAAATTTAATAATAGCGATGCTGTAGAAAAAGTTAGTACAAAAGAGATTTATGAAATTCCTGGACCTGGAAAGAGAATAGGGGTAATAGATTTTGGTGTTAAGAGAAATATATTAAGATCATTTGAAAAAAGAGGAGTTCATCAGATTATATTTCCTTGGAATGTGACTGCAGAGGAGTTACTGTCACATAATCTAGATGCAGTGTTCTTATCAAATGGACCAGGAGATCCTGCAGAGTTGACGGGGGTTATAAACGAAATAAAAAAATTAGTTGGAAAATTACCTATTGTTGGAATATGTTTAGGGCATCAACTGCTAGCTTGGGCCTTAGGTGGAACAACAACAAAATTAAAGTATGGACATAGAGGATGTAATCATCCAGTTAAAGATTTAGAAAAAAATAGAATATTTATAACATCACAAAATCATGGTTATGTTGTAGATAAAGTACCTGAATCAATGAAAGTAACACATATAAATTTAAATGACAACTCTATCGAAGGGATGAGAAGTGAAGAGTATAGAATTTTATGTGTACAATATCACCCAGAAGCATGGCCAGGACCAGCTGATTCAGAATATCTGTTTGATGATTTTTTAAAAGTAATAGAGGGTTAATTTTTGAGGCTATTTAAGTAGATTTTGTAGGAGGCGTATAATGTTAGATAAATCGATAAAAAAGACACTGGTAATAGGATCGGGGCCAATTATAATAGGGCAAGCAGCAGAGTTTGATTATTCAGGAACTCAAGCATGTGAAACGTTAAAAAAAGAGGGAGTAGAAGTTGTATTAATAAACTCTAATCCAGCAACAATAATGACAGATAAAGCAGTTGCAGATAGAATATATATAGAGCCAATTACAGCGGAGTTTGTTGAAAAAGTAATTGCAAAAGAAAGACCAGATTCTATATTAGCTGGAATGGGTGGACAAACAGCTCTAAACATGGCAGTTGAATTAAACGATAAAGGAATACTTGAAAAGTATAACGTAAGAGTTATAGGAACATCTATTGAATCTATAAAAAGAGGAGAAGATAGAGAGTTATTTAGAGAGGCTATGGATAAAATAGGAGAGCCTACAATAGAGAGTAAAATAGTTGAAACTTTAGATGCTGGATTTAAAGTTGCAAAAGAGATTGGATATCCAGTTGTTGTAAGACCAGCTTATACTTTAGGAGGAACAGGAGGGGGAATTGCAGATAACCCTCAGGAGTTAGAGGATATTTTATTAAAAGGATTAAAGTTATCAAGAGTTGGGCAAGTACTAATTGAAAAATCAATCTTAGGGTGGAAAGAGGTTGAGTATGAGGTAATTAGAGATAAAGATGGAAACTGTATAACTGTTTGTAACATGGAGAACATAGATCCAGTTGGTATTCATACAGGAGATTCTATAGTTGTAGCACCATCTCAAACACTTTCAGATAGAGAATATCAAATGCTAAGAACATCAGCATTGAAAATAATAAATGAGATAGGAGTAGTTGGAGGTTGTAACGTTCAGTTTGCTCTTCATCCAAAATCATTTGAGTATGCAATTATTGAGATAAACCCAAGAGTTTCAAGATCATCTGCACTAGCTTCAAAAGCTACTGGATATCCAATAGCAAGAGTTGCAACGAGATTGTCTTTAGGATACACACTAGATGAAGTTATAAATGAAGTAACTGGAAAAACTTTTGCATGTTTTGAACCAGCACTAGACTATATAGTAGTAAAAATTCCAAAGTGGCCATTTGATAAATTTAAGAAAGCTAATAAAAGATTAGGTACAAAAATGATGGCAACTGGAGAGGTTATGGCTATTGGAAATAACTTTGAAGCTGCATTCCTAAAAGGATTAAGATCATTGGAGATTGGAACATATAACTTGGAGCATCCAGTAGTGAAAAAAATGACGATGGAAGAGTTAAAAGAGATTGTTGTAAGACCTGATGATGAAAGAATCTTCGTTGTTGCTGAAATGCTAAGAAGAGGTTATGTAAAAGAAAAATTACAGAAATTAACAGGAATAGATAAGTTCTTTATGGAAAAATTAGAGTGGCTTGTAAAGCAAGAAGAGTTGATGAAAAAAATGGAGCTTAAGGATTTAAATGAAAAATTCTTAAGAAATGCTAAGAAAAAAGGGTTCTCAGATAAAGGGATAGCTCAGTTATTGAGTGTAACAGAACAAGATATTGCTAGAAAAAGAAGAGATTATGGAATAAAACCAGTTTATAAAATGGTTGATACATGTGCAGGAGAGTTTGCTGCAGATTCATCATATTTCTATTCAACATATGATCAGTTTGATGAGGTTGATGTAACAGATAAAAAGAAAGTCATAGTAATAGGATCTGGTCCAATAAGAATAGGACAAGGAATAGAGTTTGACTACTGTACAGTTCATTCAATAAAAACTTTAAGAAATATGGGGATAGAAAGTATTATTATAAATAACAATCCAGAAACAGTATCTACAGACTTCTCAACTGCAGATAGACTTTACTTTGAACCATTGGTAACAGAGGATGTTATGAATATCATTGATAAGGAAAAGCCAGCAGGAGTAATCATTCAATTTGGTGGTCAAACAGCAATAAAATTAGCTAATGACTTAAGAGATAGAGGAGTTACAATACTTGGAACTTCAGCAGAGATGGTTGATGCTGCAGAAGATAGAGAAAAGTTTGAAGATATAATGGAAAAATTAGATGTAAAAAGACCAAAAGGTAAGGCAGTATGGGATATTGAGCTTGGAAAGAAAATAGCTGCAGAAGTACAATATCCAGTTTTAGTAAGACCATCATATGTATTAGGTGGACAAGGGATGGAGATTTGTCACGATGAGTATAATCTTGTAAACTACTTAAAAGCTTCATTTGAAAGAGATCCTGAAAATCCAGTTTTAATAGATAAATATTTAAATGGAATTGAAGTGGAAGTGGATGCAATATGTGATGGTGAAGACATTTTAATACCAGGAGTTATGGAACATTTAGAAAGAGCTGGAATACACTCAGGAGATTCAATAACAATATATCCTCCACAAAATTTATATGAGGGTACAGAAAAGAAAATTGAAGAGATTACAAGAAAGATTGCAAAAGAGCTAAAAATAAAAGGTATGATGAACATTCAGTTCATAGCATATGAAAATGAACTATATGTAATTGAAGTAAATCCAAGATCATCAAGAACAGTACCTTATATAGCAAAAATATCTGGAGTTCCAGTAATTGATATAGCGACAAAAGTAATAATGGGAGAAAAGCTTCAAAACTTAGGATTTGGAACAGGTATTTATAAAAAACCATCTGTAGTTGCAGTTAAAGTTCCAGTATTTTCAACAGAGAAATTATCAGGAGTTGAAGTTTCATTAGGACCTGAAATGAAATCTACAGGAGAAGTTTTAGGAGTTGGACACACAGCAGATGAAGCGATATTTAAAGGTCTTTTAGGTGGAGGAAGAGTTCAGAACGTAAGAAATAGAAAGGTTCTTTTAACAATAAGAGATAAGGATAAAGATGAATTTTTACCAGTTGCAAAATCATTGAAAAATTTAGGTTGTCAATTGTTTGCAACAGAGGGAACTCAAAAGTATTTAGCAGAAAAGGGGATTGAAGCAACAGCTGTAAGAAAAATAAATGAAGAATCACCAAATATTTTAGATCTATTAAAAAATAGAGAAGTGGATTTATTGGTAAATACTCCAACTAAAGCGAATGATGCTCAAAGAGATGGATTTAAAATAAGAAGAACAGCTATTGAATATGGAGTAGAGGTATTAACTTCAATAGATACTTTAAATGCAATAATAAAAGTTCAAGAGTTAAATGTTGATAAGATGGACTTAGATGTGTTTGATATTGCACAAATATAAAAAAAGTTGACAAACATAAAAAAAGAGTATAAACTTTATTAAGTAATATAAAGATATAGATATACTCAAAGGGAGTAGTCAAAAGTATAGTGTCAACATCTCGATTTGAAAAAATCTGGTACTATACGCCTAAAAAGGTGACAAGACTTTTAGTGTAGGTTTTAACCTACACTGAAAGTCTTTTTTATTTTTGAAAAATGAAAATATCTATTAAGTCGGTAAATAATTAAAAGTATAAAATTATATGGAGGGAAATCTATGAAGGATTTTTATTCGAAAAGTAAAGAGGAGTTGTTAGGATATTTTGACACTTCTGAATCGGGATTGAAAAAAGAGGATTTAGAAAAACTAAAGGAGGAGTATGGAGAAAATGTATTAAACAGCAAAGAAAAGAAAACTGCAATAGCAATTTTTTTAGAGCAATTTAAAGATTTTTTAGTAATAATTTTATTGGTTGCAGCAGCAATTTCATTTATTTCTGGAAATAAAGAAAGTACAGTAGTAATTTTAGCAGTAATTATAATGAACTCAATTTTGGGTACTGTTCAACATTTAAAAGCTGAGAAATCATTGGAGAGTTTAAAAAAGATGTCTTCTCCTAAAGCTAAAGTCATAAGAGATGGTCAAAAGCAAGAGATAAACTCATCAGAATTACTTCCAGGGGATATAGTTTTAATAGAAGCTGGAGATGTTGTACCCAGTGATGGTAGAGTTTTAGAAACTCACTCTTTGATGGTAAATGAGAGTTCATTGACAGGAGAGTCTGAAAGTGTGGAAAAAATATCTCAAACTATAGATACAACAGGTCTAACAGTGGGAGATCAAAAAAATATGGTTTTTTCAGGAAGTTTAGTAACTTATGGAAGAGCAAAGATTTTAGTGACAACGATAGGTATGAAAACAGAGTTAGGAAAAATTGCATCGTTGTTGGATGAAACTGAAGATGCAATGACACCATTACAAAAATCATTGGAGAAATTTGGAAAAAAATTATCAATTGCTATAATAGTTTTATGTATAGTTGTATTTTTTATGAGTGTAGCTAGAGGAATAAATATACTGGATTCATTAATGTTTGCTGTAGCTTTAGCGGTAGCTGCAATTCCAGAAGCTTTAGGATCTATAGTAACAATAGTTTTAGCAATTGGTACTCAAAAGATGGCCAAAGAGAACGCTATTATAAAAAAGCTTCATTCAGTAGAATCTTTGGGGTGTGTTTCTGTAATTTGTTCCGATAAAACGGGAACGTTAACACAAAATAAGATGACAGTTCAACATCTTTATGTAGATGGTAAGGTAGTAGAATCTGAAAAAATTGATTTAAACTCAAAAATTGAGATTGGACTTTTAAGAAGTGCTATATTATGTAGTGATGCGGTAAATAATAGTGGGCAAGAGATTGGTGATCCAACTGAAATAGCTTTAGTGAATGTAGGACATAAATACAATTTAGCAGAAGTTGAAATTAGAAATAAATATTCTAGACTAAAAGAGCTGCCATTTGATTCAGATAGAAAAATGATGAGTACTTTAAATGAGATTGAAGGAAAAAACTACTTAATAACTAAAGGTGCTCCAGATGTTGTTGTAGAAAAAGCTAAATATATACTAAGAGAAGATGGAAATATTGAGAAAATATCAGAATCAGATATAGAAAGTATTAAAAAAGCAAATATAAATTTTGCAGAACATGGTTTAAGAGTTTTAGCTTTTGCAATGAAAGAGATGGATACACTAAGAGAGCTAGAATTTTCAGATGAAGATAGTTTTATTTTTATAGGATTAATTAGTATGATTGACCCTCCAAGAGAAGAATCTAAAGAAGCAGTAAAAAATTGTATAAGAGCTGGAATAAAACCAGTTATGATAACAGGGGATTATAAAGTTACAGCTAAGGCTATTGCCAAAGAGATAGGTATATACAAAGATGGGGATGAAACTTTAAATGGTGTTGAAATTGAAAAAATGAGTGATGAAGAGCTTATGAAGCATGTGGAAAGGATATCTGTTTACGCAAGAGTTTCCCCAGAGCATAAAATTAGAATTGTTTCAGCATGGCAAAAATTAGGAAAAATTTGTGCTATGACAGGAGATGGAGTAAATGATGCTCCTGCACTTAAGAAGGCAGATGTAGGAATAGCTATGGGGATAACAGGAACAGAAGTTTCAAAAGATGCGGCATCAATGATACTTACTGATGATAATTTTTCTACAATAATAAAGTCGGTTGTAACAGGTAGAAATTTATATGCCAATATAAAAAATTCAATAAGATTTTTATTATCTGGAAATACAGCTGGAATTTTAGCGGTATTTTACGCTTCTTTAATGGGATTGCCTGTAATATTTGCACCAGTGCATCTTTTATTTATAAATCTATTGACAGATAGTTTACCAGCAATTGCTATAGGGATGGAACCTTCTCACGGAGATGTATTAGATGAAAAACCAAGAGAAGCTAATGCTCCACTACTAGATAGAAAATTATCGGGAAGAATTTTAATGGAAGGGATGTTAATTGCAATTGTAACAATGGTTGCATTTTATTTAGGATACTCCAAAGGAGATGTTGGTTTGGGAAGTACTATGGCATTTTCAACACTATGTTTAGGAAGATTGTTCCACGGATTTAATTGTAGAGGGAATGGTTCTATAATAAAATTAGGGATAACAAAAAATATGTTTAGTATATATGCATTTTTATTAGGAGCAGCATTACTATATATGGTTTTATTAGTTCCAGCATTCCATGAAATGTTTGCAGTATCTGATTTGAGTGTAATGAATTTTGGAGAAATGACAATATTAGCATTTACACCGACATTAATAATTCAAGTATTAAAATATATAAAATATGATAGATAAAAAAAGCTGCTTTAAGCAGCTTTTTTTTAATATGGATTATATAGAAAAAATAAAGTAAAAAAAAACACTCCTATTAAGAGTGTAAAGTTTCAAATGGTGCCTAGAAAAGGATTCGAACCTTCGACCGCCCGGGTATGAACCGGGTGCTCTAGCCAACTGAGCTATCTAGGCAAATGGTGGAGATAAGCGGAGTCGAACCGCTGACCTACGCAGTGCAAGTGCGTCGCTCTCCCAACTGAGCTATATCCCCAATGGTACCCCGTAGGGGAATCGAACCCCTGTTTATAGAGTGAAAATCTATTGTCCTTACCACTGAACGAACGGGGCAGGTGTACCAAATATTTTGTTGGAGCGGGAGACGAGGGTCGAACTCGCGACATTCAGCTTGGAAGGCTGACGCTCTACCAACTGAGCTACTCCCGCAATCACAAAAATATAGTATCATAATATAAAAAAAATGTCAACGCAATTTTTTAAATTTTTTTTAAAAATAAAAAGCCAAAAATTTTGGCTTTTTATTTAAAGTTTAGTGGTTTAAATTTCTTTTATAATAAAATTAGAACATTTATTGTAAGCTTCATCACTAACAGTAGCAATAACTAATGTTCCTTCAGCTTCGTAAGATTCACTTTCAATAATTGCATTTCTATGTAAGTAAGCATTAATTGAACTATCTGAGTATGGGATTAAAAGTTCTACTCTTTTCATTGTTCTAGGTAAAGAGGTTGTAATTTTATCCATTAATAAATCAATATTAATTTCATTTTTAGCACTAATTTCAATGATATCCATATGGCCATATAATTCTTTTAATTTTTCAATTTGTTCCTCAGTAGCTACATCACATTTATTTAAAGCAAGTATAGTAGGTTTATCTATTGCCCCTAATTCTGTTAAAACATTTTCAACGGATCTAATCTGTTGAACAACAGTGTCACTTGAAGCATCAACTAAATGAACAAGTAAGTCAGAGAAAATAACTTCTTCTAATGTAGATTTAAAAGCTTCAATTAAGTCATGAGGAAGTTTTCTAACAAATCCAACAGTATCTGTTAAAGCAGTAACTCTTTTATCTGGAAGGACCATAGTTCTAGTAGTAGCATCTAAAGTTGCAAAAAGCATATTTTCAGCAAAAACAGCTTCCTTTTTAACAGTATTATCACTTGGATACATTTCCACAAGAAGATTTCTAAGTGTTGACTTTCCTACATTGGTATATCCAACTAAAGAAACTCTAGGAATACCCGAGCTTTCTCTTTTAGTTCTTTGAAGAGCTCTAATTTTTTTAATTTTTTCTAACTCTTGTCTAAGAGCGAAGATTTCATCCTTAATTCTTCTTCTATCTATCTCTAACTTTTTTTCTCCAGGTCCCTTAGTTCCAATTCCTCCACCAGTTCTTGACATGACACTTCCTAAACCGATAAGTCTTTGACTTCTATACTTAAGTTGTGCTAGCTCAACCTGTATTTTAGCCTCTCTGGTTCTAGCTCTTCTAGCGAAAATTTCAAGAATAAGTATTGTTCTATCAATAACTTTACATCCAGTAACAGCTTCTAAGTTTTTAATTTGAACACCACTTAACTCTTCATCAAAAATTATTAAGTTAGCATTTTTAATTTGTCTTAGCAAAGCTAGTTCTCTAACTTTTCCACTACCAATATAGAAGATATTATCAATTCTTTTTATCTTTTGAAAAATTCTTCCAGCAACATTAACGTCACAAGCTCTAGCTAACTCTTCTAATTCATCTAAACTTTCTTCAGAATCTACACCAACAACTATAGCATATTCACTGTCATCTTCAACAACATCACTTTTTCTTAATTCAGATTCAATTTCTAAAACTTTATCTAAATAATCTGTAGATATAACTTTATCTAGAGATAAATTTTCAATCTCTTCATAAGTTAGTTCTTGATTTTCTATTTTGCAGTATCCTATATTAACACCTGTTATTTCAGTTTCTCCTACACCAATAGCTAATATAGCATCCAATTTTAATTTTAATAAAGCTGAAATATCAATCATAGAAAGTTTAGAGTATCCATTGGGATGAGTATGAATAACTTTAACTCCACTTAATTTTTTACTAGAGATTTCTAAAATAGGTAGTTCAACACTATTACTATCTCCAATAGCAACTTCTAATATTTTTCCTTTTCTATCAATTGAAACACTAATTTCACGATTTATAACTCTAGTTATATCAGTTATAAGTGCAACAATTTCAGGGCTAACAAGTCTTCCTTTTTCAACACTCATACTATAAATAGTATCTAATTCTGCTAAAATAGAATCTCTAACTCCTTCAACATTACCTTTTATCATATTTCACATCCTTGACCTTAATATAATTAAGTTTTTATATTAATTTTACTACATATATATAAAAAATACAAATTTAATGATACTTATACAAAAAATATTTGCAAATCCGAAAAAAATGTAGTATTACATATATTATTGGTTCTTTTATAAACAAAGTTAAATACTGGGAGGAGAAAAAATGAAAAAAATAGGTCTTTTACCAAAACTGATTATAGCAATTATAATTGGTATTGGAGTAGGTATGTTAGGAATGGAGGTACCTATAAGATTATTAGCAACATTTAATGGTATTTTTGGAAACTTTTTAAAATTCTCAATACCGCTTATCATAATCGGATTCGTTGCACCTGGAATTGGTGATTTGGGAACAGGAGCAGGTAAATTATTGGGAATAACAACAGCAATAGCATATATTTCAACAGTTTTATCAGGTTCAATTACATACTTTGTAAATACAGCGGTATTTAAAATGATTTTAAAAACAGGGTCAATGCTAGAAACGGCAGATAATCCAGAACATGCGTTATTATCAGGATATTTAACAATAAATATGCCTCCAATAATGGATGTAATGACAGCATTATTAATGGCTTTTATTTTGGGAATAGGAATTGCGATAGTAAAAGGACATGCAATAAAAGATGTAATGAATGAATTCCAAAAAGTTGTAGAGGGAATTATAAAAAATATAATTATTCCATTCTTACCACTACATATAGCTGGAATATTTGCAAATATGACTTATGCTGGACAAGTTGCAACAATATTAACAGTATTTTCTAAAGTATTTGCTGTAATTATTTTATTACACCTAACAATACTTTTAATACTTTACTTTATAGCAGGAGGAATGGCAGGAGCAAATCCAATTAGATTATTAAAAACAATGTTACCAGCATATTTTACTGCTATAGGAACTCAGTCATCAGCAGCTACGATACCAGTAACACTGAATCAAACAAAAGAGAATGGTGTAAATACAGGTATTGCTGAGTTTGTTGTACCTCTTTGTGCAACAATACATCTATCAGGAAGTACAATAACATTGGTAAGTTGTGCAATGGCAATAATGATGTTAAATGGAATGAGTATATCTTTTGGAACAATGTTTGGATTTATATTGATGTTAGGAGTTACAATGGTTGCTGCACCAGGAGTTCCAGGAGGAGCGGTTATGGCAGCATTAGGAATTATTGAAACAATGCTAGGATTCCCACCAACATTAACATCAATAATGATTGCTCTTTACTTAGCACAAGATAGCTTTGGAACTGCTTGTAACGTAACTGGAGATGGAGCAATAGCTATTATTGTAAATAAAATAGCAGGATTTAAACTTGAAAAAAATCCTAAAGAATTCTTTGATAACATATAGGAATATAAAAGATAAATATTAGTAAAAACAAGGGGTAAAGGAGGTGTTGGAAAAAAACACCTCTTTTTTTATTTTATGAAAATTTATTTTAATGTTAAAAACGTGTAAATTTTAAGTTAAAAAATAGTTTTTTATTTTACATTTATTAAAATACGTGTTAGAATTTACCAGATTGACTATTTAACCAAAAAATTAAAATAAAAAAGTAAAATTTAGGAGGAAAAATGTACTTAGATATCTTTTTTAAGGTTCTAGGAGGACTAGGTCTATTCTTATATGGAATGGAAAATATGTCTAAAGGAATGCAAAAAATGGCAGGAGAGAGATTGAAAAAAATTCTTGCTATGCTTACAACAAACCGTTTTATGGCAATAGGAATGGGAGTATTTGTAACAGCACTAGTTCAATCTTCATCTGTAAGTACTGTAATGACAATAGGATTTGTTAATGCATCACTATTAACATTAAAGCAAGCACTAGGAGTAATACTGGGAGCTAATATAGGAACGACAATAACTGGATGGATACTAGTTTTAAAAATAGGAAAATATGGACTTCCAATGGCCGGAGCAGCAGCTATTTCAACAATGTTCTTCACTAGTGAAAAAGCTAGAACTAGAGCAATGGCAATTATGGGATTAGGACTTATATTCTTTGGATTAGAATTAATGAGTGATGGTTTAAAACCATTAAGATCATTACCAGAGTTCGTATCACTTTTCCATGCGTTTACAGCAGATACATATTTTGGAGTATTGAAAGCAGCAGCAGTGGGAGCACTATTAACAGCAGTTGTTCAATCCTCTTCAGCAACTTTAGGTATTACAATAACATTGGCTGTACAAGGGTTAATTGACTACCCAACAGCAGTAGCACTAGTTTTAGGTGAAAATGTAGGAACAACGATAACAGCTTTATTAGCATCTTTAAATGCTACAGCAAATGCTAAAAGAGCGGCTTATGCACACACAATAATAAATATTGCTGGAGTTTTATGGGCAACAACAATATTTAGATTTTATTTAGGATTCTTAGAAAGTATATTGGACCCAGTAAATAATTTAACAGCAGCTATTGCAACAGCTCATACAATGTTTAATATACTAAACGTATGTCTATTTATACCATTTACTGGATATTTAGCTGATTTCTTATGCAAAGTAGTAAAATCAGATTCACCAGTTGCAAAAGAGAGAGTAACTCATTTAGATATTTTAATGGCAGATACACCATCAGTGGTAGTAGAACAAACACAAAAAGAAATTTTAACTATGGGTACACATATAAAAGAGATATTTATGAAGTTAGATAATGTTCTTTCAGGTAGAGAAAAGATAGATAGTCAAGTTGGAAAAATAGAGAAGTTAGAAGATACTTTAGATTTATTCCAAAAAGAGATCTCAGATGTGAACTTCCATATTTTAAATGGGACATTAGATCATGCAAATACTGAAGATACTAGAGAAAATTTACAAACTTGTGATGAATATGAAACTATAAGTGATTACTTATTAAGAATTGCTAAGACAATGAAAAAGATGCAAGATAATGGAATTGAGTTAAGTGAATACAAAAGAGCCACTTTAAATCAATTGCATGTTAATGTTGAAGATTTATTTGATGATATAAATAGAGCTTATGAATTAAGAGATAGAGATTTATTTATAGGGGCAATAAAAAAATGTAACTTTATAAAAGAAGAGTATAAAAGAGCAAGAGCAGAGCATTTAGAGCATGTTTCAGAAAATGTAATGCCAGCGATGTTAAGTACAGGGTATATGGATATTTTAAATAACTATAGAAGAATAAAGGATCACTTATACAATATAGTTGAAGTTTTTGCAAAAATAAACTAAGATAAAAGAGAGGAGAAATCCTCTCTTTATTATTTTTTAAGAGGAGAAAAGTATGAAGAACTATTATTTTGATAATTCAGCAACAAGTTCACCAAAACCAGAGGTAGTTTATAAAGCTTTAGAGGTAGGTGTGAGGGAGTATAATGCAAATCCAGGAAGAGCAGGGCATAGAAAAGCTGTAGAGGCTGGAAGAAAAATATATGAAGTGAGAGATAAAATAGCAAAGTTTTTTAATGTAAAAAATAGTTTGAATGTGGCATTTACAGCTAATGCAACAGAATCATTAAACTTTGCAATAAAAGGTGCAATTCCTCAAAATTCACATGTTATAACAACAAATTTTGAGCATAATTCTGTTTTAAGACCATTATTTTATATGCAGGATGAAAAAAATATAGAACTTACTTTTGTTAATACATACAATGAGATTGAAAAAAATATAACCTCAGAAACAAAAGCAGTTGTGATTAATCATATATCCAATGTGAATGGAACTATACAAAATATAGATGAGATAGGAAAAATATGTAAAAAGTATAATCTTTTATTTATATTAGATGCTTCACAAAGTGCAGGTTATTCATATATAGATATGGAAAAACATAATATATCTATATTATGTTTGACAGGACACAAATCACTTTTTGGAATACAAGGAGTAGGTGCAATTTGTTTGAGTGATAATGTAAAAATAGAACCTCTTTTAGAGGGAGGGACTGGAAGTTTTTCAAAACTTTCAAGACAACCAAAAGAGATGCCAGAGCTTTTAGAAGCAGGAACGATAAATACTCCTGGAGTAATAAGTTTAGGAGCTGGAATAGATTTTATAAATGAAATAGGATTGGATAAAATAAGAGCCCATGAAGAGCGATTAACTAAAAAATTTATAGAGGGATTAAAGGATATAAAAAAAATAAAAATCTATAAAAGTTTAACAGAGGAGCAAGGACCTGTTGTAAGTTTAAATATGGATGGAGTTGACAGTGGAGATTTAGCACAAATTTTAGATGAAGAGTTTGATATTTTTGTAAGACCTGGATTTCATTGTGCACCATTAGCTCATAAAGTTATTGGGACTTATGAAACAGGAACTGTAAGATTTTCTTTTGGATATTTCAATACAGATGAAGAGATTGAATTTGCCTTATCAACACTAGAAAATATTGCTTTACAAATCTAAAAAGGTATGTTATACTTTCCAAAGCGTAAAAAAATAGGGAGGATAAAAAGTGAAAAAGTTGCTAAGTATTTTTGGATTAAAAAAAGAAAAAAAGAAAAAAATACTATTTTCATTATTTTTATCTTTTAATTTTGATTTTAATATATGGAATAGAAGTTACATTAATTTGTAATTTCTATTCCTTTTTTTTTAACTAAAATTATTAAGGAGGAAAAATGAGAGATTTTATTTCAATGAAAGATTTTACAAAAGGTGATATTTTAGAGGTTTTAAGAGTAGCAAAAGAGTTAGAGAAAAAAAATGAAGAACTTTTGAAAAATAAAATAGTTGGAAGCTTATTTTTCGAACCTTCAACAAGAACGAGGTTATCATTTACATCAGCAGCTTATAGATTAGGAGCTAAAGTTTTAGGATTTGATTCACCAGACGCTACTTCTTTAAAAAAAGGTGAATCACTAAGAGATACAATAAAGATGACAGAAGCTTATTCTGACGTGATTGTTATGAGACATAATAGAGATGGTGCAGCTCGTTTTGCAGCAGATATAGCAAAAGTGCCAGTAATAAATGCTGGAGATGGAGCTAATGAGCATCCAAGTCAAACTCTTTTAGACCTATATACAATTGAAAAAGAGCTTGGAAGCATAGAAGGGAAAAAGGTAGCTTTTGTAGGAGATTTAAAATATGGGAGAACAGTTCATTCGTTAACAAAAGCTTTGGAGATGTTCAACTGTGAGTTTTACTTTATAGCCCCAGAAGTAATCCAAATACCAGAGTATATTGCAAGAGAGCTTGAGAAAAAAAATATAAAATATCATATATTAAATGAGTATGAGGATGTTTTAAAAGAGATAGATGTATTGTATATGACAAGAATTCAAAAGGAAAGATTTGATAATCAAGAGGATTATGAGAAAGTGGCTGGAGTTTATATTATAGATAAAGAAAGTATTGTAGGTAAGTGTAAAGAAAATATGATAATTTTACATCCATTACCTAGAGTAGATGAAATAAAAATAGATTTAGATGAAACAAAGCATGCTAAATATTTTGAGCAGGCAGCAAATGGGGTTCCAACAAGAGAAGCGATTTTTTCAATAGCATTAGGACTAGTAGAAACATTAAAGTATGAGATGAGAGAAAAAGATATTAAAAAATCTACTGAGATTATTTGTAATAATGAAAAGTGTATAACAAAATTTGAAGAGACAGAAAACAAGTATGTTGTAGATAAAGAACATGAATATTGCTACTACTGTAATAGAGACATAAAAAAATAAAATATTTTAAGATAGATTTGGGAGGAAAAAAATGTTTTTAGAGGATTGTAAAGTATTAGAAAATTGTAAAATTGGAGAAAACTATTACTTAATGAAGATAGAATCTGAGAAGGCTTCTCAACACTCAAAAGCTGGACAGTTTTTTATGTTAAAATTAAAAAATGAAATAAGAGTTTTAAGAAGACCGATCAGTCTTCATTATGTAGATAAAGATAAAAATATTTTAGAGTTTTATTATGAAGTAAAAGGTGGAGGAACAAAGGAGTTTGCTGCACTTGAAATTGGAGAAATCTTAAATATCCAAGGTCCTTTAGGGACAGGGTTTACGACAGAAGTAAAAGATAAAAAGTGTGTTGTTGTTGGTGGTGGAATGGGGATTGCACCAACAAAACTACTAATAGATGAGTTGAAAAAACAAAATGAAGTTATATTTATAGCTGGTGGAAGAGGAAAAGAAGCTTTAAATATATTAGAAAATTTAAATTTAGATGGAGTAAAAACATATATAACAACGGATGATGGTTCTTTAGGAGAAAAAGGAAATGTAATATCTGTTTTAAGTAGGGTTTTAGCTGATGAAAAAATAGATATGGTTCAAACTTGTGGGCCTCATAAAATGATGGAAGCAGTAGGGGAAACATCATTAAAAGCAGGAGTGTTTTGTGAAGTATCTTTAGAAGAAAGAATGGCATGTGGGGTTAAGGCATGCGTTGGATGTTCAATAAAAACATTAGATGGAATGAAAAAAGTTTGTCATGATGGACCAGTTTTTGATTCAAAAATAATAGTGGATGCAAGTCCTAAAGAAAATACAGGGTGTAGCTGTGGAAACTAAGGGAGTGGAAAAGATGAATAGATTAAAAACAAATTTTTTAGGAAAAGAGTTTAAAAATCCAATGGTAACATCATCAGGATGTTTTGGATTTGGATTGGAATATAAGGATTATTTTGATCCAAATGTTTTGGGAGGAATTGTAGTAAAGGGAATAACAATGGAACCTAGAGATGGTAACTATGGAACTAGAATAGCAGAAACTCCAGGAGGAATGTTAAACTGTGTTGGACTTGAAAATCCAGGAATAGATTACTTTGAAAATGTAATTGTAAAAAATATAAAGTCATCTGGAATTGAATCTCCAATAATAGTTAACATAAATGGAAAAGTAATAGAGGAGTATGTTGAAATAGCTAAAAGAGTAGAAAATATCCCAGAAGTTGATATGATAGAATTAAACATATCGTGTCCAAATGTAAAAGATGGGGGAATGGCATTTGGTGCTAAGCCAGAAGTAGCTGGAGCTGTGACAAAGGCTGTTAGAGAAGTAACAACAAAACCTTTGATTGTAAAGCTATCGCCTAATGTAACTGATATAGTTCATATAGCAAAAGTTGTAGAGGAGAATGGTGCAGATGCAGTATCTTTAATAAATACTTTACTAGGAATGGCAATAGATATTAAAAAGAGAAAACCTGTATTAGGAAATACTTTTGGTGGGTTCTCAGGGCCTGCAGTAAAACCAGTAGCCTTAAGAATGGTGTATCAAGTATATAAAAATGTAAATATACCAATAGTTGGAATGGGAGGAATCTCTTCTACTGAGGATGCAATAGAGTTTATGATGGCAGGAGCAACAATGGTTTCGTTGGGAACAGGATTATTCTCAAATCCAATTTTACCAGTTGAGATAAAAGATGGATTAGAAAAATTTTGTGAGGAGAATGGATTAGAAAATATACAAGAGATTGTAGGAGCAGCACACAACTAATAGATAAAAATAACGGAGGAAAAATGAATATTAAAGATAGATTAATAATAGCATTAGATTATTCAAATATGGAGGATGCAAAGAATATAGTTGAAATTTTAGGAGAAACAGTTTCTTTTTATAAAGTGGGATTAGAGCTATTTTTAAACTCAAAGGGAGAGATGGTAGAATATCTTACTCAAAAAGGTAAAAAAGTATTTTTAGATTTAAAATTCCACGATATTCCAAATACAACAACAATGGCATCATTATTTGCAGCTAAACAAGATGTGTTCATGTTTAATGTACATGCAAGTGGTGGAAGAGCAATGATGGAATCAGTTGCAAAGAGAGTAAAAGAGGTAAATCCAGAAATATTGTCGATTGCCGTAACAATTTTAACAAGTTTTTCAGAAGAGGGATTAAAAGAAACTTTTAAAAGTGAATTAACATTAAAAGAGTTGGCTTTAAATTTAGCTAAATTAACAAAAGAAGCTGGAATGGATGGAATTGTATGTTCACCGTGGGAAGCAAAAGCTATAAAAGAGCTATGTGGAGAAAACTTTAAAACTGTATGTCCTGGAGTAAGACCTAAATGGTCAGTTGCTAATGATCAAGAGAGAATAATGACTCCTAAAGATGCAATACTAAATGGATGTGATTATCTAGTTGTAGGAAGACCAGTAACTAAAAATGAGAATCCTGTAGAAGCAGCTAAAAAAGTATTAGCTGAAATAGAGGAGGGAGTAAAAGAGGGAAGCCTATGTTGCTAAAAAACTGTAGAGTTTTATATCATGGGGAAGAGGATATAAAGGATATTTTAGTAGAAAAAGGGAAGATTGCTAAAATATATAGATGCTCAGAGGTAGAAGAGTTAGATATAGATGAGATTATAGATATGGATGAAAACTGGGTTTTACCAGGAGTAATAGATGTACATACTCACATGAGAGATCCAGGATTATCTTATAAAGAGGATTTTGAAACAGGAAGCAAAGCATGTGCTAAGGGTGGGATAACAACATTTATAGATATGCCAAACACAGTTCCAAATACAACAACAGAAGAGATTTTAGATGTTAAAGAGAGCAATTCTAAAAATAGAAGTTATGTCGACTATGGATTTCACTTTGGGGGAAGTAAATTAGATAATAGTGAAGAGATAAGAAAAGTAAGAGATAGAGTAGCTTCAACTAAAATATTTCTGAATATGTCAACAGGGGATATGTTAGTTGAAGAGGAAAAAGTTTTAGAAAATTTGTTTAAAGAATCTAAAATAATATCAGTTCATGCAGAGGAAGAGATGGTAGATAAGGCTATAGATTTGGCTAGAAAATTTAAAAAACCACTGTATTTGTGTCATCTTTCTAAAAAGAGTGAAGTTGAGAAACTAAGAGCTGCAAAAAAAGAGGGATTAAAAATATATGGAGAAGTAGCACCACACCATTTATTTCTAGATTCAAGCATGGCAAACTCGTTACTTATGATGAAGCCAGAGTTAAAAAGCAAAGAGGATAATGAGGCTCTTTGGTTAGGATTAGAGGATGGAACTATTGACACAATAGGAACTGATCATGCACCACATACTTTAGAGGAAAAAAATTCTAAGACAACTTATGGAATACCAGGAGTGGAGAATTCCTTAGAGATGATGTTGAAAGAATTAAATAAAAAAATAGATATGAAAACTCTACAGAAAGTTATGTCAGAAAATCCAGCTAGAATATTTGGAATTGCTGAAAAAGGAAAACTAGAAGTTGGGTATGATGCAGATTTAGTTGTGGTAGATTTAAATAATAAAGAGATTATAAAAAATGAAGATGTAATATCAAAATGTGGATGGACACCTTATAATGGAATAGTAGGAGGGGGAAAAGTACTATTAACTATGGTAAGAGGTCATCTTATTTATGACGGTAAAAACTTTATAGAAAAAATTGGAGAAGGAGTGAATTATAAAAATGTCTAGAGAAAAAAATATAGCAAAATCATTATTAGGAACAGAGGCAGTTAGATTAAGTGTAAAGGATCCATTTACTTTTGTATCAGGAATAAAAAGTCCAATCTATTGTGACAATAGAAAAATGATAGGATTCCCTAAAGAGAGACAAGTTGTAGTAGATGCTTTTATAGAAGTTCTAAAAGAAAAAGAGTTTGATATTGTGGCTGGAACAGCAACAGCAGGAATTCCATGGGCAGCATTTATAGCTCAAGAGATGAATATACCAATGGCTTATATTAGAGGAGAAAAGAAAGCTCATGGTGCAGGAAGACAAATTGAGGGAGCTGAATTTGAAGGGAAAAAGGTAGTAATAATAGAGGATTTAATATCAACAGGAGGAAGCTCGATAAAAGCTGTAGCAGCTGCAAGAGAAGCAGGAGCTATTGATGTTGAAGTATTGGCAATATTCTCATATGAGTTTGAAAAGGCATATAAGAACTTTGAAGAAGACCATATTCCTTGGACGACACTTTCGAACTTTGCTTCATTAATTAATGTTGCGACAGAGGAAAATTATATAGATTCAGAAGAAGCTGAAATAGCTTTAAAGTGGAATAAAACTCCTGATACTTGGGGAAAATAAGATATAAATATAAGAAAAAGGAGTTGATTAAATCAACTCCTCTTTTTTTAAGATATTAGCAACTACTTTTTTAGCATCATTAACAGCAGCAACAACAGTCTTAGGACCAGTCACTACATCGCCACAAGAAAATACATTTTCTAAAGTTGTCTCAAAATTATCATTAACAATTATAGTTCCCCATTTTTCAAGACTAATTCTATCTTCAGAAGAGACAATATTTTTTTTAGGCCCTTGACTAACAGCGACAATAACTGAGCTGTAAGGTATTCCAATATCACTATCTTCTAAAGTAATAAGTTTTTTTCTTCCGTTTTCATCAGTATGTGATTCAGTTCTTAGAAAAATCATAGTATCGTCCAAAATCTCTTTTGGAGCATAGTAAAATTTAAAATTTACACCATCCTCTTTTGCTTCAGCGATTTCAACTTTAGTAGCGGGCATATCCTCCTCACCACGTCTATACATAACTGTGACAGAACTACCCAATCTTTTAGCAACTCTAGCTGCATCCATGGCAACATTACCTCCACCAATAATTAAAACGTTAGGTCCAAGATTATATGACTCAGGGGAAACAAGGTAGTTAATAGCATAGTGAACATCTCCCTTAGTTTCTCCTTTTATATCCATAGGTTTAGGATTCCAAACACCAGTTGTAATAATAATATACTTAAAGTCATCATTTTTTAAATTTTGAATAGTATGAGTGGGTCCAACTAAAGTATTATATTTTATTTTAACACCTAGATTTAAAAGATATTTTTCAAAAGTATCCATTAGCTCTCTAGATAGTCTAAACTCAGGAATACCAAATCTTAAGACACCACCTAGCTTAGAAAAAGCTTCAAATATAGTAACATTAAATCCCTCTTTTGCTAAGAGAATAGCAGAAGTAATACCAGCAGGGCCACCACCAATAACAGCCACATCTATTTTTTTATCTTCTTTTTTATTTAAAGGTAATTTAGAAAGATATTTGGTAGAAATTTCTTTTTCAATAAGTGGAAACTCAACAGGAGTTTCTTTAATTCCTTTTATGCAATGACCTTTACATTGTTCTTCGTGAGGACATAGAATAGAGCAAAATATAGATAAAGGATTATTTGCAAATAAAATATCTCCAGCTTCATCTACTTTATTTTCTTTAAATAAATTTATGATATTAGGAATATCTGTCGATATAGGACAATGTATTTTACAAAGTGGTTTTTTGCAATTTAAGCAACGGTTAGCTTCTTGTAGTAAATCTATTTTCAAAATAATCACCTCTTTAAAAAAATGGCTGAGAAAAACTTCTCAGCCTCTTAAAATATTATAATGCTTTTTTAAGAATTTCTCTACTTATTTCTAAAGATAAATCTCCAGTTTCTGATAAAGAAGTTCTATGATTTTTTTCTAAAGCTAAAATTAAATCATCTATTTTATCTTCTGTTATACCATAATCTGAAAGATGAGTTTTAACTCCAAGTTCTTCAAAGAATGAACGAGTTTTCTCAATGGCTTGTTTAATTTTTAAATCATTATTAACCTCTTCAATATTCCAAACACGTTCAGCATATTGAATTAATTTCTCTCTTTTTTTCTCTTTTCTAACTTCCCATATAGCTGGTTGAAGTATAGCAAGAGTCTTTCCATGGTCAACTCCAAACATAGCAGTAATTTCATGACCAATCATATGTGTAGTCCAGTCTTGAGGAACTCCAGCACCAATCAATCCGTTTAAAGCCATAGTAGCACACCAAACAAGGTTAGCACGAGCATCATAGTTAGTTGGTTCTTCAATTGTTGTTTTACCAATTTCAATAAGTGTTTTTAAAATTCCCTCAGCAGTTCTATCTTGAAATCTAGCATCTACAGGATAAGTAACATACTGCTCAACAGTGTGAATAAAAGTATCGATAATGCCATTAGCAACTTGATTTTTAGGTAAAGTAAATGTTAATGTGGGATCAAGTACAGAAAATTTTGGAAACGTATGCATACTGAAAACAGGAACTTTTAATCCTTTATGACTTATAACAGCTCCATTATTCATTTCAGATCCAGTAGCTGGTAGAGTGACAACAGTTCCTAGAGGAATCGCTGAATCAACTGGAGCTAAATCAAAATCTGGAGTTAATAAATTTAAACAATCACCATCATATTTAGAAGCAAGAGCTATAAATTTAGTTCCATCCATAACAGATCCTCCACCAACAGCAAGAAGAAAATCTATATTTTCTTTTTTAGCAATATGGACAGCTTTCATTAAAGTTTCATATTGAGGATTTGGTTCAATTCCACCAAATTCAAAGATTTCTCTTCCTGGAAGATTTTTAATAACATTTTCTAATGTTCCAAATTTCTTAACAGATCCACCACCATAAGTTATTAGTACTCTAGCGTTTAAAGGAACTAAAGTGTTCAATTGATCTAAAGTGTCTTTTCCAAAAACTATATGAGTTGGATTATAAAAATTAAAATTTAACATGAAATCAACCTCCTATTATTAATTAGTAAAATTATAAACCTTAGAGTCAACTCTAAGTCAAGAAATTTATTTACAAGAAACAGAATGATCTTCATACCAAGCAATTTTTAGATCAAGTTTTTTTAAATTATCATTTAATTCTTCAATTTGGTCAAGTATTTTTTTTCTATGTTCTAAAAGAATGGCTTTTCGCTCCTCTTTTGTATGATCTCCTTTTAAACTTAAATCAACAATTGATTTAATATCTTCAATAGTCATTCCAGTGTGTTTAAGACATTTGATTATTTCAATCCAAAATATATCATCTTGAGAAAAGGAACGAATTCCATTTTTATTTCTAGCGATATAGGGCATTAAGCCACACTTGTCATAATACCTGATTGTATAGGAGGAAAGCCCAACCATTTCAGAAACTGCTTTAATTGAATACATAAAATTTTCTCCTTATATATGTAAAATTTTCTTAATTATATCAGATCTAAATATAAGCCCAATATATTTGTTATTTTCAAGAACATAAATTCTTGTAACTCCTTTATTCATAAATATGTATGATATCTCCATAAGAGAAGCATCTTTATCGATTGTAATTATCTCTTCTGTTCTGTATAGATTTTTTATAGTTGTTATTTTTTCATTTACTAAATAATTTTCAAAAGGTTCACCTACAGTAAGAAAGCTTAAATCGTTTAAAATCGTAGTATGTTTAGGCATACCAAAAGCAATAAGTTCCCGCTCTGTAATTTCTCCCAAAAAGTTATTATGATTATCGACTACTGGAATTCCAGAAACTCTATCCATAATAATTCTTTTTGCAATATCTTCTAGAGTGTTATTTTCTTTAGCAGGGAGTATAGATGTGGTAAATAAGTCTTCGGCAGTAATATTATGGTCTATTTCAATTTTCATTTTATTTAAAATTTCAATTGTTTTTTCAGGAGATTTATATGTTAAAATTTCTTTGAAAACATCCTTATTTTTAAGACAAAGTCTAGAAATTCCAGACATAATTTTAAGGATATTTTTATTTTTTAAAACATCAGCAACAATTAGAACAATAAAATCAACAGGTTCATTTTCACCCATTATATTTTTCATAGTTATATTTTTTTCAGGAAAAGCTATAGAAACGATTATATCATCAAAGTATTCAAGTCTAGCGTGAGGAATTGCAACACCATTTCCAATATACGTGGAAGCTTCACTTTCTCTTTTTAAAATAGCTTTTTTCATAAATTCTTGCTCTACTTTAACTTGTTTATTTGTTTTAGCAAGCTCCTTGAGTAGATTTGTAATAAGCTCCTCAAAAGTTTCTCCTTTTAGGTTAGATATAATCTTATCTTCTGAAAGATAACTGGACAACTTCATAATTTGTCCCCTCCTTAACATTATTTAGTATATGTGAACACAAAATAATTATATAACGTTTTTGAATAAATTAAAATAAAAATTGAAAAAAAAACAGCTAAGATATTTTCTTAGCTGTTAAAATTTACATAGTAATTTGATACTTTTTAATTTCTTCATTTAAACTTTCAAGATCAACTGCAGGAATAGTAACATCTTCTCCATTTAGTAAAATAGTTATTTCTGAAGTTCCTTTAACTTTTGAGTATCTAGAAAATAGGTTTAAAGAAAAATCTATTTCATCTTGTGTAAGATCACCAAATCCAACCATGTGAGGTCCAGGAACCTCTTTTCCTCTAATAAATAAAGAACCATAATCTTTAAATTCATTTATTTTTAAATTATCATCTTGTTCTCTTCCAACTATTAAATACTTTCCTTTTTCGAATCTAAAAAATCTTCCAA
The DNA here is from genome assembly GCF_051653945.1 of Cetobacterium sp. Lineage (GTDB taxonomy): Bacteria > Fusobacteriota > Fusobacteriia > Fusobacteriales > Fusobacteriaceae > Cetobacterium_A. The sequence continues at coordinate 167,778 of NZ_JBOFXD010000116.1, forward strand.
TTTTTAAAAGGTGGAATAGATTAGAGTTTTCATCTTCTAATAGTCCATCTTCCTCTAAGATTCTAAGTCTTTTTGAATAAGCTGGATCAGTAAGAAGACATCCTCCACCAGGAGTTGGATAATCTACAATACCAAATTTATCCATCAGTTCCATTTGAGTTTTTCTGCTTCTTCCTTGGATATCTAAAAGCTTACTTCTATCAATCCATCCTAGTTTTTCAGGTTCACTTTCTGGTAAAAGTTTTGCTGATAACGGTCTTACAATAAGATTTTCAAGACCAGGAGAAAGAGCTTTAACTTTTTCTAGAGCTTGATAATTTTGTGACATAGGTCTTTGTCCTAGAACTTCACCAGAAATAATAAATGAAGCTCCATATTTTTCCAGAAGATCACCAGCTGTTTTAAACATTAAAGCGTGACAATCGATACAAGGATTCATATTCTTTCCACGTCCATGAACAGGATCTTTTAAAATTTCAGTGTGAACACTGCTAAAATTAACGTATTCTAATTGAACTCCAAGTTGTTTAGCCATATTTTCAGCCTTTTCATTTTTTCCACCAAAGAAATGTGAGACAAAGTTAAGAGCGATAACCTCAATTCCTTGATCTTTTATAATTTTAATTGCTAGAGCACTATCAAGTCCTCCAGAAAAAAGCGCTAATGCTTTCATTATTAACCTCCATAAATTAATTATTCGTGGTCAATATCTAAAAAAGTATTTTGTTTTAAATCATTTTTTCCATCATATAGGAAGTTGATATTTTTAGGAACAGAAGTAAATACATTTTTACTAATAGGAATCCATTTAGCTTCTTTTATATTTATTGCACCACTTAAGAAATCAAGAATTCTTTGTGCATCCTTTCCATTTACATTTTCTAGATTTAGTGTAACCACTTTATCGTTTTTTATATAATCTGCAATTTTTCTACATTCTGCAAAACTCTTAGGATTGACAAAAATTGTTTGGCAATCTTCTTGAACAGTATTATTAATAGGTGTTTTGATCTCTGCTTTAGGAATAGAGTTTGTAAAAGATGGAACAACATCTTCTTTACTACTATTGTTTAATCCAAATTTGGGAGTTGGAGCAGCTAGTTCATTTTCCTCTTGATACTCCTCGTAATTATCTTCATCAGGATCAAAGGTAAGTCCAACACTATCAGTAAAATCTTTAAAAGCGTTTTTGAATTTAGTAATTTTCATTGATACCTCCATATTTATTCGAATATTTTACTACCTACTCTTATAAGAGTTGCTCCCTCTTCAAGAGCTAATTTATAATCATTACTCATTCCCATAGAAAGTTCTGTTAAAGAATCATTAAAATAAAGAATATTTAACTCATCTTTTAACTCTCTTAATTTCTTGAACCCATTTCTAATAAAATCTTCATTATCAGTATATGGAGCCATCGTCATAAGACCTTTAATTTTAATATTTTCAAGAGATAAGAGTGCAGGAATATCATTTAAAAAATCTTGATAATCATAACCCTCTTTGCTATCCTCTTGAAATAGATTTATCTCTATTAAAACTTCAATAATTCTATTGTGTTCTTTGGCTCTTTTATTAATCTCTTCAGCTAAAGAAAGTTTATTAATAGAGTGAATCATATCAATGAAACGAGCAATGTATTTAACTTTATTTTTCTGAAGATTTCCAATAAAGTGCCATTTATGGTTAATAGAGTAATCTAAAAGTTCCTCATGTTTTTTAGTTAAAACTTGAACTTTATTCTCTCCTAAAATATGGGCACCACCTTTGAGTACATCTTTTATAGTTTCAATATCAACATATTTAGTGACAGCAACAAGATTTACTTTTTCAGGATATGGAGAGAGTTTTTTTATATCTAATAAGATTTCATTAATATTTTCTGAAATTCCCATGATTTCCTCCTAAATAATTAAATAAATTTACTAAAAACATCATTAGCCATGAGAACACCTTTTTTAGATAAGGTATATCGTAAATTATCTTTTATTAAAAATCCATCATTAACTAAGTTATTACAAAGATCTATGTATTTTCCTTTAGGAATAATTCCATCAGGAATAATTCTTAATCCGAGTATATATTCATAAATCTCTTTTTCGTTAGAATCAACAAACTCTTCTTCTAAGATAGGCTTAACGCTATCAGATATTTTAGCATAATATTCAGGAATTTTTAAGACATTTTTATATCTTATATCTTGATAATACCCAGATGCTCCGATTCCGATCCCAAGATACTCTTCATTTTTCCAGTACTTAGTATTGTGTATAGCTCTTTTTTCTGGAAGACAGAAATTTGAGATTTCATAATGGATATATCCATTTTTCTCAGCTTCGTCAATAATTAGTTCGTACATGGATGCTTCTAAGTCATTATCAGTTTCTTTATAAATTCCAGCTTCAAGTTTAGTAAAGAAATCAGTCCCCTCTTCCCAAATTAAAGAATATATAGAGAAGTGTTCAGGCTTTAATGAGAATAGATGATTTAAATCAGACTTTAGATTATCTAGAGTTTGATTTGGTAAAGAAAACATTAAATCTAAACTGATATTATCAAATCCAGCTTCTCTGGCAAAGTTAAAAGCTTCCTCACCTTCTGAAGAGGAGTGAAGTCTACCTAAAGTTTTAAGTAGTTCATCATTAAAGCTTTGTATTCCAATACTAATTCTATTTACTCCAGCTTTTTTAAAAAGTTTAAATTTCTCAAGAGTAACTGTTTTTGGATTAACTTCAAGAGTAACTTCAGCATTATTTTTAATATTTAAGTTATTTAAAATTCTGCTGACTTGTTCAGGAGTTAACAAAGAGGGAGTACCTCCCCCAAAATAAACAGTTTCAAGTGGAAATTTAGGATACATATTAATCTCATTAATAAGTGCAGTTACATATTTTTCTCTTTCTTCATCAGTAGATTTAAAAGATAAAAAATCACAATAATTACACTTATTAAGACAAAAAGGAATATGTATATACATTCCGCTTAGCATAAGCACCTCCAAGATTTAATCAATAAAAGCTTGGAAATCCTCCATAGTTTTCATTAATTTTTCGTTTGCTTCTACCTCTGTTTTTCCAACAACACAGAAGTAATATTTTATTTTTGGTTCTGTTCCAGAAGGTCTAGCTGTAATATATGTATTATCTTCCAATACAAATTGAATAACATCAGATTTTGGTAATCCTTCATATCCAAGACTAAAATCTCTTTTTGATACTACTTTTTTTCCTAGTAAAGAATCAGAAATGTTAGCTCTAAGATTTGACATTATTTTACTAATAGCTTCAACACCATCTTTTCCTTTTTTTGTAACGGCAATGATCCCTTCTCTATAGTAACCAAATTTTTCATATAATTTTTTTAATTCTTTTGGAATTGATGATCCAATGCTATTATAATAAGCTGCCATTTCAGCTATTAATAAAGTAGATACAACAGCATCTTTATCTCTAGCATGTGTTCCTACAAGATAACCATAAGACTCTTCAAATCCCATTAAGAATGTAGCATCATATTTTCCCTCTTCGAACTCTCTTATTTTTTCTCCAATGAATTTAAATCCAGTTAAAGTTCTAAAAATCTTTACCCCTTTTTCTTTAGCAACAATATCTAACATAGGTGTTGAAACTACAGTAGATACAACAGCTGAATTTTTAGGTATATCTTTTTTATTTTCTAAAATATAGTTCATTAAAAGAAGGCCAATCTGATTTCCATTTGGATAGATCCATTCTCCTTTTTCATCCTTCACAGCTACACCAATTCTATCTGCATCAGGATCATTTGCCATACATAGCGTGGCTCCAACTTTATCAGCTAACTCTATACTTAACTTGAAAACTGCTGGGTCCTCTGGGTTAGCATATGAACAAGTTGGGAAATTTCCGTCAGGTTGCTCTTGTTCAGCTACTATATAGATTGATTTAAATCCAGTTTCCTCAAAGACTCTTTTAACTGGTCTTCCACCAGTTCCATGTAATGGTGAATAAACAATTTTAAAGTTTTCTTTCCCAGGAATTTCGCTATGAATAACTTGTTTTTTAACAGCTGAAATAAATTGAGTGTCCATATCTTCAGAAATATATTCTAAAAGCCCTTCTTGAATAGCGGTTTCTTTAGTTAAAAGTTTAATTTCATCAAATGAATTGATGGCATTAACACTGTTTACAACTCCACTAGCTTGGGGTTCAATTATTTGACAACCATCATTCCAGTAAACTTTATATCCATTATACTCTTGTGGATTGTGAGAAGCTGTTACAACTATCCCAGCAATACATTTTAATTCTCTCACAGCAAATGAAAGCTCAGGAGTTGATCTAAGAGATTTAAAAAGGTATGCTTTAATTCCGTTACCAGCTAAAACTAAAGCAGCATTTAATGCATACTCTTCAGAACCAATTCTACAGTCATAAGCTATAGCAACGCCCATTTTTTTTCCAGTTTCTCCTGTAGATTCTAAAATATAGTTAGCAAGTCCTTGAGTTGCCTTTCTAATAGTATACTTGTTAATTCTATTGATACCAACTCCTCTAACGCCTCTCATTCCACCAGTTCCAAAAGAAAGATTTGTATAAAATCTATCTTCTATTTCTTTTTCATTTCCTTTAATGCTCTCTAAATCATCTCTATCTTTTAAATCAATATAATCTGATGTTAACCAATTGTTATAATTTTCTAATGTAAACTTATCCATTTTACAAATCCTCCCCTTAAATAATATCCCCCATATTAGAATTTGAGTTTTCACTAATAGGTTCTTTTTTATTTGCAATGATAACCTCTGTTGTTAAAATTAAAGCTGCGATAGATGTTGCGTTTTGTAAAGCTGAACGAGTAACTTTTGTAGGGTCGATTATTCCATTTTCAATCATGTGAACATACTCTTCAGTAGCAGCATTTAATCCAAAACCATCAGGTAAATTTTTAATTTTCTCTACAATAACTCCACCGTCTAATCCAGCATTGATAGCTATTTGCTTCAATGGCGAACTAAGAGATTTCTTTAAAATATTAGCTCCAATTCCTTCTTCGCCCTCAAGAGTAAAGTCATTCATTTCGTTGGCAATTTCATTCAATGCTACACCACCGCCAGGAACAACACCCTCTTCAATAGCTGCTCTTGTTGCATTTAAAGCATCTTCTATTCTTAGTTTTTTTTCTTTCATCTCCACTTCAGTAGCAGCTCCAACTTTAATAATAGCTACACCACCAGAAAGTTTAGCCAATCTCTCTTGTAATTTTTCTTTATCATAATCAGAATCAGTAGCGGAGATTTGGTTTTTTATTTGAGAAATTCTGCTATTTAAAGTATCATGATTGCTAAATCCATCTATAATAACAGTGGAATCTTTTGTAACTTTAATTTTTTTTGCTTCTCCTAGATGAGAAAGATTAGTATCCTCTATTTTCATTCCCTTTTCATCAGAGATAACTTGTCCACCTGTTAAAACAGCAATATCTTCTAACATAGCTTTTCTTCTATCTCCAAATGCAGGAGCTTTAACTCCGATAACATTTAAAGTTCCCCTTATTTTATTTAAAACAAGAGTTGCTAAAGCTTCTCCATCTAAATCTTCTGCGATGATTAAAAGAGGTTTTGATGTCTGAACAGTTTTCTCTAAAAGAGGAAGAAGTTCCTTCATAGTTGAAATCTTTTTATCAGTAATTAAAATATAGGGATTATCAAGGATAGCTTCCATTCTTTCAGAATTTGTTACCATGTATGGCGACAGATATCCTTTTTCAAACTCCATTCCTTCAACTACTTCTAAAGTTGTATCTAAAGACCGTGCTTCTTCCACACTAATAACTCCACTTTCTCCAACCTTTTCCATAGCTTTAGCTATTAGATTACCAATCTCAGTATCTCCAGCAGAGATTGATGCAACTTGAGATATTTCACTATTAGATTGTACTTTTTTTGATTTTTTTAAAAGTAACTCAACTGCTGTTTTTGTTGCTTTTTCAATTCCTTTTTTTAGAAAGATAGGATTAGCTCCAGCAGAAACCATTTTAAGTCCCTCTTTGACAATAGCTTGAGCTAAAATTGTTGCTGTAGTTGTTCCATCTCCAGCAACATCATTAGATTTAGTAGCAACCTCTTTAATAAGTTGAGCTCCCATATTCTCAAAAGGATCATCTAGCTCAATCTCTTTAGCAATAGAAACTCCATCATTTGTTATTAAAGGAGCACCATATGCTTTTTCTAAAACAACATTTCGTCCTCTGGGACCTAAAGTTATTTTAACTGCATCAGCCAAAATATTAACACCATTTTCTAATTTTTTTCTTGCATCAGCATTAAATTTAATGATTTTAGCCATATGAAAAATCCTCCGTTAAAATTTAATCTCCTCTTTTAAATATTTAATAAGATCATCTTTAGTCTCTTCGTTTCTAAGACCAAACTCTATGTTAGCTTTTAAAAGTCCAATTTTATTACCAATATCGTATCTTTTTCCTTGAAAATTATAAGCAACTACTTTCTGATTGTCATTTAACATTTGTAAAATTGCATCAGTAAGTTGAATCTCTCCACCTTTACCTGGTTTAGTAGTTTCTAAATATTTAAATATGTCACCAGATAGAAGATATCTTCCAAGACACGCTAAATTGGAAGGTGCTTCCTCTAAAGTTGGCTTCTCTATAAAATCAACCATTTCAACAGTATTTTCATCTAAAATAGCAGAGGGTTTAACGATACCATATTTAGATACATCTTTATTTTCAACCTCTTGAACTCCAATAACGCTACTTCCATATTTTTCATAAACATCAATAAGCTGTTTAGCAACAGGAGCATCAGGATTATAAACAATATCATCACCTAAGGCAATGACAAAAGGTTCATCTCCAATAAAAGATTTGGCTTTTAAAATAGCATGCCCTAATCCTAGAGGGTGATTTTGTCTAACATAATAGATGTTGGCCATACTTGAAATATCATCAATTTTTTTTAAAAGTTCAAATTTCCCATCTCTTTCAAGAGTATTTTCTAACTCATATGAGAAATCAAAGTGGTCTTCAATAGAATTTTTATTTCTTCCAGTAACGATAACAATATCAGTTATTCCAGACTCTACAAGTTCCTCCACAATATATTGTAAAGAAGGCTTGTCAACAATGACAAGCATCTCCTTTGGTTGTGCTTTCGTTGCTGGTAAAACTCTAGTTCCTAATCCAGCTGCAGGTATAATGGCTTTTGTAACTTTTTTCATAAATAATCCCCCTAAAATTATTTGATCTTAGATCCTATTTTAACACTTGAGTCCACTTCAACAAGTTTTAATTTTTTCTTTTCAGTTGAACTTAATAACATTCCCTGAGAAAGAACTCCTCTTAGTGTAACTGGTGGCAGGTTTAAAATAGCTAAAACTTTTTTACCAACAAGTTCTGAAGGTGTAGGGTAATATTTTGCAATTCCAGAAACAATTTGTCTTATTTCATTAGCTGTTTTTACTTTAAATTTAAGAAGTTTATCAGCTCCTTCAATATTACTAGCTTCTAGTATTTCAACTACTTGAATATCTATTTTATCAAAATCAGAAATCTCTATAGGATTTTCAATTTTTAAATCTTCGTTTATAGCAAGGGCATCTTTTTTAGCCTCTTTTTTTTCAACTTCAATTCTTGGGAATATAGGTTCAGCAGTTCCTAAGATATGTCCTTCACTTAGTAGATTCCATCCATCAACAGATTCAAGACGTACTTCTAAAATATTGTTAGAGAAACCTAATTGGTTCCAAATTTTTTGTGATGCTGCTGGCATATATGGAGCTGTTAAAACAGCAACTTTGTAAAGAGATTGAACTAAGAAATTCATAACTGTTGCTAATCTTTCATTTTTAGCTTCATCCTTTATAAGTAGCCAAGGAGCAGTTTCATCAACATATTTATTCATTCTAGAGATAAATTTCCAGATAGCTTCTAAAGCTCTAGAAAACTCTACTCTATTCATATGGTAATCCACAGCCACAACAGTTTCGTTCCAAAGAGTTTTTACACTGTCATCAATCTCTTCAAATACCTCTCCTTTTGTGATTGTTCCATTGAAATATTTTCCATACATTCCAAGAGTTCTATTTAAAAGATTTCCTAAATCATTAGCTAAATCTGAGTTAATTCTTGTAACAATTGAAGGTGTTGAATAATCTCCATCATTTCCAAAGTTAACCTCTCTCATTAAACAGTATCTAAAAGCATCCACACCGTATTTAGCAATCTCATCTAATGGTGCAACAACATTTCCTTTAGATTTAGACATTTTTTCCCCTTCAGAAGTCCACCAACCGTGAGCTACAATTTTATTTGGAAGTTTAACTCCAGCTGATAAAAGCATGCAAGGCCAAATAATAGCATGGAATCTAAGAATATCTTTCCCTAGAAGATGAACCACTTCTCCATTATTCCAGAACTTATCAAATAGCTCAGGATTATTTTCATATCCAACAGCTGTTAGATAGTTTGTTAACGCATCAAACCAAACATATGTAATATGTCCAGGAGCAAACTCAATTGGGATTCCCCATTCAAAAGTATTTCTAGAGATAGATAAATCTTGAAGACCCTGCTTTATAAATGAAACAACCTCATTTTTTCTAGAGTGAGGAAGAATAAAGTCTGGATTATTTTCAATATGCTCAAGTAAAGCATCTTGATATTTAGACATTTTAAAGAAATAAGATTCCTCTTTAACCGTTGTAAGTTCTTTACCACAATCAGGACAATGGTTTCCATTTACAATTTGATTTTCAGGAACAAATGTTTCACAAGAAACACAATATTTTCCCTCATATTCACCTTTATAAATATCACCTTTATCATGAACCGTTTTTATTATTTTTTTAACAGCATCTTTATGTCTTGGTTCTGTAGTTCTTATAAAATCTGTGTAATTGATATCCAATGCTTTCCACATATCAATAAATCTAGGAGCCATAGAGTCTGTCCAAGCTTGAGGAGTTAAACCTCTCATTTTAGCAGCTTCCTCAACTTTTTGTCCATGCTCGTCAGTACCTGTTAAAAAGAAAACATCAAAACCTTTTGATTTTTTGTATCTAGCTAAAACATCAGCTGCAATAGTTGTATACGCGCTTCCAACATGTGGATCTCCATTAACATAATATATAGGTGTTGTCACATAAAAATTTTTACTCATCTATTAATCTCCTTTCAAATCGTTATTTTTTTTCATTTAATATTTTTTCAGCTTCTTTATCCATTTTGAATAGAGTTTCTTTTACTAAACTTAAATAGTCATCTAAGTTAGCATCACTAGGAATCAGAATAGGGTCCCCAATTAAGCAAACCATTTTAGAAAAAGGTTTAGGCATTTGAAATTTATCCCAAGCTTTTTCAAAAATCCATTTATTACTAAAAGCGACTCCCACGGGAACTAAAGCTTTTCCAGATTTTTGGGCAAGATACAACATACCTGGTTTAACCTCATAAATAGGACCTTTAGGTCCATCTAATGGAGTCCCTGCACTATGACCATCTTTAACTAGCTTAATCAGTTTTAGAACTGATTTAATTGAATCCTTTCCAGAAGAACCTCTAACCAAAGTAAAACCCATTTTTTCTAAAGGGATAGAGATTAACTCCCCATCTTTAGATGGACTAGCTAGAACAGCTTTTTTTTCAGAAATATTAATTAGTCCTAAAGAGGCACCAACAAGTTTATTATGCCAGAAACCGCATACATAACTTTGTCCATCAATAAGTTCAGGACTTTTTATAATTTCTATTTTCATTGTTTTAGAAATAATTTTTAGTAGGTAGTAAAGCATTAAACCATATCTTTTATATTTATTATTTTCCATTAAAAATCCACCCATAATCAAAGTATTTTCAAATAATTATAACATAAATTTAAAGTAAAAAAAAGCACCAATACTTATTGTATCGGTGCTTAAAATTCAAACTAGAATAGACCTGGGATATTGATTCCACCAGTAACAGCAGACATCTCTTTCTCAGCTAACTCATCAGCTTGTCTCATAGCTTCAGTAACAGCAGAAAGAACAAGATCTTCTAACATCTCTTTATCTTCAACAGCATCTTTAATAGTCTCTTCAGATATTTTTATAGAAACGATATCTTTTTGTCCGTTAGCTTTTACTACAACAGCTCCTCCACCAACAGAAGCCTCAACTTCTTTTTCTTTTAATGATTCTTGAACAGAAAGCATTTGTTGCTGCATAGCTTGAGCTTGTCTTAAAATATCAGATTGAGAGTTTCCTCCAGTAGTTTTTTGTCCTTTTAGTTTTCTAACCAATTTAATCCCTCCTAGAATATATTGTGTAATTGTTATGATTATATCATAATAGAGAGTAACTTTTCAACTAGAGATTTAAAAGCTTAAGTATAAAATTGGTTTGAAGAATATATCTTCATTTTCAATTAAGTTTTTAAGATTTTCACTTTTAGTTAAAGATTTAAAAGAAAAAAAAGTTTGTATAGGAAATATTGTTGACTCAAACATTGTTTTCAAATCCTCTTCATAAGAAATTTCAGTAACAGAGTAATTATCATTTATATTTAAATCTGTAGCTAAACTTTTTATAGTTGCATTTATTCCACCAATAGAATCAATAAGTCCAATTTTAATAGCTTCATCCCCTAACCAAACTTTTCCTTGAGCTATTTTTTCAACTTCTTCTAATGGTAAATTTCTTCCGTAAGCAACTTTATTTAAAAACTCTTTATAGACCTTGAGATTAGAGTTATATATTTTCTCCTGTCTTTCAGGGGTCATTGGAGATGTTAAAGAGTATAAATCTGAATATTTACCATAAGATATATCATTCATATTGATACCAATTTTATTTGTAAGTTCTTTAACGTTTGGAATAAGACTAACAACTCCAATAGAACCAGTGATACTATTTTTATCAGCAAATATTTTTTTAGCAGCAGTTGAAATATAGTAACCACCTGAGGCTGCTACATTTCCAATAGAAACATATACAGGCTTTTCAACATTTTTAATAGCATTACAAATAATATCTGAAGCAAGTGCAGATCCACCAGGAGAATTGACTCTAATTACAATACCTTTAATATTGTCATCTTTTTCTGCTTTTTCCAAAGCAGAAATAAATTTATCAGGAGTTATAGTACTAGCAGTAGGGTTTTTAGAAGATGTATAGTTAATTTCACCATCAGCGTAAACTATTGCTATTTTATTATTAGATATTGTAGACTTAAAAGATGGAATATACTCCTCTATATTAGTTATATTTTCAATATTTTTTTCTTTTTTGAAATTCTCCCAATAATTTAAAGTACTTATTAAATTATATTTTTTTAAAGATTCCGATGACTCTCCCATCAATTCTCCTGAAAGAATTGTAGAGTTTAAACTATTAATTTCCATTGAACGATTCTTAGATAAATCTTCAAGAAAAAAAGAGTAACTTTTATCTAAGATTCTCTTTAAATCAGAACGATTTTCTTCAGACATTTCACTTCGAGTATAATTCTCACCATACGTTTTAAAATCTCCCACATGAATAACACTTACATCTATTCCTAATTTTTCAGTTAAACCTTTAAAGTATGGGATATCTTTATTATATCCAGTAATATTTACAGCAGTGGATGCTGCTGGAGGCATAATAGTTTCATTAGTATAACTGCTTATTAATAAAGAGTTATTATCTAACATAGCTCCATATGAATATACAGGTTTAGTTGAAGTTTTAAATTCATTTAAAACTTCTCCAAGCTCATCAATTTGACTTCTACTTAAAGAGTTGTCATCTAAAAATAATATGATTCCTTGAACATTAGAGTCTTCTTTGGCCATACTTATGTTATTTAAAAGTTGATAAAAATTTATACTCTTAGAGTTAAAATTAAGAGGATTTTGAATTAAAGTTTCGTTAAACTCTTTGGCCAAATCTATTTTTAAGTATGATTTTTTAGTAATAGGACTTTTTTTAGTTTTAGTAAAATAATTGAAAGCTAAAACTATTAAAACTAAAAGGAATACAAATTTTATTATCATTGAAGAGATTTCTCTAATGATAAATTTTAGAAAGTTAAAAATCCATTTAAGTAAAAACATATTAGATCTCTCCTTTCTCTTTTTTTAGTTCCTCTTCTAGAAGATCTAAAAGTCTATTAAATTCTGTAGCAACAGCATTAAAAGCATCCTTTTTACTTAAGTCAACACCAGCTTTTTTTAACTGATTCATAGGATGATCATTTCCACCAGATTTTAAAAGAGTAAGATACTCATTTTTTGCTTCTTCTCTTTCTTGAGGAGTATATTTTGCATTTGTGATTCTATCATATAGATTTGCTGATGAAGCAAAACTAGTTGCGTATTGGTATACGTAATACGGAGAGTTATAAAAATGGGGGATTCTTGCCCAAATAATCTTTTGTAATTCATCCATAGTTAATTCGCTTCCAAAATATTCTATAAATAAGTTTTCCATAATATTATTTAGAACTTCAGGAGTTATAGCACCACCATTTTCTACAATTTGATGTGCCTGATATTCATAATCAGCAAATAGGGACTGAATATAGTAAGTTCCAACAATTCCACCAATAGCTTGTTCAATAAGAGCTATTTTCTCTTTAGAATCAGTTGTATTTCTCAATATATTATCAAGCAGTAATCTTTCATTAAATGTTGATGCAACTTCAGCAACAAAGATTGTGTAGTTACTAATTGAGTATGGTTGATTTTTAGTAGATAACATAGAATGCATAGTATGTCCAAGTTCATGTGCTAAAGTAAAGACAGCATCCATTGTTCCGTTATAATTAAGTAACATATATGGATGTACATCATATATGTTTAAAGAATAGGCTCCACTTCTTTTGTTAGGTGTTTCATACACATCTAACCATCCTTCGCTTAGAGCCGTATTTAATCCATTATAATAATCTTCACCTAAAGGTTTAACAGATTCTAAAACTGTATTTTTAGCCTCCTCATATGTAAATTCTTTATTGTAATCTACAATATTTACAGAGTTATCATAATAGTGATAGTCAGATAAATTTAGAGCTTTTTTTCTTAAAGTTATATATCTTTTTAGAGGGGCTGTATTTTCTTTTGTAGATTCAATTAAAGATGTGTAAACATCTAAAGGAATATTTTTAGGATTTAAAGCTTTTTCTAAACTAGATTTATAATTTCTAGATTGAGCTGTGGCAAAATCTCTTTGCAAAATACTTTTATAAATTGAAGCGTATGTATTTTTATTAATATTAAAAGAGTTATAAAGAGCTTCGAAAACTTTTTTTCTATCCTCTTGGTTTCTATTAGTTGAAATTACTTTAGAATAAACTCCATTAGTAACAGTAGTTTTACTACCATCAGATAATTCAACCTCATTCCATTTAATATCTGAGGTAGATAATTCACTGTATATATCAGATGGAACACCTAGATATTGTCCAAAATATGATAATAATTTCTCTTTATCAGCAGATAAAACATGTTCTTGAAGTCTATAAATCTCCATTAAAGGGAATCTATTAGGTTCAAGAGTAGGATTTTCATCAATCCATATAATCATAGTTTCCTTAGGGATAGTTAATATTTCAGGCGTAATCCAAGATGAAGAGATAGAATAGTTTGCATAGATACTTTCAATTTCTTGAAGTTTAACAGAAGCTACTTCATTAGTTGAATCTAAATCTCTTTGTAAGTATGGATATAGATAAATTTTGTCTAAAAGTCTTGATATTTTCTCTTCAAGATCTATAAATTTAACAAAAGTTTCTGAATTTTTAGAAATCTCTCCTTGGTATTTAGGAACTTCTATCATAAGTTCTTTAAGTTTTATTAAATCAGTTTCCCATTGATTCCAATTGGGATAGATATCGTTTAAATCCCATTTATATTGTTGTGCAATTTCATCTCTATTTTTTAACATAGAAAACTCCTCCTTTTTTATTTTAGGTATTGGTTTTATTAAAGTATTTTGAGAATGTGACGATTTTTTTTCATAAAAATATTTACCAGCAAAAGCTAGATTTGCCATAAGAATAAGAACTATAAATTTCTTCATCTAATCCCCCTATATTCCTTTATTATATTTTATATATTACAACAAAAAATAAAAAATAGGAAGAAAAGCTTCAAACTTCTTCCTATCTTAATAGATTTTTTTAATTAACTATCCAGTTGATCTTTAGGTAATATTTTATTTAAGAAGACTCCAATTAGAGCTGCAATAGCAAGTCCAGATAAAGAAACTGTTTTCCAAATAATAATATTATCAATAGCAATCCCTAAAACAAATATAAGAGATGCAATTAAAAGGTTTCTTGAGTGAGAAAAATCAATTTCAGCATCTATAACAGTTCTAACTCCAACAGAAGCAATCATACCAAATAGTATAATAGATATTCCTCCCATAACTGGAGTTGGAATAGTTTGCAAAATAACTCCAAATTTTCCGATAAAACTTAGAACAATTGCGTAACAAGCTGCAATTCTTAAAATAGCAGGATCGTAAACTTTAGTAACAGCAAGAACACCAGTATTCTCTCCATAAGTTGTGTTGGCAGGTCCACCTAAGAATCCAGCAGCAACAGTAGCAACTCCATCCCCTAATAAAGTTCTTGAAATACCAGGATTTTTGAAGAAATCTTTACCAACAACAGCTCCATTTGTTGTAATATCTCCAATATGCTCGATAAAAACAACCAATGCGATAGGTGCAATTGCTAAAATAGCTGTTGCAGAAAATTTAGGTAAAGTTAGTAAGTCGTTTAATGCATCTCTAGAAAAACCAAACCAATTTGCTGCAGCAATAGGTGCAAAATCTACTAATCCTAAGAAAATAGAAACTATGTACCCAAGAATAACAGAGATTAAAATTGGAACTAATCTAAAAAATGATTTTTCTAAGATTGAAATAGTTATCATAGAAATTACAACTATAAGAGCAACAATAAGACTTTTTAAATCAAAGTGTCCATTTGAATATCCTGCCATAGAAAGGGCCACTGGGCTTAATCTTAATCCAATAACCATTATAATAGGTCCAACAACAACAGGTGGAAAGAACGTTTTTATCTTCTCAACACCAAAAACTTTAATCATCCAAGACATAAAAATGTAAACGAAACCAGCAGAGATAACTCCACCTTTAATAGCAGCAATTCCCTCTTCTTTTAAAACAAGAGCTAAGGCTCCGATAAAAGCGAATGATGACCCTAAAAATACAGGAACAATTCCCTTTGTACAAAGATGAAAAAGTAGTGTTCCTATCCCTGCTGAAAGTAAAGCTACTGATGGATTTAATCCAGTTAAAAATGGAACTAAAACAGTAGCTCCAAACATAGCTAATACGTGCTGAATTCCAAGTAAAAGTTTACTTTTTGTTGATAAATTAGTCATTATTAAAATCCTCCCTAAAATTTTATACTATTAAATAGCCTACATTATTTTAAGAGTATTGTCAATCTAAACTTAACGCACCAAGAAGTTTACCAGAACTAAAAGATATAAAAGCTTCATTAGAAGTAATAATATTACTTAAACAGGTAGAATCTCCTCTTTTTAAAGTGTGATTTTTAAGAGGATAAAAAAATCCTTCTAAAGTAAGATTTTCAATAGCATCTGAAAAAGGAATAAAGGATATTCTTTTATTTAAATTATTTTTTAAACCAAAGTTAGGTGTTACTAAAAAAAGTTTTTCAAATCTATCTATAAAGATAATATTCTTATATTTAAAAATAAGGTTTATATTTGTTAACATATGATCTATTCGACCACCTAATCCACCAACAACATAGATTTCATCATAATTTAAAGAGGTTACATATGATATTAAAAGTTCACCATCTGTAAAATCTTTGTCCTTATTAAATTTTTTTATAATAACATTATTAGATTTTAATAAATCTAGAGATATTTGGTCTAAAGAATCAAAATCTCCCCAGACCTCTTTAGGAATATAGTTTAATTCAAGTGCTTTTTTAGCACCACCATCAGCACAAAAAAGATGCTCAGTATTAATATTTAGATTATTATAAAAATCTTCACAATTAGGAAAATCTCCATTTAAAAATATAAAAGCTTTAGTCATCATCAATTTCTGTATCTACAACAATAAAAATTGGTAGATGATCAGAAACCTCCTTTCTTGTTTTAATAAAATCTCCTCTAGTAATATCGAGTGCACCACTTTGACCCTTAAACTCTTGAGTATATTTTTTTGAAATAAAAATATTATCATAAGAGTTTGCAAACCCTTTAGTTCCAACAGTTGTTTTTATTGACGGATCTAGAGTGTAAATAATATCATCACCATGATTAAAAATATCCTCAAAAGCTGAATCATTAGCAGGCAAATTAAAGTCACCTCCAATTAAAACGTCATTTTCATTAGGATCTAAATTTTGAAAATAATTGTAAACATTGATGAGTTTTTTTGCTTCAAATTGTCTTTGAGAGATTTTTTTCCCATATATAGAATGGATTAAAATATAGGTAAAATCAAAATTATTAATTTTAAATGTGGCTCCATATGGTTCACGAATAAAATCATCATTTTCATCAGGATAAAAACCTTCGCTTTTAATAAAATTGACTTTATTTTTTTTATATAAAAAAGCATAATATTCCTTATATTCATGAGTACCCACAGGATAAGGAGAAATTTCATATCCCCATTTTGAATCACTTATTTTTTCAACTTCAGATAGAAGTTGAAAGAGTCCCTTTTTATTCATAACTTCTACCAATCCAACAACGTCAAAAGGTTCAATGGATTTTGCTAAATGTTCATAGTCCTTAGTTCCTTTCCCCAATCTAAGAGCATTAAAACTTCCAATATAAGCCCTACTTTCAGGTTCCGTTGAAAAAGAAAAGGAAAAGATAGAGAATAATAGAACAAGAATTAACTTAAAAAACATATAAATCACCTCAAAAAAAATACCCTAGAAGGGTATTTTTAATAATTTTCAGGGAACATTATTTTTTCTACACCTTCAATGATAATATGTAGTATCATCATGTGTATCTCTTGAATTCTATCAGAAGTATTCCCAGGAATGATAAATTCATAATCACACATTCCCTTAAGTTTTCCTCCATCTTTACCAAGAAGTACACAAGTTTTAAGTCCCATTTTTTTAGCTGCTTCAACAGCTTTTATAACATTTGCTGAGTTTCCACTTGTAGAGATACCAATAAACATATCTCCCTCTTTTCCATAAGCTTCTACACCTCTAGAAAAGATATAGTCAAAACCATAATCATTTCCAACACAAGTTATATGTGATGAATCAGATAGAGATATAGCAGGTAGAGCTCTTCTATCTTTTCTAAATCTTCCAGTAAATTCTTCTGCAAAATGTAGAGCATCACAGTTGCTACCACCATTTCCACAGATTAGAACTTTATTTCCTAATTGAAATACATTAGCTAAATCTTTAGCTACTTTTTCTGTTTCTTTTTTTTCTGCTTCTTCTTTTATAAAGTTTTCTAAAAGAGAAGCTGTTATTTTATACGAATCTAATAAATTCATATTAGCCTCCTAAATTATAAAAATTAAAGTTTAAAATTTTTAACAAAATTAATAAATTTAATGATATGTGCAAGATTTTTCTTATCTTTAGTTATAACAATTTGATAAGAGTCTGTAACCTCATCAATAGTTCTAATAACTTTAAATTCATCACTCTGTATCTCTTTATATACAGCATAGTAAGGAAGGATAACGTTACCGATACCCTCTTTAACCATTCCTTTAATAACACCTAAGTTACCAAGTACAGGTATTTTTGTGTTGAAACAAATATGATTTTTATCCTCTAAATGACTGATAGCTTTATCATTGTTGTAGATATTTTTTCTAGAGATCAATGGTTCTTTAGAAACTGTTTCTAATTTTTGTGTATTTTTTGTACCAACAAGAATATATGGAACAGAACCTACAGTAATAACTTCTAAGTTAGGATCAGTTATATGTTCTTCATCTATTAGAAGAATATCTAATTCACCTTCTTTTAGTAGTTTTAAAAGCCAAGCCTTAGTAGAAATGGTAATATCGTATTCAATTTCATCGTGTAAAGAGATAAAATCTTTCATTAAAAGAGGAAGTAAAGGTTCACCAATAACAGACGTAGCTCCAATAGATATTTTAGCTTTATCTAAATTGATAATTCTTTCCATCTCTTTTTCAGCTCTTTTAACTTTTTCAAAAATTTCTTCTGCCATTTTAAAAAGAGCTTCCCCAGTGTAAGTTAATTTTATTTTCTTAGAACTTCTATCAAAAAGTTTAGAATTTAAAATCTCCTCAAATTTTTTAACTTGTATCGAAACCGCTGATTGATTTATGTATAATTTATTAGCTGCTTTAGTAAAACTTTTTTCTTTAGCTACCTCATAAAATATTCTTAAATAATGTAAATCCAATTGTATCACTCCCAACTATTATTATTATGTATAGTTACTATTCTATTTTAGCATAATTTTAACATAATGAATACAATTTATTTAAAAAAAGTAGTAGGAAGTAAATTCCTACTACTAAAAAAGCTTTAAAGTGATACTATTATTGGAAATTTTTTAAGTTTTCCATTAGCTTATCATACTTATCTTGGAACTCTTCTTGGATTCTTTTTTCTCTATCTAAGATATGAGCTGGAGCTTTAGATGTAAATCTTTCATCAGAAAGTTTAGCGTTAACTTTATCTAAATCTTTTTTAACTTTTTCAAGTTGCTCATTAATCTTTTTGATTTCTGTTTCAACATCTAGAAGACCAGTTAAAATCATGAATACTTCAGAATTTCCATTTACTCTGAATCCACTTTGTTCAGGAGTAGCAAGATCAGTTCCTACAGTTAACTCTTCAATTTTAGCAAGTTTAGTTATAAATAACTCATTAGCTTTTAATGTTTCTAATTCTGTAGGATTAGAAGTTCTAATAACAACTTTTGCTTCTTTAGCTGGAGAGATTCCTCTTTCTGCTCTAATATTTCTTAGTGATGAAATAAGACCTTGAATATATTCAAAAGCTTTTTCTTTATCATCGCTTACAAGAGAATCATTACAAACTGGATAATCAGCAAGCATGATAGTTTCCCCGTTTACTTTTATTTTTTGCCAAATCTCTTCAGTGATAAATGGCATAAATGGATGTAAAAGTTTTAATCCAGCCTCTAAAACTGTCCATAGAACATATTGAGCAGTTTGTCTAGATTTAACTCCTGATTCCTCTTTGTTATATAATCTAACTTTAGCTAATTCAACATACCAGTCACAGAAATCTCCTCTTAAAAACTCATAGATTGATTTAGCAGCTTCATCTAATTGGAATTTTTCTAATTTGTCAGCAACATCTTTAGAAGTTTTATTTAATTTAGAGAAAATCCACTCATCAACTAATTCAAGTTGAACATTTGATTTATCAAATGATTTTATATCGAAATCTTCAAGATTCATAAGAACAAATCTTGAAACATTCCAGATTTTATTAGCAAAGTTTCTACCCATCTCTATTAATTTTTCAGAGAAATGAACATCTTGACCTTGAGAAGTATTGTAAATCATTGTAAATCTAATGGCATCAGCACCGTATTCTCCAATTAAATTTAACGGATCTGGTGAGTTACCTAATGACTTAGACATCTTTCTACCAGCTTCATCTCTAACTATACCATGTAGATAAACATTATCAAAAGGAATATCATCCATAGTATACATACCAAACATTACCATTCTAGCAACCCAGAAGAATAAAATATCGGCACCAGTTACTAGAGTAGAAGTAGGATAGAATTTTTCTAATTCAACTGTTTTTTCAGGCCAACCTAAAGTTGAGAATGGCCATAAAGCAGATGAGAACCATGTATCTAAAACATCTGTTTCTTGAGTTAATTCAACATCTTTACCGTAGTGAGCTTTAGCTTGAGCATAAGCATCTTCATCTGTTTTAGCAACAAAAATATGCATATCAGGTCCATACCAAGCAGGTATTCTATGTCCCCACCAGATTTGTCTAGAGATACACCAATCTCTAATATTCTCTAGCCAGTTATAATAAACTTTTTCCCATCTTTTAGGCATAAGTTTTACTTTTCCATTTCTAACAACTTCTAAAGCTTTTTCAGCTAGAGGTTCCATTTTAACAAACCATTGTTTTGAAACTCTTGGTTCAACAACAGTGTTACATCTATAGCATCCTCCAACGTTGTGTGAGTGAGATTCAATTTTAACAAGGAACTCTTGTTCTTCTAAGTCAGAAACGATTTTCTTTCTAGCATCAAATCTATCCATTCCAGCGTAAGCAGGGTAATCGTTAACAACTTTTCCCTCAGGAGTCATCATATTGATAATAGGTAGATCAAATTTTTGTCCTAAAGCAAAGTCATTAGGGTCGTGAGCAGGAGTTATTTTAAGTGCTCCAGTTCCAAATTCCATATCAACATATTCGTCAGCAATAACAGGGATTTCTCTTCCAACCAGAGGTAAAATTACATTTTTACCAACAAGATGTGAGTATCTTTCGTCATTTGGATTAACTGCAATAGCTACGTCAGCAAGCATAGTTTCAGGTCTTGTAGTAGCTATAATTAAAAATTCTTCAGAATCTTTTACAGGATATTTAATATTCCATAGTGAACCAGCTTTTTCCTCATGATCAACTTCATCGTCAGCTAGAGCAGTACCACATCTAGGACACCAGTTAACCATGTATTCACCTTGATATATTAATCCATCATTGAAAAGTTTAATGAAAATATCTTTAACAGATTCAGAAAGACCTTGATCCATTGTAAATCTTTCTCTTTTCCAATCTAAAGAAGCGCCTATTTTTCTAAGTTGAGTTGTAATAACGCTACCATATTGCTCTTTCCATTCCCAAACTTGTTTAATAAACTCTTCTCTACCTAAATCCTCTTTAGTTAAACCTTCATCAGCTAATTTTCTTTCAACTTTATTTTGAGTTGCAATACCAGCGTGGTCAGTTCCAGGCATCCAAAGAGTATTGTATCCACTCATTCTTTTATATCTAACAAGCACATCTTGGATACTGTTATTAAGAATATGTCCCATATGTAATATACCAGTTACATTTGGAGGTGGAATAACAATAGAGTAGTTTGGTTTACTATCATCTAAAGTTGCAGCAAAAAAGTTTGACTCTTCCCAATATTTATACCATTTTCCCTCTATTTCATTAGGGGAATAAGTAGTTGCTAATTCATTCATTTTAAATCCTCCTATTCAATTTCTCCCTCTAAACAACTTTCAATATAATTTAAAATTT
The DNA here is from genome assembly GCF_051653945.1 of Cetobacterium sp. GTDB lineage: Bacteria > Fusobacteriota > Fusobacteriia > Fusobacteriales > Fusobacteriaceae > Cetobacterium_A. Next base: position 189,036 of record NZ_JBOFXD010000116.1, read on the forward strand.
GTTCTTTTCCATTGTTATTTAATGATGAGTGGAAGAAGACATCATCATTATGGAAATCAATTTTTGTTCTAATATCTTTTAAAGCTTTAAATTTATCATTATTAGAAACTTTATCCATTTTTGTAAAAATTATTTTAAATGGAGTTCCATAATGGTCTAACCAATTAAGCATTTCAAGATCTTCACCACTAGGGATTCTTCTTATATCTAGTAGAACAAAAACAAGTTTTTTTCTAGGACTAGCAAGGTATCTCTCCATAGTTAATCCCCATTCTTTTTTCATCTCTTTAGGAACTTTCGCAAAACCATATCCAGGTAAATCAACAAAGAAAAATTCTTTGTTGATTAAAAAATAGTTAATTAACTGAGTTCTTCCAGGAGTTTTACTAGTTTTAGCTAACTTATTTCTTCCTGTAATACTATTTATAAGAGATGATTTTCCAACATTAGATCTTCCTACAAAAGCGAATTCAATATGCTTTAGCTCTTCAGGATAATCTTTTTCAAATACAGCTGATTTAGTAAAATCTGCTTGTTTTATATTCATTGTGTTACCTCTTTTCATTATTTTTCAAGAGCAAGTTTTTCAACATCTTCATATGTTGAAGCAAAGTATATTTTTATATCCTTCATTACTTCCTCAGGGATCTCTTCAACATCAACTTTATTCTCATCAGGTAAAATTATATTTTTAATTCCAGCTCTATGAGCTCCAATAACTTTTTCTTTGATTCCACCAACAGGTAAAACCTCACCAGTAATTGTAATTTCACCAGTCATAGCAAATGTTTGCTTAACTTTTCTTCCTGTTAAAACAGATAGAATAGTTGTAGTTATAGCAATACCAGCAGATGGACCATCTTTTGGTGTAGCTCCCTCAGGGAAATGAAGATGGATATCTCTTTTTTCTAAGACAGTTGAATCAATTTGGAATTTATCAAGGTTAGCTTTTAAGTATGTAAATGCAACCATTGCAGACTCTTTCATAACATTTCCAAGAGTACCAGTTAAAGAAAGACTTCCTTTACCTGGAATTTGAACTCCCTGAACCTCTAGAGTCATTCCACCAACAGATGTCCATGCTAAACCATTAACCACTCCAACTTTAGAAACTGCTTTTTTCATTTTTTCAGGTCTAAATTTAGGGTGTCCTAAATAAGACTCAAGATTTTTTACATTTATGCTAACTGATTTAGTTTCTGCATCAATAACTTTTCTAGCTACTTTTCTGAATAAAGATGAAATCTCTCTTTTCAAGTTTCTAACACCAGCTTCTTTAGTATACTCATCAATTATTTTTAATACAGCTTTATCAGTTATACTTATTTTTATATCATTTAGACCATTTTCATTTTGAGCTTGTTTAATTAGATAGTTATTAGCAATATGTAATTTTTCAAACTCTGTATACGATGAAAGATTTATAATCTCCATTCTATCTCTTAAAGGTCCTGGAATACTTCTTAAATCATTAGCTGTAGCAATAAAGAAAACTTTTGATAAATCAAAAGGCATATCTAAATAATGATCTTCAAAGTGCTTGTTTTGTTCAGGATCTAGAACTTCTAGCATTGCAGAAGCAGGATCGCCTTTGAAATCACTAGACATTTTGTCAATTTCGTCAAGTAATATAACTGGATTAACGCTACCAGCATTTTTTATAGCTTTAATAATTCTTCCAGGCATAGATCCAATATATGTTCTTCTATGACCTCTTATTTCAGCCTCATCTCTAACTCCTCCTAGAGAAACTCTAACAAAATTTCTACCAAGAGAATCAGCTACAGATTTAGCTAAAGATGTTTTACCAACTCCAGGTGGTCCTGCTAAACAAAGGATAGTTCCTTTCATGTTTGGGTTTAATTTTTTAACAGCTAAATAATCTAAGATTCTATCTTTAACATCTTTTAATCCATAGTGGTCTTTTTCTAAAACCTCATGAGCAATTTTTAAATCTAAAGTTTCTGGAGTGATTACTCCCCAAGGAAGCTCTAAAACCGACTCAATATACGCTCTAGAAACTGTAGCTTCTGCAGAATATGGTGCCATTTTTCCAAGTTTTTTTAATTCAGATTCAAGTTTTTGTTTTGCATCTTCAGGTAATGGAGAGTTTTTAACTTTATCATAAAGGTCATCAGTTTCTTCATCTCCACCAGTTTTTCCAAGTTCCTCTCTAAGAGTATTAATTTTTTCTCTTATAAAATAACTTTTTTGACTTTCATTAATTTTCTCTTTAACTTTTTGCTCTACTTTTAGTTCAATAGAAGCAATCTCAATTTCATCATTTAAAATTTCTAGTAATCTATATCCTCTTACATTAACATCTAAAATCTCTAAAAGTTCTACTTTTAAATTTTCTTCAATCTCTAAATTAAAGGCGATTGAATCGAAAATTTTACCAGCTTTTCTAAGACCTTTTAATTGAACCATTAATTCAGCACTAACTTGGTTAGTTAATGTAGAATATTCTTCAAATAAAGTGATAACTTTTCTCTTTAAAGCTGTTAGCTCAGGAGATGATTCTTCAGTTGCAGATATAACACTATACTCAGCAAATAAAATACCATCTTCTTCAATAACGTCTTCAATAAGAACTCTTTTATCAACTTCAATAAGAACTTTTATATTTTTATTAGGCAAAGGAATAGACTGTACAATATTTGCTAGAACTCCAATCTTGTGAACTCCTTCAGGAAGAACAGGATTTTCTTCTAGAGAATTTTTTTGTAGACTAAGAACTAATTTATTTTTTGTTTTCATTGCAAAATTCATCGTTAATAAGCTTCTTTCTCTTCCAACATAAAGAGGAGATGCTGTTCCAGGGAAAAGTACCATTTCCCTAGTAGGTAAAAAAGGTAATCTACTCATTAGTAATCACTCCTTAGTGTTCAATTTTAACTTTTGTTGAATCTTGAATTGAATCAGCATTAATTGTAACCTTTTTTATAGTTTTATCAGAAGGAATCTCAAACATCAGGTCTGTCATTATATTTTCAATAATAGATCTAAGACCTCTTGCACCGATTTTCCTATCTAAAGCTAAAGCTGCAATTTTTTTAAGAGCTTCATCTTCAAATTCAAGTCCAACATTTTCCATTTCAAAGAATTTTTGATATTGTTTTACAATTGAGTTTTTAGGTTCAGATAGAATCTTTATAAGAGCAGTTTCATCTAGAGGAGATAGTGTTGTAATAACAGGAAGTCTACCAACTAACTCTGGAATTATTCCTTGTTTAACTAAATCTTCTGGAAGAACTTTACCTAAAAGTTCAATTTCTTTTTCAGCTTCAATAGTATCTTGAGAAGCACCAAAACCAAGAACTTTTTTATTAGTTCTAGATTTTATAATTTTCTCCATTCCCTCAAAAGCTCCACCAACTATAAATAAAATGTTAGTAGTATCAATTTCTATAAGTTCTTGATTTGGATGTTTTCTTCCACCTTGTGGTGGAACTTGAGATTTTGTACCCTCAATAATTTTTAAAAGAGCTTGTTGAACTCCTTCTCCTGAAACATCTCTTGTGATAGAAACATTTTCAGATTTTCTTGCAATTTTATCTATTTCATCTATGTAGATAATTCCTCTTTCAGCAGCTTCTACGTTATAATCAGCAGCTTGTAACAATCTTACTAAAACATTTTCAACATCGTCTCCAACGTATCCAGCTTCAGTAAGTGTTGTGGCATCAGCAATTGCAAAAGGAACATGAAGTGTTCTTGCAAGAGTTTGTGCCAAAAGAGTTTTACCTGAACCAGTAGGTCCAATAAGAAGTACATTTGATTTTTGTAATTCAACATCTTTACTTCCTTGATCTTTATGCATTATTCTCTTATAGTGATTGTAAACAGATACAGCTAAGACTTTTTTACTTTCATCTTGACCAATAACATATTCATCAAGTTTTTCTTTAATTTCTTTAGGTGTAGGTAGCTTTACTCCTGTTAAAGAATGACCTGAAGAGTTTTCAGAATGCTTTTCACCATAGTAAATGTCATTTTCGTAACCAAGCATATCAAAACATGTTTCAATACACTCATCACATATAAATGATCCATCAATACCAGAGAAAAGTTTTGAAACTTCATCTTGTCCTCTTCCACAGAACGAGCAATGTTCTTTTTTGTTCATCTCTTCCCTCCTTATCTAATAAAAACATGATCTATTAGACCAAATTGTTTAGCTTCTTCAGCACTCATAAAATTATCTCTTTCAGTTGCAGATATTATTTCATCAACTGATTTATTTGTATTTTTGCTTAAAATTTTAGAAGTTAAATCCTTCATTCTTAAAATCTCTTTAGCTTGAATTTCAATATCTGTAGCTTGACCTTTAGCTCCACCAAGTGGTTGGTGAATCATAATTCTAGAGTTTTCAAGTGAATATCTTTTTCCTTTAGCCCCAGCAGAAAGTAATAGAGCCCCCATACTCGCAGCTTGTCCAATACAAACTGTTTGTACATCAGGCTTAATGTAATTCATAGTGTCATAGATTGCCATACCAGAAGTGATAACACCTCCAGGACTATTTATATACATAATTATATCTTTATTGGGATCTTCAGCTTCTAAAAATAGGAGTTGAGCAACAATTGCATTAGCTATTTGATCATCAATCTCACTACCTAAGAATATGATTCTATCCTTAAGAAGTCTTGAGTAGATGTCATAGGCTCTTTCACCTTTTCCTGTGTTTTCAATAACTGTTGGACTGTACATTTTTTTCCCTCCTTTAAAAACTTGCTTTAAAAATTTAAAGTTAAATACTTAAAAAATTTAGGTATTTAACACTAATTTTTTATTAAAGCAGTATTGAGTAGAGATAAAACTCTACTCAATATATTTTTTATTATTATTTTACGTTATTAACAATAACTTCTACAGCTTTTTGAGCTAAGCTCTCTGTTTTTAAGCTATGGTTGAACTCATCAAAGTTAGAATTTTTATTTAATTCAGCCTCTAATTGTTCTTTAGTCATACCGTACATTTTAGCAATCTCTTCAACTTTAGCGTTTAACTCTTCAGCAGTAACCTCTAAGTTTTCAGCTTTAGCGATAGCTTCTAAAACTAAATCAACTTGAACTTTGTTATGAGCCATTGGAGCTATTTGATTGAAAGCTTGCTCTTTAGTCATACCAGTCATTTTTAAGTATTGATCAAGATCCATTCCTTGCATAGCTAATTGTTGGTTCATTTCAGCCATTCTATTTTCTACTTCTCTAACTACCATAGATTTAGGTACATCAACTTTTGAATCAGCAACAACTTTTTGGATTAATTTTCCAACGAAGTTATTTTGAATTCTAGCTTCTTCTCTAGCTGTAATTTCAGCAGTTTTCTTAGCTTTTAAATCTTCAGCAGACTCAAATCCAGCTTCTTTTGCAAACTCTTCAGTTAACTCTGGCTTAGCTAAAGTTTTGATAGAGTTTATTTTTACTTTAAATGTAGCAGGTTTTCCAGCTAAAGCTTCAGCATGGTACTCAGCAGGGAAAGTTACATTGATTTCTCCCTCTTGTCCTACTGTATATCCAACTAATTGATCTTCAAATGTATCAATAAACATTTTTGATCCTAACTTTAATTGGTGAGAATCAGCTTTTCCACCTTCAAATGGAACACCGTCAACAAATCCTTCAAAAGCAAGATCTACAGTATTTCCCATTTCAGCTTTATGTCCTTCTGGAGCATCCTCTAATTTAGATTTTGCATTTAACATATTTTCAATTTCTTTATCTAAAAGATCATCAGTCATTTGGAAAGTTTCTTTTTCAACCTCTAAACCTTTGTATTCTCCTAAAGTAATTTCAGGATAAACATCAACTTTAAATGTTATTTCAAGAGAATCTTTCATGTTAGCAACAAGATCGTAAATGAAACTTACTGGAGCGATTTTTTCTTCAGCAACGATTTTTTCAAAGTTTGCTTTAAGAACAGAGTCAACAACCTCTTCTTTTATTGCATCAGCAAAAGCAGCTTCAACTTTGTTTAATGGTGCGTGTCCTTTTCTAAATCCAGGAACCTCTACTTTAGTAGCTAAAGTTTTAATAACCTCTGATTTAATTGGTGATAACTCTTCAGCTGTTAAAGTTAATGTAATCTCAGCTGCTGAGTGTTCGATTTTTTTTAATTCGTGTTTCATCATTTCCTCCTTAAAGTATTTATGTATTAATATCTCAAATCTTATGAGATTTAAGATCTTTTAAACGAAACTGATAGAATTCTTCCCCTTTATTAATAATTTTTTCAGGATAGTAAATTATATCATAAAGCATATCCTTATTATTTTTATGTAACTTTGAACTTAAATCAAAAGCTACAAGAGGATAAGATTTTCCATTTTTTGATAAAAATCCATTGAAATGTCGATTTTCAATACCAAAAAACTTTGTATTTATAATTTTAACTCCTCTATCAAGAAAATAGGGATGTTTATTTTCAAGGCCAAAGGGACCTAATTTTTTTATATCGTTAATATGATTTTTATTTATTTTATCGACAGATAACTCTAAGTCGATTTCTAAAAACTTAGGTTGATTTATACTGTGTTCATGAACTTGAATCTCTCTTTGGAAAAGAAGTTCTATTTCATGAAGATTTTCTTCATCAGCTATAAATCCAGCAGCCAAATCATGACCACCAAAACGTATTAATTTATTTTCAATAAGTTTTAAAATATTGAAAATATTTACACCAGGAATACTTCTACATGAAGCTTTAGCAATACCATCTTTTAATGAGATCATAGCGACAGGTAAATTATATTTTACACTTAACCTAGAAGCAACCACACCAATAACTCCAGGATGCCATCGCTCTGATGCAACAAAAATATATTTTAAATTACTTGGATCATTTTTTTGTTGAATCATTTTGTTTGCTTCATCAAATATCATTCTTTCAAGTTCTCTTCTTTGTTTATTAGCTTTTTTCATCTCTTCAATAATGTTGTAAATTTCAAAATCATCTGTTTTCATAAAAAAGTCAGCACCTAATTTAGAATTTCCAAGTCTTCCTAAAGAGTTTATAAGAGGAGAAACAAAATAACTGATATCTGTCGTACTAATATCTTTATTATAAAGTTTTAGATATTTCATAAGGTAAACTAGACCCTTAATTTTTGTATTTTTAAGAGTTTCTAAACCTCTACTTATAATAATTCTATTTTCGTCAAACATAGGAACTACATCAGCAACGGTTCCTATCATAATAACATCCATGAACTGATATAATTTAGAGAAATCTTCATTTAGATAAGAGTAAACTCCTTGAGCAACTTTTAAAGCCACTCCAGCTCCAGCCAAGAATTTAAATTTATAATTATCACTAAGTTTAGGATTAATGAAGAGGATATTATCCTCTTCTTCATCCTTTACACTTTTGTGGTGATCAGTGACAATAACTTCAATTCCTAGAGTGCGAGCATACTCTACATCCTCATAGGAGTTAATTCCTGTATCTACAGTAATTACTAGTTTTCCAGAATTTTTATGGATATAGTCAATGGTCTTTTTATCAAGACCATATCCTTCATCCATTCTATTAGGAATATAGTAATCAATATCAATTCCAATCTCTCTAAAAGCTAATACAAGGAAGATAGCAGCAGTTATTCCATCGACATCATAATCTCCGTAAATAAACAGCTTTTCTTCATTATTTTTAGCTGAAACTATTTTTTCTACAACGCTATCCATCATTTCGAAATCAAAAGGATTTCTAAATTTATTTATAGATGGATTAAGAAAATTATCTACTTCATCTTTTTCTAAAAAGCCTTTTTTTAAAAGTAAAGTAGCTAAAAATTTAGAAACATTCCATTGACTAGCCTTAGTTTCAATAAGATTTTCAGATACTGTTTTATATTCCCAGTGCATAAAATTAACCTTTTAAGCTATCAAGTAACTGGGAGATTTTAATAGCATGTTCTATAGTATCATCCAGTTTTATTCTCATTTCAGGAGTATATCTTAAGGCTAGTTCTTCAGATACTCTTTTTCTAAGAAAACCTTTAATTTCATTTAATCCTTCTAAAACTTCATTTTTATTAACAGTTTGTCCAGCTATTGGCATAACGCTAAAGTATAAATCTGCAAACTTTAAATCTTCAGTAACTCTAACACTAGTAATAGAAACCATAGCTTTTTTTAATTTTGGATTTTTAACCTCTTCGAAAAGACATTTAGAAATAACTCTAGAAATCTCTTTTTCTATTGCAGCTAATCTTTTTTTATTCATAATAAATCACCCACTTTTACTTTAAAGTTCTTTTAACTTCAATAATGTCAAATGCCTCAACAATATCTCCTTCTTTGATATCGTTAAAGTTTTCTATTCCTAAACCACACTCTTGACCAGCAACAACCTCTTTAGCGTCGTCTTTGTATCTCTTAAGTGTATTTAATTTTCCTTCATAAACAATAACACCATTTCTTAAAATTCTGATGTTTGAATCTTTTCTAACTTTACCATCAACAACAACACATCCAGCAATGTTTCCAACTTTAGAAACTTTAAATACCTTTTTAATTTCAATTCTTCCAGAGTACATCTCTTTAAATTCAGGGTCAAGCATTCCTGTTAGAGCTTTTTCAATATCTTCAGTAATATGATAGATAATATTTGAAGTTCTTATTTCAACACCATTAGAATCTGCTTCTTTTAAAGCATTCGTAGTTGGTCTAACATTAAATCCAATTATAATTGCATTTGATGCTTCAGCAAGCTTAACGTCACTCTCTGTAATAGCACCAGATGCAGCTTGAATGATATTAACTAAAACTTCTTCATGAGAAAGTTTTAATAATGAATCTCTTAAAGCTTCAACCGATCCTCTAGAATCAGCTCTTAAAATAAGGTTTAATTCTTTTATGTTTGCGCTATCCATTTGTTGAGATAGAGTTTCAAGAGAGATAGATTTTCTAGTAACTTCAGCAATTTTTCTTTCTTTAGTCATTTCTTCAACAATTCTCTTGGCGTGTTGCTCATTTTGTATAACATAGAATGTATCTCCAGCAGATGGAACATCGTTAAATCCAATAATTTCAATTGGTTGTGAAACTGTAGCAGATTGCACTTTAGTTCCTAAATCATTAACAAGAGCTCTAACTTTACCCATAGATTCTCCAGCAACGATAACCTCTCCAATTTTTAAAGTTCCTTCTTGAATTAAAACGTCAGCAATAGGTCCAACTTTAGGATCTAATCTAGATTCTAAAACAATACCTTTAGCTCTTTTCTTAGGGTTAGCCTTCAATTCTAGAATTTCAGAAGTAATTAAGATTGTATCTAAAAGAGTATCTAAATTCATTCTAGCTTTAGCAGATACTTCAACAAACTCAGTATCTCCTCCCCACTCAACTGAAACTAATCCATGTTCCATTAGTTCTTGTTTTACTCTCATAGCATTAGCGTCTGGCTTATCGATTTTGTTAATAGCAACAATAATTGGTACATTAGCAGCTTTAGCATGAGATAAAGCTTCTATTGTTTGAGGCATAACACCATCATCTGCAGCAACTACAAGAATTGCGATATCAGTAACTTGTGCTCCTCTAGCTCTCATATCAGTAAATGCCTCGTGTCCAGGAGTATCAACGAAAGTTATTTTTTTACCAGCTTTATCAATTTGGTAAGCTCCAATCTTCTGTGTAATTCCTCCAGCTTCTCCTGAAGCTACAGATGTTGTTCTAATAGCATCAAGTAAAGATGTTTTTCCGTGGTCAACGTGTCCCATGATTGTAATAACAGGAGCTCTTTCAATAAGGTCTTCAGGTTTATCTGTAATTTCAAGAGCAAATTTATCTCCGAAATCTAATTCGATTTCTTCCTCTTCCTCAACTAAAGCATCATAATCTACAGCTAATTCTTCTGCTAATTCAAAAGAGATAAGACTGTTGATAGTTAGCATTTGACCTTTTAAAAATAATTTTTTTATAAGTTCAGAACTTCCGATTCCAAGTCTATCAGCAAAATCACCTAAAGTAATTTCTCCTCTAATTTTGATAATCTTCATTCCATCTTCTTCAATAATTTCAGGACCTTGCTCAGCTTTCTTTACAACGAAGTCTGCTCTTCTTCCTTTTTTTCTCTTTTTTGATTTTCCCTCATCTTTAGAGTTCTCATCATTAGTTTTATTCTTGTTTTTATTCTTATTTTTCTTTGTAGGCTGACTCTCCTCTACAAAATCGTCTACATTGTTAAGTTCCATATTTTTTTTCATTGTTTCCTCCTTTATATAAACATTGTTAGAAACAACATCATCATTTTTTTTAGCAAAATAATCTGTGGCAATTTTTTCTTGCTCATCAGTTAATCCAGCTAGATGTGAGTGTACATCAATTCCAATATTGTTTAAAATATCTAAAAACTCTTTGTTTCCAAGACCATATTTCCTAGCTAATTCGTGTACTCTTATTTTCATAAAATCTAGACACCTCCAAATAGCCTAATCTATCAATCCCCTTGCAACTTTTTTATTCTTTATAGCAATCACATTGATTTCATCTTTATTAAATATATCACCAAGTTGTGCTTTATCTCCAAAGTGTGCGTAAGGAATGTTAAATTCCTTAGCTTTTGCAATTATTTTTTTATCATTTTTTTCGCTAATATCTTCAGCGATTATTATGAAATGGATATGTTGAATATCTTCCATAACCATATTGATACCGAAAGTTAGATGTTCAGAGTTTTTCATTGCCTTTAAAATATTTAAGTAATCTTTAGATTGTTTCTTAAGAAGATTTACCATAGCAAGCAAATCTTCTATTTTTAGGCTATATTTTTTACTTTTTGAAATTCTTTTAATACATTCATGAGTTTTACAAACATAGATTGCTCTAGCTTGAAGTTTTTGCTTTTCATCAAATGAATAGTTGCTTTCATTAATTTTTGCGATTCTAAAAAGTTCGCTTTTATTCTTTTTTTCTCTACAAACTACACAAGTTCTTTCAGGTGTATGACTAAGCATTTTCTTCCTCATCTAAAACAACAGTATTGTTTTCTGTTTCCGCTTTGAAAGAATCAACAGTTTTAATGTCTACTCTCATACCAGTTAATTTAGCAGCAAGTCTTGCATTTTGTCCATTTTTACCGATAGCTAAAGAAAGTTGAGAATTTTCAACTAAAACTCTAGCTGTGCTTCCCTCTTCAAGAACTTCAACACTAATAACTTTAGCTGGACTAAGAACAGCTGATACAAACTCTTTAACATCTTCTTTCCAAACAACGATATCAATTTTTTCACCGTTTAATTCGTTAACAATATTTCTAATTCTTAACCCTTTTTGTCCAATACATGCACCAACAGTATCGATGTTTTCGTCAGCTGAGTAAACAGCAACTTTAGCTCTAGAACCAGCTTCTCTAGCAACCGATTTAATTTCAATAACACCATCTGCAATTTCTGGAATTTCTAATTCAAATAACTTCTTAAGTAATCCTTCATTTTTTCTAGAAATTACTATTTTAGGGAATTTATTTGTTTTTTCTACTTCAGCAACATAAACTTTTATTCTTTCTCCAACTCTGTAAACGTCTGCTGGAGATTGCTCAGCAGTTGCTAGAATAGCTTCGCATCCATCAAACTCGATGAAGATATTTCTTTTTTCATCAATTCTTCTGATAATACCTGTGATAATATCGTGTTCTTTAACTTTGAATTTATCAAAAATATTTTGTCTCTCTGCTTCTCTAACTTTTTGAATAACAATTTGCTTACCATTTTGTATTGCATTTCTTCTAAACTCTTCACAATTAACTTCAAGTTTAACAACATCTCCAACTTTAACTCTTTTGTGACCAGCTTCAACAGCATCCTCAACAGAAACCTCAAGAGCAGCATCATATAAATCTTCAGCAGTAACAACAGTTTTTATTTCAAAAACTTTTACCTCACCTGTTGATCTATTGATTTCTACCTCAACATTCTCTTCCTCACCATAGTGCTTCTTATATGCTGCTAACATAGCTTGTTCCACTGCTTCAAGAAGACTCTCTTTGTTTATTCCTTTTTCTTTTTCAAGCTGCTCAAGAGCTTCTAAAAAGATTTTTCCATCTTTACTTTTCATAATGGGTTTTCCTCCTAACTATAACTAAATAAATAATTAAATATCACTAAAATCAAAGACAATATTTGCTTTTTTAATCTCTTTAAAAGGGATTTCAAGAATTTCACCTTTTATATTTAAGAAAAGTGTTTCATCTTTAAAATCTTCAATAATACCTTCAAAATTCTTGTTATCATTAAGCTTGTGTTTTAAATTAACTTTAATTTTTTCACCATTAAATCTAACAAAATCAGATTCTTTCTTTAAAGGTCTTTCAACTCCAGGAGAAGAAACCTCTAAAAAGAATTTGTGAGGAATTAAAGCATCAATAGCTTCGTCAATTTCGTTGCTAAGAGAACCACAATCCTCAAGAGTAATATCACCTTCAGGTTTCTCTATAAAAATACGTACGTATAAATATCCACCTTCTTGAATATATTCCAAGTCAACTAAGTCAACTTCTCTTTTTTCAATAGCTGGAATAACAACTTTTTCTATTTTTAAAAGAGTTTCTTCCATCTCTCTTTTATCAAGTTTTATCATAAAAATTCACCTCTTTCCAAATAAAAACTATAAAGAAAGAGTGGGATTTCCCCACTCTTGTCAGCTCTAGTATAAATTATCCAACTAAAGTATAGCATAAATATAAAAAAAAATCAATGAAATCATATGATTCTATATAGATAGATATATTAGTGTAGGAAAAAAATAAAATATATAGTTGAGAAGTTAATAGTTATAATATATTTTATAAATAGTTGAAAAATCAATGATATAAATTTATTATTTATATTGTATTTTTTTTAAACGTAGTGTATAAAATATATTATAAAAGTTTGTTTTTTATAGGAAAAAAAATAGTGAGGTGTTATTTTCAATGAAAAATGGAAAGAAAGTAGTAATTGGTGTAATTGGTTCTGACTGTCATGCAGTAGGAAATAAAATTATACACCACGTATTAGAGAGCAACGGATTTGAAGTAATCAATATAGGAGTTTTATCTCCACAAATTGATTTCATTAATGCTGCAGTAGAAACAAAGGCTGATGCAATAATCGTATCATCTTTATATGGACATGGGGAATTAGATTGTCAAGGGATGAGAGAAAAGTGTGAAGAAGCTGGATTAAAAGATATCTTACTTTATGTTGGAGGAAACATTGTTGTTGGAAAACAAGATTGGTCAGATGTAGAATCTAGATTTAAAGCTATGGGATTCAATAGAGTTTATAGACCAGGAACTCCAATTGAACTAACAACAGAAGATTTAAAATCAGATTTAGGAATTTAATTATCTAAATCTAATAAACTTAAAGAAAAGAGATGATTTCTATGAAATGTTATCTAACTATTGACTTTGGTAGTACATATACAAAGTTAACAGCGATAGATTTAGTAGGAGAAAGAATTCTAGCAACTGCTAAAGATATAACAACTGTAGAAGATGATATAATGATTGGTTTTGATAAAGCTTATGAGAAACTTGTAAAAGAAATTGAGAAAGAAATTCCAATATCACAAGTTGAATTTGTGGACAAAATAGCATGTTCATCAGCAGCTGGTGGATTGAAAATGGTTGCAATCGGATTAGTTCCAGAACTGACAGCTGAAGCAGCGAAAAAAGCAGCTTTAGGAGCAGGGGCAAGAGTTATGAAAACATACTCATACGAATTAAACTCTCGTGAGATGGAAGAGATTAAAAACTCTCCAATAGATATAATTCTTTTAGCTGGTGGAACAGACGGTGGAAACAAAGAGTGTATAATACATAATGCTAGATTGGTAGTTGAGCATGATATAAGAAAGCCAATTATTGTAGCAGGAAATAAAGCAGCATCAGACGAAATAGAAAGAATTTTTTCTGAGGCAGGATTAGATTATTATATGGCTGACAACGTTATGCCAAAAATAAATAAACTTAACGTTGAACCAGCTCGTGAAGAAATAAGAAAAGTATTCATGAATAAGATAATAGAAGCAAAAGGAATGAAGAAGGCTGAAAGTTTTATCAGCGGAATATTAATGCCAACTCCAGCAGCGGTATTAAAAGCGGCAGAAGTGCTATCTGAAGGAACAGATGAAGAGGATGGAATAGGAGATTTGATAATAGTTGATATTGGTGGTGCAACTACTGATATTCATTCGATTGGAAAAGGTGATCCGTCTAAACCTGGAGTTCTGTTAAAAGGATTAGAAGATCCTGTTGCAAAAAGAACTGTTGAAGGAGATTTAGGAATGAGATATTCAGCAATCTCTTTATTGGAAGCAGCTGGAACTAGAAAAATAAGAAATTATTTAAATGATGTAGACAAAAAATGGGATGTAAAAGGTCACTGTAACTACAGACATGATCATATAAAAATGGTTCCTCAAACAAAAGAAGAAATTTTGTTTGATGAAGCAATGGCCAAAGTTGCAACAGAGTTATCGATGACTAGACATTGTGGAGTTTTAGAGTGTATATACACTCCTATGGGAACAATGTTTAACCAAAGTGGTAAAGATCTTTTAAATGCACCTTATATAATAGGAACTGGGGGAGTTATCGTTCATAGTGAGAATCCGAGAGGGATTTTAGAAGCAGGAAAATTTAATCCAGCAGAACCGATATATTTAAAACCAGAAAATCCAAAATTTATGGTAGATAAAACATATATTCTATCATCTATGGGATTATTAGCTCAAAAAGAGCCGGATTTAGCGATAAAAATAATGAAAAAATATCTGATTGAAGTATAAGTTTTGAGGAGGAATCTGATCAATGAATTTAAAATTTAAAAAATGGACTGATGAAGAGTTCTTTAAAGTAAGAGAAGAGGTTTTAAAGCAGTGGCCAACAGGGGCGGATGTAAATTTAGAGGAAGCTGTAGCTTATCATAAAGCTTTACCTGAGCACAAAAACTTCGCTAAAAAATTAATAGATGCAAAAGCAAAAAATATAACTTTAGCTCAACCAAGAGCAGGAGTTGCTTTAATTGAGCAACATATTGAGTTATTAAATTTCTTAGATAAAGAGGGTGGAGCTGATTTATTACCATCTACAATAGATTCTTACACAAGACAAAATAAATATGAGAACTGTGAAAAAGGAATTGAAGAATCTAAAAAAGCAGGAAGATCATTATTAAATGGATTCCCAGGTGTAAACCACGGAGTTAAAGGTTGTAGAGAAGTTGTAGAAGCGGTAAACTTACCTTTACAATTAAGACACGGAACTCCAGATGCTAGATTATTATCAGAGATAATGCTAGCTGCTGGATATACATCAAACGAGGGTGGAGGAATATCTTACAACATTCCTTATGCAAAATCAGTAAGTTTAGAGCAAACAATAAGAGATTGGCAATATTGTGATAGATTAGTTGGATGGTACGAAGAGCAAGGAGTTTCTATCAATAGAGAACCATTTGGACCATTAACAGGAACATTAGTTCCACCATCAATTTCAAATGCTGTTCAAATCATTGAGTGTTTACTAGCTGCTGAGCAAGGAGTTAAAAATATTACTTTAGGATATGGACAATGTGGAAACTTAGTACAAGACGTTGCTGCAGTAAGATCTATGATGGAGCAAGCTGAAGAGTACTGTAAAGAGTTTGGTTATGAAAATATGCAATTAACTTCTGTATTCCACCAGTGGATGGGAGGATTCCCTGAAGATGAGGCTAAAGCCTTTGGAGTTATTTCAAATGGAGCATCAGCAGCAGCATTAGCGGGAGCAACAAAAGTTATCGTAAAAACACCTCACGAGGCTATCGGAGTACCAACAAAAGAAGCTAACGCAATGGGAATCAGAGCAACAAAAATGGTATTAAACTTATTAAGAGGACAAAATTTACCAAACTCTGAAGAAGTTCAATTTGAAAAAGATATGATAAAAAGAGAAGTTAAGCAAATTATCGATAAAGTACTTGAGTTAGGAAACGGAGATTTAGCAGTAGGAACTGTTAAAGCATTCGAGCAGGGAGTTTTAGATATTCCGTTTGCACCATCAAAGTATAATGCAGGAAAAATGTTACCAGCAAGAGATAATAATGGAATGATTAGATATTTAAATGCAGGAAACTTACCTTTATCAGAGGATATAAAAGCTTTCCATACTGCTAAATTACAAGAAAGAGCAGATTTTGAAGGAAGAGAAATAAGTTTCCAAATGACAGTAGATGATATATTTGCTGTAGGAAAAGGAACATTAATTGGAAGACCAGCAACAAAATAATTTCTATAAAAATAAAAAAATATTATTTAAAATTTGATTTATTATAAAAGTTAGGGAGAGAGATCTCCCTCGTAAAAATCAGGAGGAATTAAAATGAGAATAGTTGATGTAGTATGTTCAGCAGGAAAAACAGGTTTTTACTTTGATGACCAAAGAGCTATAAAAAAAGGAGCAGGACATGATGGATTTGCTTATGTAGGAGAGCCAGTAACAGAAGGATTTACTTCAATTAGACAAGCTGGAGAAGCAATCTCTGTACAATTAATATTAGAAGATGGTCAAGTAGCATTTGGAGATTGTGCAGCAGTACAGTATTCTGGTGCGGGAGGAAGAGACCCATTATTCCTAGCTAAAGATTTTATTCCAGTAATTGAAAAAGAAATCGCTCCAAAGTTAATTGGAAAAGAGTTAGATAACTTCAAATCATTAGCTGAAGAGTTCGATGGAATGTTATTAGATGGAAAAAGATTACATACTGCTATAAGATATGGAATTACTCAAGCTTTATTAGATGCTGTAGCAAAAGCTAGAAAAGTAACTATGGCTGAAGTTATTCAAAAAGACTATAATACAGGTTTAGAAATTTCAAAAAGACCTATATTCACTCAATCAGGAGATAACAGATACGAGAATGCAGACAAAATGATTATAAAATCTGCTGATGTTTTACCACATGCTTTAATAAATCATGTAGAAACAAAATTAGGTAAAAATGGAGAGTTATTACTTGAATACGTTGGATGGTTAAGAGATAGAATAATCCACTTAAGAGATTCAGAAGACTATACTCCTATTTTACACATAGATGTATACGGAACAATTGGAGCAGCATTTGATGGGGATACAACAAAAATGGCAGACTATTTACAAACATTAGTAGATGCAGCAAAACCATTTAAATTAAGAATTGAAGGTCCTATGGACGTAGAAGATAGAGATAAGCAAATTGAAGCTTTAGCAGCATTAACAGCTGAAGTAGATAGAAGAAACATGGGAATCGAGTTAGTTGCTGATGAGTGGTGTAACACTTATGAGGATATCGCAGCTTTTGCTGATGCTAAAGCTGGACATGTAGTTCAAATAAAAACTCCAGATTTAGGAGGAGTAAATAACATAGCAGATGCAATTATTTACTGTAACAAAGTAGGAATTGGTTCTTACTGTGGAGGAACTTGTAACGAGACTAACAGATCAGCTGAGGTTACTACAAACATAGCTATGGCATGTGGAGCTCTTCAAGTTTTAGCAAAACCAGGAATGGGTGTTGACGAAGGATACATGATCGTATTCAACGAAATGAGCAGAGTAGAAGCTTTAGTAAACAGAAGAAAGTAATAGACTTTTAATTCTGGGAAAAGGTGGGGGTCTCCTACCTTTTCCTTTAATTTTATAGAAAATTCTAAGAGGTGAATAGAATGACAATAAATAAACCCGCTAAATGTGGAACATTAGAGTCTAATGATATATTTGTAATGTTAACTCCAAGTGAAAATGGAATAAGTATTGAATTAGAAAGTGTTGTAGAAAAGCAGTTTGGAAATCATATAAAAATGGTTATTGAAGAGAAATTAAAAGAGATGGGAATTACTTCAGTTTTAGTAAAGGCTCAAGATAAAGGAGCTTTAGATTATACAATAAGAGCTAGAATTGAGGGAGCTGTTAAAAGAGGTTGTTAAATATTCCTTTTAAGGTGAGGTGTTAGTGTGAAATTAAGAAGAACAATGTTATTTATGCCTGGAAATAACCCAGGGATGCTACAAACAGCAGATACATTTGGAGCAGACTCAGTAATATTTGATTTAGAAGATGCAGTTGCTTTAACAGAAAAAGATGCAGCAAGAATACTAGTAACAGAAGCTATGAGAACGATGAATTATGGAGAAACAGAAGTTGTAATAAGAATAAATCCATTATCATCTCCATTTGCAATGACAGATATAGATAAAATGGCTAGATTAAAGCCAGATGCAATACTACTTCCAAAGGCTACTCCAGAAGATATGGAAATTTTGGAAAAAGAGTTAGAAAGAATTGAAAAAGAGGAAGGCTTTGAAGTAGGAACTATAAAAGTTCATGCTTTAGTAGAGACAGCTTACGGAGTGGAAACTGTTTATGAAACAATAAAGTCTTCTAATAGAATTCAAGCTGTTTTATTAGGTGGAGAAGATTTAGCAGCAGATTTAGCAGTAAAAAGAACTAAAGATTCAGAAGAGTTATTTTATGCTAGAACAAAGGTAGTAAATGCTTGTAAAGCATTAAAAGTAGATGCAATAGATACACCTTTTACTGATACAAATGATTACGAAGGATTAGCTGCAGATTCGAGAAAAGCTAAAATGTTAGGATTCTCTGGAAAGTTAGCTATAAACCCAAGACAAATAGATACAATTCATGAAGTATATTCTCCAACAAAGCAGGAGATAAATCATGCTTTAAGAGTTATGGCAGCAAAAGAAGAAGCGGAAAAAGAAGGATTAGGAGTGTTCTCTTTAGATGGAAAGATGGTTGATCTTCCAATTATAAATAGAGCTATCCAAACTTTAGAAATTGCTGAAATGATTGGATTATTAGATTAATTTAGGGTGAGGTGTTCTAATGAAAAATATTTTAGGGAGAGAAATTCCTGAATTTATAGAAGGATATGGAAATGTAAAACAATATAAAGGGTATCTTTCAAATAAAGATGGAGTAATAAAAAAGGATTTTAAATTTAAAACTATATCTGCTCAAGATTCAAAATTACATACAGATTTAAACAAATTAATGGATAAATTACCATTGAAGGATGGGATGGTAGTTTCGTTTCACCACCATTTAAGAAATGGGGATTTTGTTTTAAATATGGTAATGGAAGAGATTGCAAAAAGAGGATATAAAAATATAACAATAGCAGCAAGTTCTATATTCCCTTGTCATAAAGGGTTAGTAAAAATGATAGAAGATAAGGTAGTGACTCAAATATATGCAGCATATATATCTGGACCAGTAGCCGAAGCTATATCTCAAGGGAAGTTAGAAAGACCTGCTATAATGCATACACATGGTGGAAGAGCAAGAATATTTGAATCAGGAGAGAGAACTATTGATGTTGCATTCATGGCAGCTCCTACAAGTGATGAATATGGAAATATAAATGGTGTAGATGGAAAATCAGCTTGTGGAGCATTAGGATATGCACATACAGATGCAGAGTTAGCAAATATAGTTGTAGCTATAACAGATAATCTAGTTGAGTATCCAAACACGACAATTGAAATAAATCAAACTTTAGTAGATTATGTTTTAGTTGTAGATGCAATAGGAGATCCGAAAGGAATTGTGTCAGGAACAACTCAAATAACTAAAAATCCAATT
>NZ_JBOFXD010000117.1:0-11251 GCF_051653945.1 Cetobacterium sp.
CATTACAGTTAAGCCTTTCTACTCAGGTGGAGTTACTCAAGTTTTAGAAGCCTATCATAATTCTAAAGAGTTAATTGATGTAGAAAAACTATTAAAATATTATACAAAAATGAATTTTACTTATCCTTATCATCAAGCAATAGGCTTTTATTTACAAAAAGTAGGTATATCTGATTATAAACTTTTTAAATATTTTAGTCACGATTTTAAATTCTACCTAACATATAACATTTTACATCAAGAGTTTTCTGATGAATGGAATATTATTTATCCAAAAGGGATTTAATTTTCTCTATAATTTCAATAATAAAATTAAAATAGTAATCGTAATCTTCTAAACTATTCCCTTCAGACAAAGTTGCTTTTACCGTCTCCCAATTTTCTCTATATGGTTCTCTTAAACTTTCTATTTTATCCAAAAACTCAATAGGAACTTGTTTTGCAGAAAAAATATTTATCACCAATTCTTTCGTTATTCTATTTTCTATATTTGAGAAATTATCAAATAAATTCCAAATATCATAAATATCTCTTGCTCTTTTTTTCTGTCTTGCAGACGAAACAATTTCTTTATACTCTTTCATAGATTGACATATTGCTCTAAATTTTTCAATAACAATCATTTCTGGAGTATAAACTCTCAAAATTATTCCATCAATCTCCTTTTTTGTTGCAGATTCAATATACTCATAGGCACTAATATCTACTGTATACTTTGTAGAATGATTATCCTGGATAACTAAAGCATTTCTTCTCTTAGCTGATATATCAGAGAACTTTTCATCTACAATTTTCTCAATCAACTTAAACTCTAATAAATACCCTTTCCATTCAGGAATACTTCCATTCTTAGGCTTTTCAGATAACTTTACATCAATCGGTATTAAATTTAATAATGAAAATTCTTCTGATAAAAGTCTTGATATAACTCTATTTAGTCTTTTATAATCTAGTTCAGAAAAATCTTTTTCCATTGAAAAATCAATATCGATAGATCCCCTATCTGTAATGTCATATGCTAATTGAAGAGCATTACCTCCTTTTAAAACTAATCCAGACATTAAAATATCATCTTTCATTAATGCTCTTAACGTTGCTAACTTTATATCATTTATATTTTCCATACCTTCGGCAAATATAAATCAAAAACATTTTTTGTCCGCTTTGGATATGCTGTTTAAACGGCAGAATGGGTCTTTCAGAGGATTTTCAAACCTAAAATCATTTATCCAAAACGGCACTTGCACGCAATCAATATTTTAGCCTAAATAATTTAGGTAGATAATAATGATTATGTAAAGTAGATTATTTTTCATTAAAGATATTATTTTTTCAATAGAGGTTGGTGGTTTCAGTTCTCTTCAATTCCCTTTTTTTCTTGTACAAGTTCGTCGATTCTGATATCTTCTCTTTCTCGGATATTAGAGTAAAGATAGAATTGTTTCACATTCTAAAAACTTCTTATTCTATCAATTCATATATTATCTTTCTTCTACTTTCAGGTATTAAATGAAATTATTTAGGCTTTTAAAAATATTTTCTCCAAAAAAAAGAATTAAACCTATCAGAAATTACTAAAATCTTTTTCTTTATATGTTGAAAATTTTAAAAAGTAAATTATATATAGATTTATTTTCACAATTATTAAAATTACTGTGTAATATATCCATTTTAAGTATTTAAATAGATAAGTTTTCCTATTTGCTGCTATTTTTTTTTTTTTACTTACTTTATTTAAGTATTTTAGCATGAAAGGCTTTTACAAAAATTAATACTAAAAAATTATGAAAAAATCTATCTTATTAGTTACAGGAATTTTAGGGACTTTCTCTTTATTTTCATTCAAAAATCATAATGAAAACATGCAAGAATTGTCTAACATGTCAAATTACAAAGAGATTACGTCTCAAAACACTATAGAAGAACAACAAGATCTAGAAGTAGCAACTGCTGCAGTAGGAAGAGCTGCCGTTAAAGTTTGGCAAAAATCATCTAGAGAAGTTGTATACGCTGCTGTAGCTTTATGGCCTTTATCTGCAGCTGAAGATGCTATTGTATCATTAAACTTAAATCAAAAATCTATAAAAGAAGTTAAATACAATAAATTATAAATTTATAAACCATTTTGTCAAAAGCCTTTCTCTTTTTAAATAAACAAATAAAATGGTTCTAAAATTAAAACAAGTCTTTATACTCTTTATTTTTGCTTCATGGTGGTGTCTAAATTTCTTTTTTAATTTACCTGACACAAGTGTACCCATAGTACATAATTACGAACTTTATAAAAAATGGGATGAAATTTTTTATCAAAGATGGGGTTTTTTCGCTCCTGCTCCTGATTATAACGACAGACTTTATTACATATATACTTCAAACAATAATTCCAATGAATTTATTGTTTATGAGGTTTTTGAAAATCTTCATAAAAATCGTGTAAATAATTATTTGAAAGATGATAATTTATCCACATTAGATTATATAATCCATAACACTTCAAGCCCAATAGGTGATTTATTAAGAGAAAGTTATGAAGTTTATACATTAGAAGGTAATTGTAAAAACCTTAATGATGAAGATTGTTATAGAAACTACATAAATAGTATCCGAGATGATTTTAATGAATCTCCAAATATATTGACTCTTGTAAATCATGCAAAAATGATTTCAAAAATTAAAAATTTAGATAATCATACATTGCAAATCATAATTGGTGCTGAAGAATTACCAAAGTTTCAAGATAGATACTCTTCAAATTTTAAACATAAAAGTTATCCATTTTTCAAAAGTAATTTATATAATTTAAAAATAAATAAATGGGAAAAATATATAGAATAATTAACTCTTTATCGAATGAAAATATATTTAATATTTATCTTCCTATATTCAGAATATTTATAAGCTTTCATATTCTAAAGAAAATGTATTTGGGATGGTCTTCTATTTCTTTACTTTACGGTGATTTAATGGTAGCTAAGAGTCCTGTCCTACATATCTTACCTTTTTTAGATTATCGCATAGGAGATTATCCTTTAATAATATTATTAACCATATTAATTGCTATTTTATTTGGTTTTGGAATAGGAAGATGGATTACCTCATTGGCTTTATATATATTGATGTATTTTAATAATGAACTTTCATATCTATATAGTAACGGAGGTGACAATTTACTTAGTTTCATATGCTTATATATGGTATTTACTAATTCATATAGTTATTTTGTTTTAAATAAGAGTAATCCTATAAAATCCAAAATATCTAACTTAGCTAGTAATTTAGCTTGTTACTCTATTATGATTCATTTATGTTTAATATACTTCATTTCTTTTATTCATAAAATTCATTCTGACATGTGGTATAATGGAGTTGCTAATTACTATATTTTAAATTTAGAAAGATATTCAAGTCCATTTAATTATATTTTTTCTAAAAACATAATCTTTATTGTTTTTTCTACATATTTTACTCTAGCTTTTGAATTATTCTTTCCAATATTAATTTGGAATAAAAACTTTAGAAAAATTTTACTAGTAAGTGGTTTACTTCTACATTTAGGAATCTACTTCTTTATGATGATATATGATTTTGAAATCCTTTTCATAATGATATATGGTTTTTTTATCACTAATAACGAATGGTCAAAAATAATATCTTATATGAGAAATAAGATGTTTTATTTTAACTCTAAATACTTAAATTTTAAAAAAATATAAAAAAATGAAAAATTTTATTTTAACTATATTCTTGTCATTATCAACAATTTCTTTTTCTCAAATTCAGAATAATGCTTTTGAAGAATACATTAAAACATTTGAATATAACTTCAATAATAGCCATTTTGAAGAAATTTTTAAAAGTTTTAATAATGAAATGAAAAATGATTTACCTAAAGAAAATGCTATTTCTTTTTTTTCCAGCCTAATGAAGGTTTCTGGTAAAATTAATAAAATTGAATATGACTCTTCTAAAGATTCTTTTAATATTTATAAAATATACCTAGATAAAAAAAATTATTTATTTTTTCTATCATTAGACAACAACTCTAAAGTTGATGGTATCTATTTTGAAGAAGAAAAATAATATATGGAAAAAAAAATTGTCCTTTTTGATGGAGAATGTGGTTTTTGTAACAAAACTATTCTTTTTTTTGCAAAAAATGATATAAATAATTCTGTTGTTTTTATCTCTAACACAAGTGTTCAAGGTAAAGAATTAATTTCTTTATACAATATAGATACAGAATTAATAAATAAGACTTTAGTCTTGATATTTAAAAAAAATACATACATAAGGTCTGATGTTTTTAGAGTTTTAAGCCAAGAAAATAATAAACTAATATTTTTAAAAATACTTTTAAATATATTTCCAAAATTTATAAACGACTTATTTTATAATATCATTTCCAAGAATAGAAAGAATATAATTAATAATAATTGTACTATTCCTCCTAAAAATATAAGAGATAAAATTATACTATGAATAAAATAATAAATATACTTAATTACTTAAGTCTAATCATTATAATATTAATACCCGTATCGTGGATATATAACAAATATATTAACGACAACAACTATATTCTAAACATTATTTTCGACAATATAACTTTGTTGTCTTCTATATATATCTTTTTAAGATTTGTAATTTTTTTTTATAAAAAGTAACCTATGAAACCAATTGTTTTTTTATTCTTTTGTTTATTATCTTGTTCAATTACTTTTGCTCAAAAAAATGATTATATTGAGGCAACATATTCGTGTTCTTTAAGTTTTGATATTGATTTATTTTTGAATAAAATTCCTGTACAAGAAAGAAAAGAAGCTGAAGTTTATTTAAAAAACTCTTTAGATAAAGGTTTAATTTTAGATTATTCTTTAGAGTCAAATGACTCTATATCTATTTTTAAATTAATTCCAAAAATTAATAATAGTCAAAATGAAGGAAGTTTAATTGTTGAAGAAATGCTTGCATTCGATAAACTTCCTACTTATAAGTTTATTAATAAAAAAGAATATTTAAAAGAAATTGATATTCTAGGTAAAAAATTTATTATTAAGGAGGCTATTCCTATAATAAAATGGGAAATACAAGAAGACGTGAAATATATTTTATCAAAAAAGGCAACAAAAGCTATAGGATATATAGGTAATAATCCTGTTACTGCTTGGTTTTTTAATGATATTCTTTTAGATAATGGACCTTACTTATTACATGGTTTACCTGGTTTAATAGCAGAGGCTGAATTTAATATTAATAATGTTAATCAACATTATGTAATAAACTCAATGTCAAATAAAAACAAAAAA
This sequence comes from Cetobacterium sp., assembly GCF_051653945.1. GTDB lineage: Bacteria > Fusobacteriota > Fusobacteriia > Fusobacteriales > Fusobacteriaceae > Cetobacterium_A. Next base: position 5,307 of record NZ_JBOFXD010000117.1, read on the forward strand.
GTGAAAGTTAAATTTTCAAAAAAAGCAAAAATAGTTTCAAGTGAAGAATTTCGTTCTGAAATAAAAAAACTTCAACAAAATGCAAAAGAAGATAGAGTAGATTTAGATTAAAATATCTTTTAAGAATATCTATAGGGGTCAGTCGACGAAAAGTATAAAAAACAGGGTTAACAATTTTATTTATAGTTTAACATCTTTACAATAGATAAAACAAATACTTTATAAATTTCTTAGTGGTCTAAATTCTCCTTTGTTCAATTTTATTTGATTATTCCACACATAATCTCCAGTTAAGTGAATATGTTCCCATCCTAAGGGGGACAGGTGCTGAAGTAATTCTTCATTAATTTCTTCACCTTGTTCTTTCAAATGTTCTACTGCTTTTTCAATATAAACTGTATTCCATAAAACAATAGCAGCTGTTGTACGTTGTCAAAATAATTTAGACAACGTACAACCCAAGCAGAATTTTATACTTTTAATAAAGTATTATTTTGATGCACCATTTTATATTAAAATGATTAATTTTCTATGTTACATAATGAATTGAAAGAATCTTTTGTTATACAAGGAGTACTGCTATTTTGACCATTTATTTTTGAAATTAAAATATCAATTGACCTCCATTTTTTCGACTTCTATCATCAATTTTTTATTATCCTTTGGATTTTTCCATTTCCATTTTCTGAACTTTTGAATAAAAAGAGCATCTTCTTTTGATAAAATTCTATTCTCATTATTCAATTCATTGTAAAATTCATTTCTAATCTCCGATTTTACTTGAAATCCAAACTTAAACGTAAAAAACAAAGCAGCTAATCCAATCGCACAAAAAACAACTGAGTACAACACTACATTAAACCTTTTCTGTGTATTTTCAATTGCTTTTTTTGTTTTTTCAGCCACTCTTTCCAATTCTCCAACACTTTGATCCACTCCAGAACGATCTACTTTAATATCCGTTCGTTTAAGCTCGTTCAAATACTGCTGATTCGATTGTTCAATTTGAGCAGATAACTGTTCTAATCTTTTTATTTTATCCGAAATAATTTCACTTTCTTCTAAAATCATTTTCATAAGTTGTTGACTGGTCATATTCATAATGCTAATTTTTTAAATTTATAACGACATTCCTCTGTCAATCGAACGTCCAATTTTGATAGCCATATCTGCTATTTTAATAGCCGGTTGCAAAAGCGATAAAACTTCCACCGGTTTTGTAACAATTTCTTTAGTTAACCCCTTCACAATTTCAGTCTGCATCGTTATTCCTTTAAAAGAAACCCCTTTCTCAATCATACTTTTCATTCCACAACTCTTATGAATTTCAGAAGCTTTAAAATCAAGTCCACTCATTTTATCATAAATCCGAAAACCTTGCAACTTTCCACCTTTATTAATGGTTGGTTTTATGCGACATCCCCTATCATACATATTCTGCATATACTCTGAAAAAGTATTCGATTGCTTCACCGAAATATTATGCTTTTTCAAAATATCAGCCTTCAATTCCTTGTTCAAGTCTTTCTCTAAAACTCGTTCAATTACCTTCTCTTGTCGCACCTCTTTCGCTGTTTTTAAACCATTTTCAAGTGCAATCTTTTCAGCAGAATTTTGAGCCTTAAACCCAATATAAGAATCATCCAAAGCCTTTCCTTTTTCATCAATACGATTGGCAATAATATGAACATGAGTTGCCTTTGTATTTTGATGAACATACGCAATACACTGATTATTCTCTAAACCTAAATTTTTCAAATGATCTTGCGTATAACGCAATAATTCTTGACGAGTATGAACGACATCATTATTCGGACTAAGAACAATCGAAAACGTATTGTTGGAACAATTCTCATTCATTGCCTGTACTTCTCTAAACTCTGAAAGAATTTCAGATCCATTTTTTCCAATCACATCATTTCGGTACAATTCAAAGGATTGTTTTTCTTCCTTCATAATGTAATCAATAGCAGCTGCACTTCCTTTGGTTGCTTTGGCTTTACTTATCATGACGGATCTTTTTTAAATGAACCAACATTTCTTGTTGAAGAATACCGATTTCTGAAAGCATACTTCCATAATCGCCTTTCTTCAGAAGATTAGAAATAGACGAAAAATTATTATAAAATTTTTTGAGCTCTTTATAAACTTCCAATTCAGATTCGCTTAATTGTTTGGGTGATTTTTTACCCAATGCACAATTTCGAACATAGGTTGAAACAGGAAGACCTGTTTCCTTTGCTTTAACTTTTAAAAGTTTTTCTTCTAAAAGAGTTAATCGGATTTCAATTCGTTTGGTTTTATTCATCTTAAAAACTTAAAAAAATCGTTCGACCATCGGGAGAATGCGAGAGTAGTGTTGACGTGAAAAATAGGGCAGTTTATGCCCATTTTGTACGTACAAACACACATCTCGACCTATTCTACTTTCTAACTTTCTCTAAATTAACCAATTTTCCGAAATTCTAAAACTTTTTTCATTCTTTTTTTACTCATTTTCAACCAAATAATAGAAACTCCTTTCATAATTCAGGTGAAAAATAAACCAAAACATTCTCAAAATAAAATAACAAAACACCTTCGTAGACACCTTTTATTTAACGCTCAGAAGATCCAAATACATTAAACAACGAAATGATAAGAACTAATTTATAAATGCAAAAAACGACCTCAAAAGAAGCCGTTTTAAAATCGTTTCGCTTTCAAATTTATGGTTAAACATTAAATTTGAGCAACAAAAATACATTAATGAATTAAAAATCAATTAATTAAAGTAGATAAATTTTATCAAAAATAAAAATCCGCCCGCCCCCCTTGGTGCGACCTGCGGTCTGCTATTTCCTTTTTTTTGTTTTTGTTTTTGTTTTTTTCACTCCAACGAAAACAGTACGAGTCAAACGAGCTCCGAAAAGTCAATTTTTCAAAGAAAAATGACTCCTTATAAACTAAAAAATCATAATGTTTTTGTATTTAATATACATAGCTTGTTATACATTACTTACCGATTTCCGTGAAAAGTATAATATATAATTCATAGTCAGCTTTATAGAGTAGTTATATTTTTCTTAACTATTACTTTTGGAATGGTCTACTATTACTTTTAGAATGTTCTTGATAGTCGTTAATATTACTTTTGGAATGGCTACTATTACTTTTGATTTTAAAAGTAATAGTTTGTATATTTACATTCATGAAGTAATAGTTAGATTTTAATTCTATGAAAATAACCAATAAAGAAGTTTTACAATCTTATATTTTGACAACTGCAAAATATGATTATTCTGTTTATGAAAAACGTATCTTATATAGGATTATTGAAATTCTTCAATTCCTAATCGAAGGTAAAAAACTGAACGAAAAATATAGTATTCAAATTACAACTCAAAATGATTATGATTTTCAAATTCCATTGAGTAGTATTTTAGTAAATGAAAAAGATGAAAATTACACCAGGATAAAAAATGCTTTCAAATCTCTCCAGAAAAAAATCATCGAATACGAAGACAATAAAACCTGGTTATCTCTAAATTTAATTGAGCGTCCAGAAATCACGAAAAACGGAGGTAATTCTTATGCTTCATTTAGAGTTTCTCCAATGATCGCAGAATGCTTTATGGATTTTTCAAAAGGATTCAGAAAATATGAATTGAAAGTTGCGATGGAATTCGAAAGTGAATACTCTATGAGATTTTATGAATTACTATCAAATAAAAAAACTCCTATTAATTATTCAATCGAAAATTTGAAAGAAATTTTTGGTCTTGGAGATAAATATAAATTGACTGCAAACTTTATCAATAAGGTTATTGTTCCTGCAAAAAAAGAATTGGATTCGAGAAGTCCGTACACTTTTCATTACGAACCAATCAAAACAGGCAGAAAAATTACATCAATTCACTTTGTTCCTATTTATCAACCTCAATTTGAAGATGAAAATCTGAAGAAACAGAGATTGAATAAACAAATGTCAAATAAATGGTTTATTCCAAAAAATATTTATGACTTCTTAATCCATAATTTTAATTTTACAGATAAAGAATTAAATAATAATTTGAATTTATTTGAAAATCTCTACAATAATATGTCCGAAGAAGCTCTTTTGGATTTTCTTGTTGATATTCGATTTTTTGCTTCGAATGCAGATAATCCAAAAGGATTTATTATTGGGTCATTGAAGAAAAAAGCAGAGCAGATTTTTGAACAAAAATACGGTCTAAATAACAAGTAGATTTTTAGATCTACTTGTTAAAATATTTTTCATCAATTGCTGAATTGATAAGCTCTTTTATACTTACTCCATTCTGAACAGAAAGCAACTTTAATTGTTTCAATTTTTCTGTTGGAATATAAACCGAAAATAGTGTTTCAATTTTCTTCTCTTTTATCGGAACAACTTTCTGAATTGATGTCTTTTTTTCAGTCTGTTTAACTTCGTTAATTAGATTTGTAATATCTTGTTTTGCCATTTATATAAATATTAAATTATATATTTATATAATTACATAAAAATATAATTATATAAAATTAATTGATTGATAATGTTAATACTTCTTTGGTTAAATTATCAATTTGCTTTTGAGCTTTATTATTTTCCTCTACTCCATTTACTAAAATAGATCTCGAAAAAGCTACTAAATCTGAAATCATATTTTTTGAAACTTTTATGTCATAATCTCCCAAATGTGATTTTATTTCATCGGTCAAAGTTGTATTCGGTTTTACCATATTAAATACAATCAAAGCTTTGTTTCCATTGTTTGATTCTTCTACAATTTCTATTGTAGATTTTATTGCAAGTAAATCTAAAATTCCCGCCTTTGTTGGAATGATAATTACGTTTGCTAAATCACATAATTCTTTCAACTGATTTGTTAAATATGGAGGTGTATCGATAAAAATAAAATCATAATCCGATTTTAATAACTCCTTTAAGTTTGAAGCTTCATAAATTGGAACTTCAGAAGCCTTTTTTATATTTAATAAAGAGCCTTGCTCGTCTAAATCTATCAAGCATACTTTAGCACTTTCTCTAATATTTGCTGCCAAATTAAAAGCTAATGTAGATTTACCTACTCCTCCTTTTTGATGTGTTACAAGAATTACTTTTGCCATTCTATATAATTATATAATTATTCAAATATATAATTATATAATTAATAATCTCTTGTTTTTATGAAAAAAAATAACTAACTTTGTGAAATATATATTACATATATGTAATATATATATCAGAAATGAATGAAATTTTAAAAAAATTAAATAAGCGTTCTAGTTCAATACATTCTGTTTTTGAAGATGTTAAGACTAATTCTTTTCCTGTTTTAAGTAGTAAAGAATCACATAGTCTGATATCTTCCATTAATTATATTTATGGATTGAGAAGTCTAAGTAGAGAAGATATTATCGATTATCTAATCCGTAATAAATTAATTAGTAGAGTAAAGAATCATAGTAACTTATTTTATTTCCCTGATAAAAAATATGATATTTTTGACTTAACTCATACAAAGTCGAGATCTTCCTATTTTAGTCATTATTCTGCTGTGTATATTCATAATTTAACTGAGCAAATTCCTAAAAATATCTATCTTACTTATGAACGCCCTACTAGAACGTATCAGAAAAGCAATCTTAGTCAAAATGCTATAGATATTGTATTTAATAAGCCTCCTAGAATAGCTTCAAATAGTATTAAAATAGATGGTTATAATATATATTATTTAAATGGACAAGCTTATGATAGAATAGGATTAGAGAGGTATAAAGAAATGTATCTAATTACTGATTTAGAAAGAACATTAATCGACATTACAGTTAAGCCTTTCTACTCAGGTGGAGTTACTCAAGTTTTAGAAGCCTATCATAATTCTAAAGAGTTAATTGATGTAGAAAAACTATTAAAATATTATACAAAAATGAATTTTACTTATCCTTATCATCAAGCA
>NZ_JBOFXD010000118.1:0-21818 GCF_051653945.1 Cetobacterium sp.
TTTTCAACAGCGTGAGATGTTATAAATCCATCTTGGCAAACCATTGCAGGAAGCATAACTCTTGGATCTTCAGCTATTTTTACTGCTTGAATATAGTTATCATATGCCTCTTGATTTGTTTCACTATATATTTGAATCCATCCAGTATCTCTTGCTCCCATTGAATCACTGTGGTCTGCATTTATATTTATTGGTCCTGTTAGTGCTCTATTTATAAGTGCCATAGTTATTGGCAATCTCATTGAAGAGGCTACATATAGCATTTCCCACATTAAAGCAAGTCCACATGATGAAGTAGCTGTCATAGTTCTAGCACCTGCTGCTTGAGCTCCTATAGCTGCTGACATTGCACTGTGCTCTGATTCTACTGGAATAAACTCTGTGTTTACATTTCCATCTGCTACATACTTAGAGAAGTATTGTGGTACCTCAGTTGATGGTGTAATTGGAAATGCTGGCATTACATCTGGATTTATCTGTCTCATGGCTGTGGCTACAGCTTCGTTTCCTGACATTCTCTCTCTTATACTCATTTTCCTCTCTCCTCCTAAGCCTTTGTAAACTCTATCGCTTTAAATGGGCATACTGCAAAACAAACTCCACACCCTTTGCAGTGATCCTGATCAAAATCTAGTCTTTTTCCATCTTTAACTGGAATAGCTGAATCTGGGCATACTGGGATACATAGTAAACATTGCTTACAGTTCTCCTCAATAAAATCAACTTTCATTGTTCTCCAGTCACCAGTTTTAAAGTTTTCAGCACTTCCAGCTTCATATACTACTCCACCAGGAGTTATCTCTTGCCAAGTTATAGTTTCATCTATTATTCTACCGTTTTTATTTTTCATTATCCTTCCACCTCATCCATTGAACGCTTTAACGCACACATATTCCCCTCTAAAACTTGAGGTTTAGTACTAAATTTATGTTTAAACGACTCTTCCATATTTTTTATAAATTCAGCTTCTGGTATAAGTTCACTAACTTTTACAACTGCTCCTAACATCGGTGTATTTGGGAAATATTTTCCTAAACACTCTTCAGATATTTTTCTAGCATTACATGTATAAAGTCTTCCTGTATAACCTCTCAATTCAGCTCTTAATTCCTCAGGGCTTCTCTCACTATTTACAATTATAGCTCCCCCCTCTTTAAGACCTTTTTCTACTTCAATTGCTTTTATTAAAGTTTCATCTACTACAACTACAAAGTTTGGTTCATAAATATTTGAATGAACTCTAATTGGTTCATTTCCTATACGATTATAAGCTGTTATTGGTGCTCCCATTCTCTCTGGTCCATACTCAGGGAATCCCTGAACATACATCCCACTACTAAATGCTACATCTGCTAATAGAAGAGATGCTGTCTTTGCACCTTGTCCACCTCTACCATGCCATCTGATTTCTACCATTTTACTCATGATCTACCATCCTTTTTTAAATTTTGCTTAAATAACGATATATTGTTGATTCAGAAACATTTAAAGCTTCTGAGACCTCTAAAACTCCACCTCTTAAATCAAATATCCCCTTTTGGTGAAGTTTTTTTATAACATTAAGTTTCTCCTCCCCCTCTATCTCTTTCCAAGATACTTTACCTTTTAAAATCTCTAGTAAAGCCTTGTTTATCATCTCTTTTATAGAGTTTGGAAAATCCACTTCTGTTACCAACTCTTTTTCATCTTTTAAATTTAGACCAAAGTTTGCCATACTCTCCATTTGATAAGCTATATTTAAATAACTACTCACATCTACATTTACACATATCATTCCAATAATATTCTCATCTATATTTTTTATAAAAAATGTTGAGGATCTAAGAATTTTTCCTCCCACAACACCTTTTGAGTTTGTTATAAACTCCCTATCATCATAGAGTCGCTCTTTCAAAATTTTTAATCCAAATTCACTCATAGGAGAACCTATCTCTCTTCCACTTACATGGTTGTTGAATATCTCGATACTAGAACTACTTATATCTGTTAAATCATGAAGAACTACCTCTACATTTTCTCCATAACATTTAGACATAAATCTTGCTACTTTTCTGTACTCTTCTAAGATCTCTAAGTCTCCTTTCAACTTTATCCCCCTCCTTTTCCAATATAGGTATATACCCCACACCTTTCAAAAAGTCAAAAAAATTTTCTTACAATAAGAATTTTTTTCTCATTTTTCATATTCAATAACAAAAGGGAGTTTCCTCCCTTAATTTTCTAATAATCCTATTTTTTATACCGCTTTTAAGCTAACTCTAAACCATTTCTTAAATCTGTAATTATATCCTCTACATCCTCAAGTCCTACAGAGATTCTAACTAAACCATCAGTGATTCCAGCAGTTAATCTCTCCTCTCTTGTATATGGTGAGTGTGTCATTGAAGCTGGATGCTGAATAAGTGTTTCTGTATCTCCTAAAGAAACTGCTAGAGAACAAAGTTTTAAGTTATTTAATAAAGTTTTTCCTGCATCCATTCCACCTTTTAGTTCAAAGGCAAAAATTCCTCCAAAGTCTTTCATCTGTTTACATGCGATCTCATGTCCTGGATGTGTTTTTAATCCTGGATAAAATACTTTTTCAATCTTAGGATGAGCATTTAAAAACTCCGCCACTTTTCTAGCGTTAGAACAGTGTCTTTCCATTCTAACTTCTAATGTTTTCATTCCTCTAATTACATAGTAGGCATCCATTGGACTTAAAACTGCTCCAGTCATATCCTTTACTCCAACAAGTCTAACTTGAGTTACTAAATCCATTTTACCTACAACAAAACCTGCTATTACATCTCCATGTCCATTTAAATATTTTGTAGCTGAGTGAACAACAACGTCTGCTCCCAGTGTTAAAGGTTTTTGACAGTATGGTGTTGCAAATGTATTGTCCACTACAACTAATATATCATCATTGTGTGTGTGAGCTATTTTTGAAACTGCTTCTATATCCACAATCTTCAGATTTGGGTTTGCTGGTGTTTCTAAATAAACAACTTTTGTATTATCTTTTAAAGATCTCTTTACAGCTTCTAAGTCTGAAGTATCTATAAACTCTACATCTATTCCAAATCTTGTCAATCCATGACTAAGTAGTGCAAATGTACATCCATAAAGTGTTTTATCTGCTAAAACGTGATCTCCAGCTTTTAAAACTGTCCACATAACTGAAGCTATCGCTCCCATTCCTGAAGCTGTAGCCAGTGCTGCTTCCCCCTCTTCTAAAAGAGCTAATTTTTTCTCTACAACTGTTACTGTAGGGTTTCCTAGTCTTGAATAAATATATCCCTCTTCCTCTAGAGCAAATCTTTTTCCCCCTTGCTCAGCTGAATCAAATATAAATGTTGATGTTTGATAGATTGGTGTAGCTAAAGTTCCAAAAGGATTTTTCTCACTTCCACCATGAATCGCTATTGTTCCAAAACCATTTTTCATATTCTTATCCATAATAACTCCTCCCTATGAAACCTATTTTTAACTCAATTATACCTCTTTTATCTCTTAAAGCAAGGTTTCAAAGGAAAAACTGTTATATAACAGTTTTTTGGAAAAAATATTTGGAAAAAATAAAAGCCAGATCTCACGATCTGACTCTTTATCTCAATACATCACTATATAAAAACATTGCTAAATAAAAGTAAATCACTAAAGCTAGTGCATCAACAATAGTTGTAACCAATGGTCCTGCCATTATAGCTGGGTCTAACTTTAATTTTTTTGCTCCAATTGGAAGTAATCCTCCAACTAGTTTTGCTATTACTACTGTTATACCTAAAGTAACTGATACTAATATTGACATTTTAAAATCTTGCTTTAATATATAGTTCATACGTAAAAAGTTTACAGTTCCTAGTCCTAATCCTACGATTAAACTTACTCTTAACTCTTTCCACACAACTTTTAAATAATCACTCATTTTAATCTCTCCCAAAGCCATACCCCTTATTATAAGAGTTGACGATTGAGAACCAGCATTTCCTCCTGTATCCATAAGCATTGGAATTGCTGCAGCTAAAACGACCATCTGTTCTATTATCTCTTCGTATTTACTAATAATTGATCCTGTAAATGTAGCTGAAACCATCAGTACTAAAAGCCATGTTAAACGATTTTTAGCTAGATGTAAAACTGAAGTTTCTAAATACTCCTCCTTACTTGGTGCCATAGCTGCCATTTTCTGGAAGTCCTCTGTATTTTCCTCTTCAATAACATCTACCATATCATCTATGGTAATAATTCCTACTAAAATATTTTCTTTATCAATTACTGGTAAAACTGTTAAATCATACTTTTTAAATAACTTTACAGCTTCCTCTTGATTTGTTGATGTTTTTACAGAAAGTATATTTTTATCCATAATATTTTCTATAATTTCATCATCTGAAGATGCTAAAAGTTTCTTTAAAGTTATCTCTCCCTCAAGCTTTTTATCCTTATCTATAACATAGGCAACATCTATAGTTTCAAGTTCCTCCGCATACTTTCTTATATGCTCAAGACTCTCTTTTACAGTCTGATTACTTTTTAGAGAAAGATACTCTATTGTCATTAAACTTCCTGCTGAATCCTCTTCATAAGATAAAAATTGATTTATTAAAGATCTGTTTTCATGCTTGTAATTTTCAAGCACTCTCTTCACAACATTTGAAGGCATCTCCTCTAAGAAGTCAATCATATCATCAAAATATAGCTCTTCCAACAGCGATTGAAGTTTATCATCATTTATTGAGCCTACAATTTTTATCTGCTCATCAGCATCTAAATTTGCGAATACTTCCGCCGCTAACTCTTTGTGCAAAAGTCTAAAAAGAATAATTATATCCTTCTCATTTTCACTATTAGCTTCAATAAATTCAGCTATATTTACAGGAGTTTCTAAGTTTAGAACCTCCTTTAGATTTTTTAAATCTTTTTTTAATAGAAGCTCTTTTACTTTTGTTTCAAACATTTTTCCTCCTTGAGTTTTGCAGAGGAAAATTGAGAAAAATTTCTAGTCCTTTCCCCTACAAACTATGTATTAAATTGTTTTTATTTTTAGTCCGTTTGGGGTAACTATCCATCTTTTCTCTCCTTTAATTTATTTTTGTTTTTCAACCTTTAAATTATACCTTTTTTATAAAAAAAAGTAAATATTTTATATTTTTGTATAAAAAAAAAGCCTTAGAAAAATCTAAGGCTTTAAAATATCATTACTTTACAGTTACGATGTTAGATGCTTGAGGTCCTCTTTCACCTTGAGTTACATCAAAAGTTACTTCTTCCCCTTCTACTAACTTCTTGAATCCATCTTTCTTGATTTGAGAGAAGTGTGCGAATACATCTTTCCCGTCCTCACCAGTGATAAATCCAAATCCTTTTTCTTCGTTAAACCATTTAACAGTACCTTTCATTTGATACCTCCATAAAATTATTTTTTATAACTCTACAAATCTTAATCTTTAAATCAGAGGTTAAACAAACTCAAGTTACCTATAGGTTTCTCTTCTAAAAATTTTAAAACTTATATTATTAATCTATAAGTATTATACATGTTTTTTATTAAAATGTAAAGCTTTTTATCTAATTTTTTTATTTTTTATTTAGCTCTGCAATTGTCACAAACTCAAACCCTTTAGCTTTTAATTGAGGAATAGCTACTTTTAAAGCTTGAGCAGTCTTTCCATAATCGTGTAGCAACACTATTCCATTATCCTTTGCATTTTCTACTAAAAACTTAGCTATATAATCTGCATCAGATGGCTTCTCCCAATCTTTAGGACAAATATTCCACATAACTGACTCCATACCTAAACTCTTTTTTAGCTCCTCTTTTTGAGTTTTTCCTAAAGCCCCATATGGTGGTCTAAAATATTGTACTTTTTTATTTGTCACACCTGTTATAATTTTATTTGTACTTTCTAACTCTTTTTTTACATCACTCATTGGTAATTTTTTTAAATTTGGATGATTGTATGAGTGATTTGCAATTTGATGTCCTCCATCATATATTTTTTCTAAAATTTTTGGATATCTTTTTCCATTTGACCCTAAAATAAAAAATGTTGCCTTTGCATCATTTTCATTTAAAACTTCTAAAATCTCCTCTGTTACTTTAGCTTTTGGGCCATCGTCAAAAGTCAGAGCTATCCTCTTTGCTCCTTGAGCAAAAATAGACATAGTCATCATAAATGTTACTACTAAATACTTTAATCTCTTCATTATTTCCCCTCTCTTTATTTTTTCAATTAAAATATAACACAACACAATACCTTTGGTATAGATATTTTCTTTTTATTTTTCATCAATTAAGTTTAATACAAAATCTTCCTTCACTTTCTTTTTTAAATTTAAAATTTTTTTTATTTTATATAAAGGAAAGATATAACTTTTTTCAAAGTAATATATTACAGTAATTAAAATTTGGAAAAAAGGGGGGATTTCTATGAATTATACTCTTTATAAAACTTTCGGTTCTCATCTGAAAAAAAATGATGGTGTTGATGGAGTTCTCTTTACTCTTTGGGCACCTAATGCTATGGAAGTTTCAGTCGTTGGAGATTTCAATGATTGGGATGGAAAAAGAAACTATATGAATAAGGATATTCAAACTGGAGTTTGGTCTCTTTTTATTCCTAATTTAAAAGAGGGAACAGTTTATAAATATATGATTGCTGATAAAAATCAAAAAATATTTATAAAAAGTGATCCATTTGCCTTTTATTCTGAAGTTCGGCCCAATACTGCTTCCATAGTTTATAACCCCTTTAAATCTTTTCCATGGGAAGATAAAATTTGGCTAGAAAAAAGAGAACAAGATAATCTCTATAATAAACCTATCAGTATTTATGAACTACACTTAGGTTCTTGGAAAAGAAACTATAACCGTGGGGACGGTCTTGAAGATGGCAGTGAATTTCTCAACTACCGAGAGATTGCTAAAAAACTTGTGCCATATATTATAGAAACAGGTTTTACTCATATTGAGATTCTTCCTCTCACTGAACACCCTTTGGATACATCTTGGGGATATCAAGGAGTTGGGTATTTCTCTATTACAAGTCGCTATGGAACACCTGAAGACTTTAAATATTTGGTTAATGAATGTCATAAAGCTGGAATCGGTGTAATTTTAGATTGGGTTCCTGGACATTTTTGTAAAGATGCTCACGGTCTGTATAGATTTGATGGGACACCTCTCTTTGAATACGAAAACGAAATTTTAGGGGAAAATCCCACTTGGGGAACTGCTAACTTTGATTTTACTAAACCCTTTGTCAGAAACTTTTTATTATCAAGTGCAACATTTTTATTTGAATATTTTCATATTGATGGAATTCGTGCTGATGCAGTGTCAAACCTTCTATATCTTGAATATGGACGTGAAAAAACAGGTCTTAAAAACTCTCTTGGTGGAGATGCTAAGTTAGAAGCTATCGATTTTTTAAGAACACTCAACGAAGTAATTTTTAAACTTTACAAAAATCCACTTATGATTGCTGAGGAAGCTACATCTTGGCCTTTAGTAACTTCTCCTACATATAAAGGTGGTCTTGGGTTTAACTACAAATGGAATATGGGCTGGATGAATGATATGTTGAAATATATGTCTTACACACCTTGTGAAAGAGAAAAAAATCATAATCTTTTAACATTTTCTATTATGTACGCTTTTAATGAAAACTTTATATTAGCTCTATCTCATGATGAAGTAGTGCATGGAAAAAAATCTCTTCTTGATAAAATGAGCGGTGATTACATTCAAAAATTTGATTCTCTTAGAATGTTTTATGGATTTATGTTCGGTCATCCAGGAAAAAAACTTCTTTTTATGGGAGGAGAGTTTGGACAATTTATTGAGTGGAGATACTACGAAGAGTTAGAATGGAAACTTTTAAAATATCCACAACACGACTCTTTGAAAACTTATGTTAGTAAACTCAATGAATTTTACAAATCAGAACCAGCTCTTTGGGGAAAAGATTCAACTTCTGATGGATTTCAATGGGTTAATCATAAAAACCATACCCAAAAACTTATAACTTTTATAAGAAAAGGAGATAATTTAGAGGATTTTATTTTAGTTGTTTGTAACTTTACTAAAAACGAATATATAAATCACTCTATCGGTGTTCCAAGAATGTTTGAGTATATGGAAGTTTTTAATAGTGATAAGGATATTTTTGGTGGTAGTAACCAAATTAATAGTGAAATTATCAAGCCTATAAATAGAGAGTTAGATGATCAACCTTTCTCTATTTCTATAAATATAGCTCCACTTTGTACACTATTTTTAAAGCCAATATTAAAAAAAGGGGGAATTTAACTATGAAAAAGAAAATGATAGCTATGATTTTAGCTGGTGGTCAAGGAAGTAGACTTAAAAAACTTACAAAAGATGTAGCAAAACCTGCTGTTCCTTTTGGAGGTAAATATAGAATTATTGACTTTCCACTAAGTAACTGTGTCAACTCTGGAATTGACACAGTTGGAGTTTTAGTTCAATATAAGCCATTTTTATTAAATAGACATATTGGAGTTGGAAGCCCATGGGATTTGGATATAGAGGGAGCTGGAGTTAGTATTTTACCTCCATACTCTACAGAAAGTGAAAATCGTTGGTACAAAGGAACTGCTGATGCTATATTTCAAAATGAAAACTATATTGATATGTATAATCCTGAATATGTTCTAATTCTATCTGGAGATCATATTTATAAAATGGATTATGATAAAATGTTAAGTTTTCACATTGAAACAGAAGCAGTAGCAACAGTTGCTGTTATTGATGTTCCTCTTGAGGAAGCTTCCCGTTTTGGAATTATGAATACAAATGAAAATAATGAAATCTATGAGTTTGAAGAAAAACCAAAAGAACCAAAAAGTACTTTAGCAAGTATGGGTATATATATTTTTAGTTGGTCTGCTCTTAAAAAAGCACTCAAAGAGGATCAACAAGATAAATATTCAGATAAGGATTTTGGAAAAAATATTATTCCTAAATTTTTAAGAGAAGGTCATAAACTTATGGCTTATCCTTTCTCAGGATATTGGAAAGATGTTGGAACTATTGAAAGTCTTTGGGCTGCAAATATGGATTTACTAGATAGCTCAAACCCCATTGATCTTTTTGATAAAAATTGGAGAATATACTCTCAAGCTACAAATAAACCTGGTCACCTTCTTGAAGAAACGGCAGTTATTAAAAACTCTATTATTTCAGAGGGGTGTATTATAAAAGGTGAGGTTGTTAACTCTATTATATCATCTGAAGTTTTTATAGAAGAGGGGGCTAAAGTTCACAACAGTGTAATTTTAGCTGGTGCAGTTTTAAAAGAGGGAAGTTTTGTTAATAGAATAATTTTAGGTGAAAATGTTGTTGTTGAAAAAAATGAGCATTTTGGTAGAAAAGATGAGATTCTGTTTATCAGTGGGGGGGATGAGTAATGTTAGCAAAGTACACAGGAATTATTACTTCTTTTGAAAGTAGAGATCTTTTAAAAGCTTTAACAACACATAGAGGGATTGCTACTGTTCCCATTGCAGGAAAGTACAGAGCTATCGATTTCCCATTATCATATATGAAAAATGCTGGAATTAGAAATATACATATTCTTACTGGTAAAAATTGTCGTTCTCTTAGAAATCATCTAGATGTTGCTAAATCTTGGGGACTAAATAGAAAAAATGGTGGACTTACAATTCATAATGGAGAGGTTGAAAGTGATACTGAACTTTTAATTGAAAACTTTGATGATCTTTTAAAATCTAAAGATGAGATGATTGTTATCGCTCCAACTTATATGATTGCAAATATCGATTTAGATAAAGCTATGGAATTTCATGAACTATCTGAAGCTGATGTCACTGTTATATATAAAAATATTCCTGAACCTTCAGAAAATTTTCTTGGATGTGACATCTTAGAGTTTAACGAAAAAAATCATTTAACGAGAGCTTGTGCTAATTTTTTACCTAAAAAAAATCAAAATATATCTTTAGAGATATTTTTGATAAAAAGATCTCTTTTAATGGCTTTAATCATGTCTAGACCTCATAATCAGACATCTTTAAAAGATATTATCTACAGAAGTAAAAACAACCTGAAAATTAGGGGGTTTGAGCACAAAGAATATCTTTCTTGTTTAAACTCACTAGCGAACTACTTTAAAACTAATATAGATTTAATAAACTCTAAAACTTTAAAAGAGATTTTCTTTAATGAAAACAGACCTATTTTTAGTAAAGTTAAAGACTCAATCCCTACTCATTATTTAAGCGAAGAGGTTGTAAAAAACTCTATTATTTCCAATGAGTGTTTTATTGAAGGAACCGTTATTAATAGTGTGCTTTCTAGATATGTAAATGTAGAAAAGGGGGCTAGAGTAGAAAATTGTATCATTCTTCAAAATTGTACTATAAAAGCTGGTACACATTTAAAGAATATTATTGTTGATAAAAATGTTGTTTTAGAAGAAACAGAGTTAGAAGGAAACCCTTCATATCCTCTTGTTATTCAGAAAAAATACAAATTTTAACTTTTACAAGGAGGAAAGAAGATGAAAAATATCAATCTGCTTTTTGCCACTTCAGAAGCTGATCCATTTTTAAAGGTTGGAGGTCTTGGAGATGTATCTCACGCTCTTCCAAAAGCATTAAAAAAAGTTGGTGTTAATGCTAAAGTTATACTTCCTAAAAACGGAAATATTCCTAAGAAATTTGTTGAAAAAATGAATTTCTTAGGTTCTTTTACTGTACCTGTTGGTTGGAGAAACCAATATGCTGGTTTATTTCACTTAGAATATGATGATGTGGATTTCTATTTTCTAGATAATGAATACTATTTCAAAAGACACATACCCTATGGTCACTATGATGATGGAGAGATTTTCTCTTTCTTTTGTAGAGGAGTTTTAGAGGCTGTTAAACATATACCTGATTTTTCTCCTGATATCATTCACTGTAATGATTGGCATACAGGAATGATTCCTGTACTTTTAAAAGCTTTTTATAAAGAGGATTCACTTTTAAAAAATACAAAAACTGTTTTCACAATACACAATTTAAAATATCAAGGTGTATTCTCTAAAGATATCTTAGGAGAACTTTTATGTCTTGATCCATCATATTATTCAGAAGACAAACTTAAATTCTATGATGGTGTATCTTTTATGAAAGGTGGTCTTATATACTCTGATTTAGTCACAACCGTTAGTGAAACTTATGCTAAAGAGATTACATACCCTTTCTATGGAGAGAAATTAAATGGACTAATTATTGAACTTGGAGATAAGGTTCATGGAATTGTAAATGGAATTGATTACACCCTATACGATCCTAGAAAAGATGATAAACTCTATGCTAATTTTGGATTAACTAATTTAAAGAAAAAAGCTATAAATAAAACCGAGTTACAAAAAAGATTGGGATTACCCGTTGATGAAAACGTTTTAATGGTTGGGTTAGTTTCTCGTTTAGTCAGTCAAAAAGGTCTTGATCTTATAAAGTGGGTTATGGATGATATCTTAAATATCAATCTTCAATTTGTTGTTTTAGGAACTGGAGATGTACAGTACCAAGATTTATTTAACTACTACTCATATATTAATCCTGGAAGACTCTCAGCTAATATAACATTTAGTGATGAGTTAGCTAGAAAAATATATGGTGCATGTGATCTATTTTTAATGCCATCTCTATTTGAACCATGTGGCATAGGACAACTTATAGCCATGAGATATGGAACTGTTCCTTTAGTTAGAGAAACTGGTGGTTTAAAAGATACTGTTTCCAACTTTAATCCTGATACTTTGGGAGGAACTGGATTTGTTTTCCAAAACTACAATGCCCATGATATGCTTTTTAAACTTGAATACGCTGCTAAAGTTTTCTATGAAGACAAAAAAGCTTGGACCACTCTTATGAGATCCTGTATGAAATATAACTCTGATTGGAAAGAGTCCGCTAAAAAATATAAATCGTTGTATGGAGGTCTTTTATGAATTTAACTAAAAATCAATTTAAAGAGGACTATATTAAAAGACTTACTCTAACTTTTGCCCAAACACCTACTGAAGCTTCTCTAGAACATAAATATTTAGCTCTTGGAAAACTTATTAGAGATTATATATCTGAATCTTGGGCAGAAACTAACAACTACTACACTAAGAAAAAATGTAAACAGATGTACTACTTCTCTATGGAGTTCTTACTTGGAAGACTTTTGAACTCATATCTTTTAAATCTAAATATTAGAGATGTGGTTAAAGATGGACTTAGAGATTTAGGAATAGATTTAGATACTCTTTTGGAGCTAGAACCTGATCCTGCTCTTGGAAATGGAGGTCTTGGAAGACTTGCTGCATGCTTTATGGACTCCCTTGCATCTCTTGGTTTTCCTGGACATGGATGTGGAATAAGATTTAAACATGGACTTTTTAATCAAAAAATTGTAGATGGATATCAAAAAGAGATTTTAAACAACTGGTTAAAAGAGGATTTTTTATGGGAGATTAAAAAACCTGAAAAAACTGTAACTGTTAGATTTGGGGGAGTTGTAACTTTAGTTAATACTCCTAGTGGTATCGAACCTGTATACTCTGGGTGTGAAGAGATTGATGCTGTCCCTTATGATATCCCTATCTTAGGTTCTAATATGGAAACTGTTAATACTCTTAGACTTTTTAGTGCTGAACTTCCTGAAGAGGAGATTGATTTAAATGGACTTCAAAAAGGCGAATATCAAAAGCTCATTGATAAAAAATTTGCTGTTGAAGCTATTTCACAAATTTTATATCCTGATGACTCCAGTATGCGTGGTAAACTATTACGTTTAAAACAAGAGTATTTTTTTGTTAGTGCTGGACTTCAAACTATTTTAAAAAGATATAAAAAACTTAAAGAATCTATTCATAAATTCTCTGATTTTGTAGGTATTCACATAAATGATACACACCCTTCCATAGCTGTTGGTGAACTTATGAGATTACTTTTAGATGAAGAGGGGCTTGATTGGGATAGTGCTTGGGATATAACAATTAAAACCTTAGCTTATACTAACCACACTATATTGACTGAAGCTATGGAAAAATGGCCTTACGATATGTTTAAAAAAACTGTCCCTAGAGTTCTTATGATTATTGAAGAGATTGACAGAAGATTCTGTGAAGAGATTAGCAAAAAATATGAAGAGGATTATAGTAAAATTGATTCTATGAGAATAATATATAATGGAGAGGTTAGAATGGCTAATCTAGCTATAATAGGTTCTCACTCAATCAATGGTGTTGCTAAAATTCACACTGAAATTCTAAAAAATAGAGAACTTCATGACTTCTATCTTCTTTATCCTGAAAGATTTAATAATAAAACAAATGGTATTACCCATAGAAGATGGTTAAAAAATGCAAATCCAGAACTCTACAAATTAGTTCTTGAAAAGAGCTGTCCTGACTGTTCAAACGATACAAACAAATTTATTAATTTTTTAAAATATATAAATGATGACAATGTTTTACAAACATTGGATAAAATCAAATTTAAAAACAAAGAGAAAGTAGTGGATTTTGTTAAAAATAATTATAGTATTGATATAAATCCATTTTCAATCTTTGATGTCCAAATTAAAAGACTTCATGGATATAAAAGACAACTACTTAATGTTTTTAATATAATCTATCTTTATAATCAACTAAAGGAAAACCCTGAGCTTGATATTGTTCCTCGAACATTCTTTTTTGGTGCTAAAGCTGCACCCTCTTACTATTTAGCTAAAAATATTATAAAACTTATAAACTCTGTAGCTAATGTTGTAAATAATGACCCTGATATTAGAAATAAGATTAAGGTTGTATTCCTTGAAAACTATGGAGTTTCCATAGCTGAACTTATAATTCCAGCTGGAGATGTGAGTGAACAGATTTCAACAGCTTCTAAAGAAGCATCTGGAACTGGAAATATGAAATTTATGATGAACGGAGCTGTTACTCTCGCTACCCTTGATGGAGCCAACGTAGAGATTTATGATGAAGTTGGAGATAACAATATTGCTATATTTGGGCTTACTTCCCAAGAGGTTATGGATTTAGAAAAAAATAGAACCTATAATTTTAGGGATATTCTAAACTCCAATCCTGACTTACAAAAAGTTATTAATCAACTCAGTGATGGAACTTTCTCTGAAAATAAGGAGGAGTTTAAAGATATCTTAAATCATATCTATGGAGAAGGGGACCCTTACTTTGTTTTAAAGGATTTTTCTTCGTATGTTGAAGCTCAAAATAAAATTAATACTCTTTATGAAAATAGGAGAGGTTGGTTACAAATGTGTTTAGTCAACATTGCACACTCTGGAAAATTCTCTTCTGATAATAGTATTAAAAAGTATGCTGAGGACATTTGGCACATTAAGGAGGTGAAAAGAGGTGAATAGTCTTTCTTATTCATTACCTAAAGATTCAATTTTATTTGATTCCCAAGATGAAAGATTTAAGACACCTTTTGGAGCTACTCCTTGTGGAGATAATATTACATTTAATATCTTTACTCAAAAAAATATCAACTGTTTAAACATCAATCTAATTATAAAAAATGGTAAGCAACTAGAGTTTAAAATGCTTCCTAAAGATGAAAAAAAAATTGGAGACCATGACTACATTGTCTGGTCTCTTAATTTCACAGTTCCATCTTTGGCTAAAACTATCTTTTATCACTTTAAAATAACCATAGGAAACGAAAATACTATTTTTTATTATGGTAATAACTCCCTAGCTCTTGGAGGAGTTGGAGAAATCTATGAAGATTATCCAATTGATTATCAAATTACCTTATACTATAAAAACAATCCCACTCCTAACTGGTTTAAAGAAAGTATTGCTTATCAAATTTTTCCAGATAGATTTAAAAATGGAAATAAAGATGGAAAAGTTAATGAACCTAAAATTAATAGTTTTTTATATGGACAATGGTCAGATATTCCTATGTACATAAAAAATAGTAAAAATGAGATAGCACGTTGGGATTTTTTCGGTGGTAACTTAAAAGGAATCACTGAAAAGATAAACTATCTTAAAGGTTTAAATATTGGAACTCTATATCTAAATCCTATTTTTGAAGCTACTAGCAATCATCGTTATGATACTAATAACTATCATAATATCGATCCTGTTTTAGGCTCATATAAAGATTTTAAAGATATGGTCAAAGAGTGTAAAAAAAGAGGAATATATACAATTTTAGATGGTGTTTTTAATCATACAGGAAAGGATAGTCTTTACTTTAAAGAGGCATCTACCTCTAAATCCTCTCCTTTTTATCCATGGTATAGATTTCAAACCCACCCATACGAGTACGACTGCTGGTGGGGAATTAAAGATCTGCCGTGTGTAAATGAGTTAGAACCTAGCTTTTTTAAATATATTGTTGAAGGGGAAAATAGCGTTATTAACCATTGGATGAAAACTGGTATTAAAGGATGGAGACTTGATGTAGCTGATGAACTTCCTAGTTTTTTTATTGAAAGTTTAAAATACAAATGTAAAAATATCGATTCTGAATCTGTGATTATTGGAGAAGTTTGGGAAGATGCTAGCAATAAAGTAAGTTATGGTCAAAGAAGAGAATATTTTAATGGTAAGCAACTAGACTCTGCTATGAACTATCCTCTTAGAACATATCTTTTAAATTTCTACAATGGTTCTATCGATAGCGAAACTCTTTGTAAATATATGAACTCTCTAAGGGAAAATTATCCTAAAGAAAATTATTTTGCATCTTTTAATCTTTTAGGAAGCCATGATGTAAAAAGAATAAAGACTTCAGTTAAAGATATAGTAAAAGATTTCAACCTTGAACCTCAGTATTTAGAGGCTGCAACAACTAGGGTTTTAAAATCTTTAAGTTTAATTCAATTTACTCTTCCAGGAGTTCCTGTTATTTACTACGGAGATGAAGTTGGAGTAGAAGGGGGTAAAGATCCAGATAATAGGAGAACTTATCCTTGGGGTAAAGAGGACCAAGATCTTTTAAATTGGTATAAAAAAATATCTTTTTTAAGATCTAGTTCTAAAGTATTAAAAAAAGGTGAAATTAAATTTTTTTCACCCCATCCTGACGTATTTGCTTATATTAGATTTTTTCCCAATGAAAGGGACTTTATAGGAGTTCTTACAAATAGAGATCCAAATAAATCAAAAATTTTTAAAATTAATTTGAAGGAATTTCTAGGACAATTTAGTAATAATATAGCGACTGACATATATCGTTGGAACGACCCCCTAATCGTTCCAACTGATTCATCTACTAATTTCCCAATAAAAATCCCCCCACTAAAGACCCTTTTATTTAGTAGTAAAAGTGTCTAAAAAAAGCTGAGCACTCCCCCCTGCTCAGCTTTTTTCCTAAGGGTACTTGTGAGTGTTTTCTCATAAACACTTTCAGAAAAAATATTTTTAAAAAAAATTATTTGACAATTTTATTTTCATAGTTTATAATCAATCAAACTTTAGTAGTTTAAGAATTTTTTAAAGGAGGTCAGGTCATGTTATTTAGAAATGATAGGAATAGGGTACAAAACAATAAAAACTCTATATTCTATTATATTCTTAGTAATTTTTGATGCTGGCCATCCATTTTTATTCTCATAACTATGGATTACTTTCGCAAAATTATTTACCCTTTTAATTTTGGAAGGTCTAAGAGTATAAGTCTATACTCTTAGACCTTCTTTTTTTATACCAAATACTAATATAAAGGAGATTTTTTATGGGAGATTACTTGAGTACACTAAAAACAATTTTTATTGATGGTTACAGATATCAATATGTTCTTCAAGGCTTAGCTTTTTCAGTTGGTGTTACAGCTTTTTCAGCTATCTTTGGTGTTATTTTTGGTATTTTTATCGCACTTTTAAGACTTTCACCTAGATTCAAATGGGTAGCTATTTGCTATATTGATCTTATTAGAGGAACTCCAGCAGTTGTTCAACTTCTAGTTCTAGCTAATATTATTTTTGCTGGATTCCGTGACATGCCTATATTCTTAGTTGCGGGTATTGCCTTTGGAATAAACTCTAGTGCTTACGTTGCAGAGATTATTAGAGCTGGTATTGAAGGTCTGGATAAAGGGCAAATGGAAGCTTCTAGAGCTCTTGGAATGAGTTATCCCATGGCTATGAAAGAGGTTATAATTCCACAAGCTATTAGAAAAATACTTCCAGCCTTAGTTAGCGAATTTATAACTCTTTTAAAAGAGACATCTATAGTTGGATTTATTGGTGGTGTAGACCTTTTAAGATCTGCAAACATAATTACATCTCAAACTTATAGAGGAGTTGAACCACTACTTTTAGTTGGTTTAATATATCTAATTCTAGTTGGAATCTTCACAAAAATTATGAGAGGCGTTGAAAAGGGGTTGAGTAATAAATGATAAAAGTTGACAATCTATTTAAAAACTATGGAGAACTTGAAGTTTTAAAGGGAGTTTCTACTCACATCATGAAAGGAGAAGTTGTTGCTGTAATTGGTCCTTCTGGAAGTGGAAAATCCACATTTTTAAGATGTATAAATCGTCTAGAAGAACCTACTCTTGGACACATCTATATCAACGGAGAAGATATTATGAGTCCAAAAACAAATATAAATCATATGAGAGCTAAAGTTGGAATGGTCTTTCAGCACTTCAACCTTTTTCCACATAAAACAGTTCTTGAAAATCTTACTTTAGCTCCTATGAAAGTTAAAGGTATGAAAAAAGAGGATGTTGAAGAAAAAGCTCTTCTTTTACTAAAAAAAGTAGGATTAAAAGATAAAGCTTTAGCGTATCCAGATCAACTTTCTGGTGGTCAAAAACAAAGAATTGCTATAGCTAGAGCTCTTTGCATGGATCCTGAAGTTATTTTATTTGATGAACCAACATCTGCTCTTGATCCAGAGATGATACGTGAAGTTTTAGATGTTATGAGAGATCTTGCTAAAGAGGGGATGACCATGGTTGTAGTTACACATGAAATGGGATTTGCGAGAAAGGTTGCAGATAGAGTTCTATTTATGGATCAAGGCTCTATTTTAGAAGATACAACACCTGATGAACTTTTTGACGGAACTAATCACTCTAGAGCGAAAGATTTCATTGAAAAGGTTTTAAATCATTAATATAGAATATTTTTAAACATTGAGGAGGATATTATGAAAAAGATTTTAAAAAATTTGGTTTTATTTTTAATGTTAATTATGAGTACTTTAACTTTTGCAAAAGGAAAACTTTATGTTGGTACAAATGCTGAATTTCCACCTTTTGAATACCTTGATAAAGGGGAGATAGTTGGATTTGATATAGACTTAGTTAAAGCTATTGGGGAAAAATTAGATCTGGAAGTGGTTATTAAAGACATGGCTTTTGATGGACTAATTCCAGCTCTTGAAACTAATAAAATCGATATTGTTATTGCTGGAATGACAGCTAGTGATGAAAGAAAAATGGCTGTTAATTTTTCAAATTCATACTATACAGCTAACCAAGTTATAATTTTAAATGATAATAATAGCGACATTAAAATATTTGATGATTTAAAAGGAAAACTTGTTGGAGTTATGCTAGGATTTACTGGAGATGTTGTAGTTAGCGAGATGAAAGATGTTAAGTCAAAAAAATATAACGCTTCTTATGCTGCCATTATGGAGTTACAAAACAATAAAATTGATGCTGTTGTTTTAGATTCTGAAACTGCTTTAAACTATGTTAAGAATAATAAAGGGTTAAAATTAGCAGAAACATCTGGAGAACCTGAAGAATATGCCATTGCTATTTCTAAGAAAAACAGTGATCTTTTAAATAAAATCAATATCGCTTTAGATGAATTAAAAAAAGATGGAACTTACGAAGAATTACTAAAAAAATATATGTAGATATGTAAAAATCCCCCATAAATTATGGGGGATTTTTATTTTTTATAATAGCTTTATCTACTTTTTTATGATATAATTTCCCCTTAAAATATATTTTTGGAGGTTCTTTTGAAAAAAACTTTGGTATTACTAATCACCTTTATTTTTAATAGTATTTTACTTATCTCTTCTGATAATTCTTTACAAGATAAATCTATGTTTCCTTTACTTGGAAACGAAGCTCGTAAAATGGGATATGAACTTCCAAACCCTTATGGAATAAATGTTATATATGTAGATATGAAACAAGATGTGGATATAAAATCTATAAGTTTAACTAATCTCTCAATTGGAAAATTAAATTTAGGTAATTTAGGTAAACTTGTTTCTGTTAAAGCTGAGTCTGCCAAGACAGTTAATACAAATAAACTAGTTAAAGCTGATCTTTGGGTTTTCCCTTTTTTAAATGTTTATGGAATTTTAGGAGAAACAAAGGGCCATTCTACAGCTCTTGTTGATATTAATTTAGGTAATTCTCAAATTTTAAAAAATTATGATTTTACTTTAAGATATGAGGGAACTACTTATGGAGTAGGAACTGTTCTAGCAGGAGGATATAAAAACTTCTTCTCTTTAGTTGATTTCAATTATACTAATACTACTTTAAATATTATTGAAGGAAATATCTCTGCTTTTGTAATCTCTCCAAAAGTTGGTTATAACTTTGACTTTTATAGCACTAAAAACTCTATTTGGATTGGAACTATGTATCAAAATATTACCCAAACTTTAAAAGGGGATATACCTATTTCTAATATTCAAGGAAAATTTGAAGTAAAAGAGAGCACCTCATCTCCTTGGAACAATGTTATTGGTTTTAGAAGTGAGATAAATAAATCAGTTGAATTTACAACTGAAGTTGGTTTTGGAAAAAGAAAGAGTGTAACACTTTCTTTAGGGTATAGATTTTAAAAAAAGCTGAATCTCTCTTCAGCTTTTTTATTTATCTACACTATTTAAATGAACATCCATTTGTGGAAATGGTATACTTATATTCTCTCTATCTAAAGCACCTTTAATACCATTTAACGTTTCTTTGTAAACTGTCCAATAATGCTCATTTGTTGCCCAACCTTTTAAAGCAATATTTATAGAACTATCTGCGTAAGCATCCACATGACTATATACTGGGGGGTCTGTCAAAACTAATGGATTATCTCTTAAAAGTTTTTCTAATGCCTCTCTAGCCACATCTAAATCAGCATCATAAGATACTCCTATTATAAATTTTAACCTTCTAATTGGAGTCTTCGTATAATTGATTACTTTATTTGAAACAATAGATCCATTTGGTACTATCACTAAATCATTATTATGAGTTCTTACTGTTGTAGAGAAAATATCAATATCATGAACATATCCCATCTCTCCAGAGATATTTACTTCATCTCCAACTTTATATGTTTTAAAAACTAAAACAATTATCCCCCCTGCAAAATTTGATAGGTTATCCTTTAATGCTAAACCAACACCTATTCCTAATGTTCCAAAGAATGCTAGTAAGCTACTTTCTTTTACTCCCATAATTAAAAGACAAATCGTTATTAATGTAGCATGTAATCCCACATATAAAATTGATTTAATAAAACTTCTAAGAGATGGGTCTATTACATTCTCTTTTTTAGTACTATTATAAATTGGAGCTACTTTTTTTACTAGTTTTAAAACAAAATAGTATATCCCTATACAGATAAATAGCTTTATTATAAAAAATAAAAACTCCACTGTAAAATTAACAAGAATATTTTTGTCAACTAAGTGATTTAAAACTTCTTCTACAAAACTTTGTGACTTAAGTTCCACTTTTTCCTCCTAAATATTATATCTTTTAAATTTTTTAAACTAAATAAATTCTACAGATGAAACAAATTTGATTTATTACTATATAACAAAATCCTCTATCTTTTAAATCTTTAAAAGACAAAGGATTATTTATTAAGCTTGATACTCTTTAGGTATTATTCCTTTTGATTTCCAATCCTCTATTGGAATCTCTATTTCAACTATCTTTCCGCTTCTGATATCTAAAACCCATCCATGAATTCTTGGATATTTTCCACTCTCAATCCTATTTCTTATAACTGATAATTCAAATATATGTTTTAATTGCTCCAATACATTTAATTCTGTTAATCTATCTAACCTTTCCTGCTCTGTTGCTAAACTTTCTAACTCCTCTTTATGCTCTACTTCTATCTTTTTTATTGGTACTAACCAACTTGATATTATTGAAGAGTGTCTACACTTGTCATGAGCTGTTTTTATCCCTCCACACTCATAATGCCCCGAAACAATTATGTGATCTACTTCTAACTGTTCAACTGCATACTCTAAAGTTGCTAAAAAATTCATATCATTAGAAAATACCTGATTAGCTATATTTCTATGAATAAAAAAACTTCCAGGTTCACTTTGAGTAAATGTGTCAATGGGCATTCTGCTGTCTGAGCATCCTATATATAAGAACGGTGGATTTTGACCTTTAGAAAGATTTTTAAAATAGTTCTTATCTAAATCCAATCTTTTTTCTACCCATTCTAAATTCGCTTCTAATAACTCATTATAATTTTGCATTTTTCCTCCTTAAAACCTATATAGAGTATTACCTACATTTTACTATATTTTACAATATATTTCTACCTTTTTAGTGGCTTATTTCCTTTAGTTTCATATATGGAATTTTTTTATAAAATTGACGTTGTTTAAACCTCACTATTTTTATAAAATTAATTCAATTAATAAAAGAAATTTAAGGGGGTTTAGAGAATGTTAAAAAAACATGAAATCATAGATAGACTTATAAATACTGGAGTTGTTGCTGTTGTTAGAGCTGAAAACTTAGAGGAAGCTAAACGTGTTTCTAATGCTTGTATCGCTGGTGGGGTTAATGCAATTGAAGTAACT
>NZ_JBOFXD010000119.1:0-5463 GCF_051653945.1 Cetobacterium sp.
CCACCTCATTAATTAAATATCACTATAATAGATTTACAAAAAAAATCGTATAATCCTCTATTAAATAAAAAAAAGAAAAAGAATACTTAATTTACTGGAGTTAAATAAGTTGAATGATATATAACTAAAAAACATTGTAAAAATGTTCTAAATACAATATAATCGTTTTATAAAAATAATAAACACGCGTTCATAAAACAATAGGGAGGGATAGTGTGAAGATAAATAGCACGAAGGTAGCTCAAATGGCTGGAGTTTCAAGAAGTACAGTTTCGAGAGTTATAAATAATTATCCCAATGTTCCTTCAGAAACAAGAGAAAAAATTTTAAAGGTTATAGATGAACTAGGATATATTCCAAATACAAGTGCTCAGGTTTTAGCTGGAAAAAAAAGTAAAACAATTGGACTTTTTATTTATGGAGATAATAATGATAAGAGTAAAATACTAGATAATGGATTATCTTTTGGTTACTACTTAGATTTTATAAATAGAACTTTAAAAGAGGCGTTAAAATCAGATTATCAACTGTTGGTTGATGTAATAAATGATAATAGTTTTTCTAAAATAGAATCTTTATATATTAACAGAGATATAGTAGGAGGAATATTTATAGGATTTAAAGAGGGGGATGAAAATATTCAAAAGATAATAAAACAACACTCGCCAATAGTATTAGTTGATTATCTTTCAAATCCAAATTGTGAAAATAAGGAAGTTTATTATATAAATACAGAAGACTTTAATGGAGCTAAAGAAGCTACTGAACATCTGATAAAATTAGGTAAAAAGAGAGTACTTCATATTTCAGGAGATAGGTCTAAACTTTCTGGAAGAGAAAGAGAAAATGGATATTTAGAAGCTATGAAAAAATTTGGGATAGTTCCAATGATTTATAATGGTAACTACTCTGATGAAAAAGCTACAGAGATAGTTATGGATTTGTTAGAGAAAAATATAGAGTTCGATGGAGTATTCTGTGCCAACGATAATATGAGTTATTGTGTAAATAATATTTTAAAAGAAAATGGAAAAGAGAATATTCCAATTATAGGATTTGATAATTTAAGAAATACAATCCCTTTGGGACTAATGTCAGTAGCTCCAGATATAAATAATTTAGCTAAAACAGCTGTGGAACTACTTGTAAATGATAAAGGAGAAAAGCAAAAGATTACTTTTGTAAAAACAACTTTGATAAAAGGATTAAAAGAGTATATAGAAGAGAGCTATTTAGACTAACAAGGAGGAAAGATGATACATATAAACAAGGAGAAAAAAGAGTTTCATTTACAAAGTTTAAATATGAGTTATATATTTAATGTCATGAAGAATGGGCAGTTAGGTAACTTATACTTTGGTAAAAAAATAAAACATAGAGAAAGTTTTTCTCATTTTTTTAATCAACCAGAAGTAGGAATAGGAATAATAGCTCATCATGAAGATGATCCTGGATTTTCTTTAGAGTATTATAAGCAAGAGTATCCATCGTATGGAACAACAGATTTTAGAAAACCAGCTTTTCAAATAGAGAGCAGTGATAAAAGTAGAATTACTGAGTTTGTATATAAAGGCTATAGAGTATATAAAGGAAAGGAAAAATTAAAAGGATTACCTTCAACTTATATGGAGAGTGAGGAGGAGGGAGAAACTTTAGAGATAGAGTTAGTAGATGCTCTTTTAAATTGTAAACTATTTTTGACATATACGGTATATAAAGATAGAGATGTGATTACAAGAAATGCAAGATTTGAAAATAATGGAAAAGAGAGTATAAATATCCATAGAGCTATGAGTTTTGCATTAGATCTTCCAGATTATAATTATGAGATGATACACCTTTCTGGAGCTTGGGCAAGAGAGAGATTTATAAAAAATAGAAAACTTGAGATTGGAAGTCAGTATATTGATAGTACTAGAGGAGCGAGTAGTGCTCATCAAAATCCATTTATAATTTTAAAAAGACCTGAAACAACTGAAAATATGGGGGAAAGTATAGGGTTTGCTTTAGTTTATTCAGGAAATTTCTTAGCACATGTGGAGGTAGATCATTTTGATGCAACAAGAGTTACTATGGGGATTAATCCATTTGATTTTAAATGGGAATTAGAAAGTGGGGAAAGTTTTCAAACTCCAGAGGGAATAATTGTATATAGTGATAAAGGTATGAATGATTTAAGTCAAACTTTCCATAAACTTTTCCGTGAGAGAGTTGCAAGAGGGGAGTGGAGAGATAAGGAAAGACCAATTTTAGTTAATAACTGGGAAGCGACATATTTTGACTTTAATGAGGAGAAAATTGTAGCTATGGCAGGAAAAGCAAAAGAGTTAGGATTTGAGCTCTTTGTTTTAGATGATGGTTGGTTTGGAAAAAGAAATGATGATAAAACATCTTTAGGAGATTGGTTTCCGAATTTAGAAAAATTGCCAAATGGAGTAAAAGGATTAGGAGAAAAGGTAGTAAAAGAGGGAATTAAGTTTGGACTTTGGTTTGAACCAGAGATGATTAGTAAAAATAGTAGATTATATGAGGAGCATCCAGATTGGATTTTAGGGGTACAAAATAGAAGATTATCAATGGGGAGAAATCAATATATATTAGATCTTTCAAAAGAAGAGGTCAGAGATTATATAGTAGATATTTTATCTGAAAGATTTTCAGAAGCACCAATAAGTTATGTAAAATGGGATATGAATAGAAATATGACAGAGATAACATATCAAGATTTGCCACATAAGTACATACTTGGATTATATGAAATCTTAGAAAAATTAACAACTAAGTTTCCACATATACTATTTGAATCATGTGCATCAGGAGGGGGAAGATTTGATGCAGGGATGTTACACTATATGCCACAAGTTTGGACTAGTGACGATACAGATGCAATAGTAAGACTCAATATTCAACATGGAACATCATTGGCTTATCCTTTAATATCAATGGGAGCTCATGTGTCAGATATACCAAATCATCAAACAGCGAGAAAGACTAGTTTGAAAATAAGAAATGATGTAGCGACTTTTGGAAACTTTGGGTATGAATTGAATCTTTTAGACTTTGATACTCAAATGGGAGAAGAGGTAAGACAGTATTTAAATTTTTATAAAAGCAATAGAAAACTTATACAGTTTGGAGATTTTTATAGATTAGAAAGTCCTTTTGAAGGAAATACAGCAGCTTGGATGGTTGTGAGTAAGGAAAAAGATGAGGCTTTAGTTGGACATTTTACAATTTTAGCTGAACCAAATCCAGGATATAATAAAAAAGTGATACTGAAAGGGTTAGATTCTGAGAAAAAATATTTAGTAAATGATGTATTTGAAGCTTATGGAGATGAACTTATGAGTGTTGGAATTGTATTTCCACAGCCAGAGAGATATTTTTCAAAGGATTCAGAAACTCAAGATTTTAAAAGTAGAATTTTTAAATTAAAAGAGATTAAATAAAAGCTCACGGGAGGAGTATCATGGTCAGTTTAAAAACAAAATTATCATACGGTTTAGGTGCTTTAGGAAAAGATTATGCTTGTGCAATAGTTTATATATTTTTAATGTATTATTTTACAGATGTTTTAGGTTTAGCACCAGCATTTGTAGGAACACTATTTTTAGTAGCTAGAATGTGGGATGCAATAAATGACCCAGCTATGGGGATGATTGTAGATAATACTCGAAGTAAGTGGGGAAAATTTAGACCCTGGATTTTAATTGGAACTCTTTTAAATGCTGTTACAGTAGTTGGAATGTTTACTAAACCAGAGGCATTTAGTGGAAAAAGTTTATATATCTATATATCTATTATGTATATTTTGTGGGGGATGACTTATACAGTTATGGATATACCATTTTGGTCTATGATACCAGCCCTTTCTGATGATAAAAAAGAAAGGGAGGAGATAGCAGTAGTACCTAGAATATTTGCAAGTTTAGCTTGGCTATCTCTTGGAAGTTTAGGGTTACCACTAATAGCATTTTTAGGAAAAGGAGATGAGGGAAGAGGGTTTTCATTACTATCACTTGGAATTGCAGGAGTATTTATTTTAACAACTTTACTTATGGTAACAAATGTAAAGGAGCAAATAAAAACTAAGAAAAATAGTGAAAAGATAAATTTAAAAGAAGCCTTTAGATTAATTTTGAAAAATGATCAATTGGTGGCGTTGATTGGAACAGTTTTAATGTACAACTTAATGGCTCAAATCTCAGGTGGAGTGGCAATATACTACTTTAAATATGTAATTGGAGTAGAGACGCTATTTTCAGTTTTCACTGGATTTTCAGGGTTAGCTGAGATAGGATCTTTAATGATGTTTCCAATTTTATCAAGAAAGCTAGGAAGAAAAAAGGTATTTTTCTTGGCATGTGCACTTCCTGTAGTTGGATTTTTAATGTTATTCATTTTTGGAAATGTAGCACCAACAAATGCAAGTTTAATAGCTTTAGCTGGAATAGTAGCAAAGCTAGGAGGGGGATTAACTTTAGGAATTTCAACAGTAATGTTAGCAGATGTTGTGGATTATGGTGAATTTAAATTTGGAAGTAGAAATGAAAGTGTAATTTTCTCAGTTCAAACGTTACTTGTAAAATCTGCATCAGCTATTAGCGGGTGGTTAATAGGAATGGGGTTATCACTGGTGGGGTATATTCCAAATGTAGCTCAAAGTGGTTCAGCTATAATGGGAATAAAATATTTAATGATAGTTTTTCCAATTTTACTTTCAATATTTGGATAT
This sequence comes from Cetobacterium sp., assembly GCF_051653945.1. GTDB lineage: Bacteria > Fusobacteriota > Fusobacteriia > Fusobacteriales > Fusobacteriaceae > Cetobacterium_A. The sequence continues at coordinate 4,736 of NZ_JBOFXD010000119.1, forward strand.
GTGATCTACAAAAAATATTATAGATTAAATGATGAATATTATGATGAGATAGTTGAAGCTATAAAGGTTAAAAGAGAAATAGAGGCGTAAATGAAAAATGGTGTAGCTAAGTAGTTACACCATTTTTCTATGTAATAGAGTTATAATTTATCCTATAAAGATAGATGTGTTCAAATTTTCTAAAAGGTTTAGTCCAGTTCTGTTAGTTATTTTTTCAAAGAAAAAAGAACGGCTCAGATTTCCCATAACAACTAAATTAGATTTTCCTAGAGCAAAATAAAAATCTTTTAATGTATCATCTTTAGAATTAAAGTTTATAACATCTGCAGAAAGACCTTTATTTTTTAGAAGATCAACTAAATAGTGTTTTTCATAATTACAATTCCATGTAAGTATTGGAATACTATCTGTGTCAAGGTTAGGGAAAAGAGTTAAAAAATTATAAACACTTTTATTGATTTTAATTCCATCATTGGAAACAATTGAGATATTTTTAAAAGTTAGTGGTTTATTTCTCAAAATAATAATAGGTCTGTAGGCAATTTTTAATAACTCTAAAAATAGATCGTTTAAATATACACTTTGCTCTAACATAAGTAAGTCAGCAGTTTTTAGAAGAGTTTTAACTTCGTCTACTCCAACTTCAGATTGAACTATAAGCTCAGCTTCAATTTTGTATTTTTTTAAGGCTTCGTTTACTTGGGCAACAAAATCATCTTCCATCTCAT
>NZ_JBOFXD010000120.1:0-37801 GCF_051653945.1 Cetobacterium sp.
TTTAGGTTAAAAGTTATAAAAAAGTTCCTAAATAAACGGAAATTATTATAAAAAATGTATTAAGATTAGTTTAAGTGAAAACTAAAAGAGAGGAAAAATGAACAAAAATACTTTATCAATAACAATATCAGCATTAGGAGTAGGACTTAATATTATACTCGCAACATTAGCTAAAACTTTTAATATACCTTTTTTATTTTTAGACACAATAGGAACTATACTTTCTGGAGCTTTGCTGGGACCATTTTTCGGAGGTATTACAGGTTTAATTACAAACGTAATAACAGCTATGGTAAATAATCCTGTAGAGCTTCCATTTGCTATAGTAAATATGATGATAGGAATAGTTGTTGGAATTATTTCAAAAAAATTTAGATTTACAATAAAAACAGCAGTTTTAACAGGAATTTTATTAGCAATTCTAGCTCCTTTAATCGGGACACCAATAGCTGTATCATTATTTGGTGGATTAGCAGGAGGTTCAATGGATATATTGACAGGATGGCTAGCAAAAAGTGGACAAAAGATATTTACAGCAGCTTTTATTCCTAGAATAATGTCAAATTTAATTGATAAAATTGCTTCATGTGTAGTAGTGGCAATGATTATAAATAAACTTCCTAATAATTTATTAAACAAGATAAGAGGGTAGTCATGGAAAGAGGAAAAAACATTATTGTTGTATCTCATTGTATTTTAAATCAAAATTGTGTAGTAAAACCTTATGCAAAAAAACAGGATAAATTTTTAAATTTTATAAAAAATTTTATTTTAAATAATTGTGGAATTATTCAACTTCCATGTCCAGAATTATCTATTTTAGGTTTAAAAAGATGGGGACATGTAAAAGATCAGTTGGAATACCCTAATTTTAAAGATGAATGTAAAGCATTATTATATCCTATTATAAATCAAATAGAAATGTATATTGAGTGTGGTTATAAAATAAATGGGATATATGGAATACAAGGTAGTCCAAGTTGTGGTGTTAATAAAACTTGCAGAGGCGATTGGGAAGGTGAAGCAAGTTGTTATAAAAATTTAGATGATATTTTAAAAAGAGTTCATTTAGTTTCTGAAAAGGGAGTTTTTATGGAAATTTTACAAGAGCTTTTAAAAGAAAAAAATATAGAAATAAATTTTTATGACATTGATGATTGGAGTGAAGAGATTGATTAAATTAGAGTCAATACAATTTTCTTACGATCAAAAAATTATATTCCAAGATTTTTCTATAAATTTTGAAAAAGGAAAATTCTATACTTTATTAGGGAAAAATGGTTCTGGAAAAAGTACTTTAATAAAATTAATTTTAGGTATAGAAAAAGTAAGTCAAGGAAATATATATATAGATAATTTAAATATAAGAGAAAGTCTTTTTCAATGTAGAAAAAATATAGGAATAGTATTTCAAAATCCTGATGAACAACTTGTAACTGATATTGTAGAGGAAGAACTTGCTTTTTCGATGGAAAATTATGGATATAGTTCAGATTTCATGAAAAGAAAAGTAGAAAAATTATTGAAAGAAATAGATTTTTTCGAAAAAAAGAATGAAAAGATATCTAAATTATCAGGTGGAGAAAAACAAAGAGTTTGTATAGCATCCTCTTTAGTTTTAGATCCTAAAATTTTAATATTGGATGAGGGGACATCAATGCTAGATCCAGAAAATAGAAAAATAATATTAGGTATATTAAGAAAATTAAGTAATAAGGGGATGACAGTAATTTTGGTAACTCATCATTTAAATGAAATAAAATTTTGTGATGAAGTTATTTATCTTGAAAAAAACAAAATCAATTTTAATGGGCCTAAAAGGCTTTTTATGAGCTTTCTTGTAAAAAACGAAATAGACCAAGGCATAGAGCTGCCACCCATGTTTAAAGTCGCTAGAAGCATTTATTTAAGAACTAAAAAGGATGTTTCAGAAGATATTTTTAACTTGAATAAAATGGGGGAGCATTTATGGAAATCTCTTTAAAAAAAGTTAACTCAGGATATGATGAGATAATTTTGGAAAACTTCAATATGGAAATAGAAGAAGGTTCATGGACATTTATAATAGGAAAAACAGGTAGTGGCAAATCAACACTTTTACAAACTATAGGATTTTTATTGAATAATATTCAAGGAGAAATCTTATGGAAAGGGACTAATTTATCTAATTCTCTAAATTTAAAAAAATTTAGAGAAGCTATGGGATATATGTTTCAATATACTGAGAAACAATTTTTTAATAATACAATCAAAGAAGAGATTGAGTACTTTTTAATTAAGAAAAAAGTATCTAGAGAAGAAATTGATAGGAATGTAAATGAAGTTTTAAAACTTTTGAAACTTTCTGATGAAATTTTAAATAAATCTCCATATGAAATAAGTGGGGGTCAAAAAAGGTTAGTCGCATTAGCATCAATTTTAGTCACTTCTCCTAAATTATTATTATTAGATGAACCCACTGCAGGATTAGATTTAGAAAATAAAAAATTATTTTTTGATATCTTAAAACAATTGAAAAATAAAGGAGTTACAATTATACAAATATCTCATTTATTAGAGGATGTTTTAGAATATGGGGATAAAGTTTTTTTATTAGAAAATAAAAAAATTATAAATAAAGGAGTTCCTTTAAAAGTTCTAGAGAAATCTGACTTAGAATTTATAGAATTTTGTAAAATTATTAATAAATTTGGAATAGGAACAGAAAATATGAAAAACATAGATGAATTATTAGAGAGGATTGAGATAAATGCTAAAGAAAGATTTTGATCCTCGAATAGTATTTTATACAACTATAAGTTATATTATAGCAATTGGTTTTGCAAATAAGTATTATCAGATAATTATAATTTTACCATTTGTATTTTATCAAATGAAATTATTTTCAACTGATTTAAATAAATTAAAACGAATATTTAAATATTCAATAGGACTTCTACTATCAATGATATTTGTAAATTTACTTTTAATGAATAAAAATATAGAATATGTCTTTCTTTCTACTTTTAGACTTTTAACAATTATTTTATTAGTTACCTCTATGGTTTCTAAAATGGAGATTAGAGAGATTGGATTTGTAATAGAGAAGATGTTATCACCTTTAAAAATATTTAAAGTTCCAGTTGACTCAATAGGAGTTATAACAGCCTTGGCATTTAAATTTATTCCAATGTTAGAAGAAGAAAGCAAAAGAATAATAATAGCTCAAAAAGCAAGAGGCATTGATTATAAATTGATGAATCTGAAAGAAAAAATTAGCAATATCTTAACACTGTTTTTTCCAGTAGTTATTTGTGGAATACAAAATGCAGTAAATTTAGCAATATCTATGGAAGTTAGAGGATATGGAAATGGGATTAAAAGAACTAGATTAAAAGATTATAAGTTAGAAAAAAATGATTATTTTTATCTTTTCTTTAGTTTAATAGTTTCTATTTTATTTATTATATTTTGTTTGTTTGCTTAGAATAAAAAAGCTAAGGTAATTCTATAAAATGGATCCTATAGGGTGGACACGTAAAGAAAGTGAGTCTGTCTTATAGGGTCCATTTTACATTTTCCAAAGAACTTTTTTATATTACCACACACATTCTAAGGAACCAATTTTTAAAATTTTTTGTTTTTCGATCTCTAAAATTAACTTTTTAAAGCTGTCAAAAATAAAAAATTAAAAATATCTTATTAAAATAAAGATGGAACTTTATTTGACAAAATGAATTTTAATGGGGTATATAGAGTTACTAAGAATTTGAATAAAATTCTAAAAAGGAAATACCGTCCGCCTATCTGAAAACAGATGACCGGGGTAGACTAAAGACGGAGGTATAACTTTATGGCTATCAAGTATGTTCCAGAACCATTTAGAATTAAAATGGTTGAAACAATTAAAATGACTACACCAGAAGAGAGAGAAGAAAAAATTAAAGAGGCTAATTATAATCTTTTTAATTTAAGAGGAGAGGATGTTTACATTGATTTATTAACAGATTCAGGAACTAATGCAATGAGTCAAGATCAATGGGCAGGGGTAATGAGAGGTGATGAAGCATATGCAGGAGCTTCAAGTTATTTTAAATTAGTAAATACTGCTAAGGATGTTTTTGGATATGAATTTATTCAACCAGTGCATCAAGGAAGGGCAGCAGAAAAAGTGTTATTTCCAACTTTTTTAAAGTCGGGCCAATATGCAATTTCAAATATGTTTTTTGATACAACAAGGGCACATGTTATCCTAGCAGGAGCAAGACCGTTAGATTGTGTAGTTCCAGAGGCAAAAGATCCAGGTAAAAGATCTAAATTTAAAGGAAATATGGATGTTGAAAAAATGGAAAAATTAATACAAGAGTATGGTCCAGAAAAAATAGGGTTAGTAGTATTGACTATTACAAATAACTCTGCTGGTGGGCAGCCTGTTTCAATGAAAAATGCTAGAGAAGTCGCAGCTATTTGTAAAAAATATAATATACCATTGAATATAGATGCAGCACGTTATGCAGAAAATGCATATTTTATAAAAAGAGATGAGCCTGAATGTGCAAATATGTCGATAAAAGATATAATAAAAGAGATGTTTTCTTACGCAGATTTCTTCACTATGTCAGCAAAAAAAGATACAATAGTTAATATGGGAGGACTAATAGGAGTAAAGAATGCTGCGGAAAATGCAGATATGATCTTAAAAATAAAAGCAAATTGTATAAGTTTTGAAGGATTTACAACTTATGGAGGACTTTCGGGAAGAGATTTAGAAGCACTGGCTATAGGATTATTAGAAGGAATCGATGAAAACTTTTTAAGATATAGAATTGGGCAGATGGAGTATTTAGCTTCTCGTCTTGATGATGCAGGAATAATATATCAATCTCCAGTTGGTGGACATGGTGTATTTGTAGATGCTTCAAAAATTTTCCCAAATATACCATTCAATGAGTTTCCAGGGCAAGTCTTAGCTATAGAACTTTATAAAGAAGCTGGAATTAGAAGTTGTGATATAGGCTCTTACATGTTAGGAAATGACCCAGATACAAATGAACAATTAGAAGCAGATTTTGAATTTACAAGACTTGCTATTCCTAGGAGAGTTTATACACAAGCTCATCTAGATGTAATAGCAGATGCTTTAATAGCGATAAAAGAGAGAGCTCATGAAATCACAAGAGGATACAAAATAACTTGGGAACCACCGATATTAAGACACTTCCAAGCTTCCCTAGAGATTATAGAAGATTAAAAAATAGTCTAGGGAGGGTTAATGGAAGATATAAAGAATAGTGTAGAAACGGTTTTAATAGATGATAATAATAGAGATGGTTTTAAATCAAGATTTGGATTTATTTTAGCTTGTATTGGTTCAGCAGTTGGAATGGGAAATATTTGGATGTTTCCATATAGAGTTGGGCAATTTGGAGGAGCAGCATTTCTTATTCCGTATTTTACATTTGTTCTTTTAATAGGATTTACAGGAGTAATCGGTGAAATGACATTAGGGCGTTCTATGGGAACTGGCCCACTTGGAGCTTTTGAAAAAGCTTTCAAACAAAGAGGACTAAAAGGAGGAACAATAATAGGATTAATACCTGTTATAGGATCATTGGCTATAGCCATAGGATATGCTGTAGTTGTTGGTTGGATATTAAGGTATTGTGTTGCCTCTCTTTCAGGAGCAATTATTGAATCACAGCCAGGACCTTACTTTGGGGCTTTAGCTTCAAATTTTGGGAGTGTATCTTGGCATATAGCAGGTTTATTACTAACTTTTTCATTAATGGCTATGGGAATAGCAGGAGGAATCGAAAAAGTAAATAAAATATTGATGCCAGCATTTTTTGGATTATTTTTATTTTTAGCTATTAGAATATATATGTTACCAGGGGCGGAACAAGGTTATAGCTACTTATTTAATCCAAATTGGTCAGCACTTAAAGATATTAGAACTTGGGTTTTTGCTTTAGGACAAGCATTTTTTTCGTTATCTTTAGCTGGATCAGGAACTATTGTATATGGAAGTTATTTAAGTAAAAATGAAGATATAGTTAATTCAGCTCTAAATGTTTCTTTCTTTGATACATGTGCGGCAATGTTGGCTGCACTTGTAGTTATTCCAGCAGTATTTGCTTATGGACTTGAGCCTGGGGCAGGTCCAGGTCTTATGTTTGTTACTCTTCCTACAGTATTTCAAAATATGCCTGGTGGACAAATAATTGCTATAGTATTTTTTATAGCAGTGTTATTTGCAGGAGTAACTTCTCTTATGAATTTATTTGAAACTCCTGTTGAAGCTTTGCAAAGTCGTTTGGGATTATCAAGATTAAAATCTATTGGAATTGTTGCTGTAGTTTCATTTACGGTTGGAGTTTTTCTTGAAGGAGATGGATTATCTCCATGGATGGATTTTGTTTCAATATATATAATTCCATTAGGTGCACTTTTAGCAGGACTTGTAATCTATTGGATTTGTAAATCTGGATTTGCAAGAGAGCAAGTACAAATTGGAAGAGAAAAAAAAGTTGGAGCTTGGTTTGAACCAGTAACAAAATATCTATTTTGTGGAATTGCAATAATAGTTTATATTGTGGGAATTCTTTATGGAGGAATAGGATAAAGCAATATTTAAATCTAATAAAAGGTTGTAGGAATGAAAATTTCTGCAACTTTTTTTGTTAAGATGGTATAATATAAAAAAATAAATTGGAGGAAAACTGTGGAGAATAAAATTTTAAATGATAAAGTAAAAGAAAAAAGATTTGAATTGATATTAAGAATATTTGATAAAATTGATTTTCAAAGAATTGAAATTCCTGAAGAATATAGTGAAGATACTTTTTTTGATTTTTTAAAATGGAAAATAGGGACAAGTATATCCTTTAGATATGATAAACAATTAAATTTTATATATAGTCAAAAAAATGAAGGTTTACAGGAAAAGCTACTAAAAAATTTAGAATATGATTTTAGACAGGAACAGTTTGAAATTTTGTCAAATATCTATTTTGAATTCGGAAAAAAATAGAGGTAACAAAGAATCTTTACAATAAAAAAAGTTATAAAAAAGGAGTGATGATATGTAACTTCAAGAATGTAAAGAGTTAGTAGAGGTTGCTCTAGAAAAAAGAGAAGCCGAGTCACCTATAACCAGATTTAGTACAATTGTACTAATGGTTATATTAGATGTAAAAACTCAAGAAATTATAAAGTTGTATTGAAATTATTTTATATAAATAGGTTGTATCTATGTATTAATCGGGAGTGTAGCAAATTTAGTGTAAATTTATTTCTTAGCTATCAAACTTTAAATGTTCAAAAAGGTTATCTTAGATTAGGTACTCCAAGGTACTTGTTGCTAAGATAGCTTTTTTATTTCAAATATTTCTCTAAACGACTCTCATATTCGATTGATAAGATTCTTAAGATTCCTTCCCAACCTCTTACTTTTTGATTCCATTTTTTCATAAGATTTTTTCTAGATATAAAAAAACCTACTTAGTTATTAATCTAATTATACAAATTAATAGCTAAGAAGGTAAAATATATGTATTTAATTTTTTTGCAATTTATAATAAACTTGGGAAAATCTCGTATTTTTATTTTGATTATACAAATTTAAATACTTTAAAGGAGCCCCTTTTCTAAGTCGATAGTTATTATATTTTTTATCATTTGAAATATTATCGAGATTAAATATTTTTTTTACAGCTTTTTTATGAACTACGGTGATAATTTGTTTTCCTTGAACGATGTATTTTAATTTATTTATCTCATAGTTTCCATTTTTAAGGGCCTTTTCTTTCAGCTCATCAGGAACCATCTCTTTTTTTATAGATTCCATATCGATACCTTTAACCCTTTCAAGATACCTTAGAATAGCATGCTCTGTTATTTTAATAACAGCTTTTTCATTGGGATGTTCAAGATTCCAATTTTGAACTTCCTCTCTAAGTTCAGGAGAGTAAATAATGCGATTGTAAGTTAGGTGACTATTATAGTCTAACTTATTTAAAAGAAATTTTTTAATACTTTCTTTTTCTAAAATTTTTGATTTAAGTGTTATTATATTAGTTTCAAGGACAGTTAAATTTTTTTCTTTATTCAAAATATTAATATAATATTGGATATTAAATTTTGAGTCTAAAAATTTAATTAATTTTTTAAAGAACCTATGTTTGGAAGAACTATTACATTTAAAAATTTCATTTCTTATTTTTTCAAGACTTTTTTCTACTCCTATTAATTGTAGTTGTAAGTTAATTATAGTTGAATTAACCTCTTTTACTTTTGATTCATAGCTTATATATTTTTTTATATTTTTAGTCATTGATTGCTCCTTTTAATATTAAAGTTCAGATGTTAATTTAAAAATAAAAGGATAGGAACTCATTCTAGAAGGAGTTGAATGATAAATAAAGTTTAAAGTTTCTCCAATAAGTTCATATTCTTTAGAGGTAACTTTAGATTTACTAATAACTCTTTTAATATTTGGCGAAAATGTTAATGTCCCTTTGATACCAGTTTTATGAAATGAATAATACATGTTATCCTTTTCATTTATCCAAATTCCAATAGAGTATTTTAAAAATCCAGATTTAGATCTACTAATTGATTTAAAACCACTTTGAATATTAGAAATATACGCTTCTTTAAATTTATTTGTATCAAAATAAGGCCTAAGGTTAGTATTTTCAATTAAAATAGTTTTATCATTAATAATTAGAATTTTAATCTCTTCACTTCTGCTATTAATATATTTTATATTATTTTCATCTAAGATTTTAAAAAAATTTCTGCTTAAATCATTATTTTCCCATTCATAACAACTATCAATTGAAATTTTCCCATTATCATGAATAAGTATATTTTTAATTTTACCATTTTTTAAATGATAGCCACCCATTCCAGAAAAAATATGATAAAGTTTATGAAGTTTACTAATATCTCTATTTTTTATTTGTTCCTTGATAAAAAGTTCATCTAGAGATCTTTTAACAGCGATATTTATGGCTGTATCTTCTAAATTATTTATACAGATACCTTGGCTAATTATATTTGACTTTTCTTTAATAAGTTTATATCCATCAATTTCTAACTCTTCAGAATTAGAAGAGTTTAAAATAAAAAGATTCCAATCATCATTTTCAATAAGATTATTAAAAGGGATAACTCCTCTATCTATAATTTTTAAGTTTGGATAAATTTCATTGGAAATGCAATTTTTTATAATTTTAACATCAGAATTAGATCTATGTTCAAGAGTAGATTTACCTTTTAAAATATCTTCAACTCTGTATAAATTAATTGTTTGAGTATGCATTTTTAGATTTTTTTGAAAGAAATTCATAGTACTTTTAGGTTTAAAGTTTTTATAATTTGAAAGAGTAATAAATTCAACTTTTATATACTCTGATAGGTATTTATTAAACGAATTTTTTAATATTGTAAAAAAATATGAACGAAGTTTTGAAATTTTATTTATATCTTCAGTTAAAAAAATGGTTTTATGATCTTTAGTAAATGGATTTCCTTTAATAAAATGTCCATTTTTATCAGGAATCATAAGTCTAGTAATAGGATCAAAATTTATTCTCTCCCTAGCTTTAAAGATTTTTGTATTTTTGAAGGCATTTTTAAAATATTTTTCATCACTAAAAGTAACTTGATTTAAATTAATCTCATAGTAATTAGAATACTTAGATTTATTTATACCTACTTCTATAAATTTAAAGATGCTTTTTGATTTATCTGTATGAAGAAAAAAATATAAAGCATTAATATCTATAAATTTTATATCCTCATCAGAATTTTCTACTTTAAATTTACTATAAGGAAGCTGTCTAGAAAATAGCTTTAAAAGATAAAGCTCATCTAAACCTTTCAAAGACTTTATACTTTCACATAAATTTTGAGGTATTGATAAAACTAAATTAAGAAGTTGAGCTTTTTCTAAATTTAACTTTTTATTACCCAAAACAAAAAGTTCACATTTATTTGTATTGTAATAATAACTTCTAATATTTGCTATATTCTTGATAACTTTAAAAAGTTTAGCATTAAAATTTCCATAACCATCTATTTTTAATAAAGAGTCATTTATTTTTACTTTAAAAATATTAAAATTTTCTATAATATTTTTATAGTTAATATCTATTATTTTAAGTTCTCCACTATTGTAATAATTATTTTTACTCATTTCTATCTCCTCCTTCAAGTAGCTTTACTAATTTATATAGAACATCATGATTAATCTCTAATTTATCTTTATCTTCTTTTGAATAGTTTATAACTCCAGAAACTACAATAACCTCCGAATTTTCAAAGTTTTCGCTGGGAGTAAGTTCTCCATCTTTAGTCAATGTAGTTTTATAATATGAAAAAGATTGTAAATTATTTTCAGAGCTAGGACTAATTAAATTTATAATAAATAATTTATTATGAAAGTTTATATATTTAGATTTAATTTGAACTCTATTTGTAATCTCTTTTGCTAACAAATCTCTGTACTTAAATTTATCTAAGTTAAAGTTTTTATAGTCAATATAATGTCCAGAAGAGGTTATGTCATCAAAAATTTCAACTAATCCTTTTGATACAATAGTTTCACTTGATTTAAATTGTAAAGTATAATTTTCTAAAAGTCTTCGTATAATAAGCTCTCCTAATTTACCTTTAAATATAGCTTGATAGATATACGGTAGAATAATAGAGTAATTTTCATCAAAATTTCCAACTTTTTCATTTAATAAAGATTTAAGTTCATCAACTTCTTTTAAAAGGCTTAAACGACACTCATCTTTAGAAACAGAGTGTGTACTTGTTTTAGAGAAGTCAAGAGAAAGCAAACTATTTTCCTCATTAAAGATTGCTAAATACCCAGAAATCTTATCTTTATAATCAAAGTAGGCTAAATGATTTTCACTATACTCTTTTGTTGGGTATTTTAAAATATGAGCTCTAAAATTTTCATATTTTTCATAGAGTTCTTTTAGATTTTGAATAGCTTTAGAATCTAGATTTTCTTTAGGATGTATGATTAAATTGTTATATTCTTGTATTTTTTCTAAAAATTGACTATCAAAATAGTTTTGTATAATTTTATTCTTTCTTTCTAGCATAGAATTTAGATTTTTTGTATGTTGATTAGTTAAGGAGAAGTTGCTTTCTAATTGCTGTTTTATAAATTTAAAATCTTGAACTGTATCTCTTCCATTTAAATTAAATTGACTTAGAACCTTAGCGGCATCAAGATCTAAATATATATTTCTTTTTATACATCTAACTTTTGTACGATTACAACGGCCTATTGCTTGAATAATCCAAGAACTAGCATTTTCTACATAGTCATTAGAGGATTTATAAAATTTAGTAAAAATTTTCTTACTAAAAGAGTTAAGAAGACGTGCACTTGTTTTTTCACAGATAATTTTACTTTCTTCCAACATATTTACATAATAAAGTAAAGTTAGTTTATCTTGATTAAAGCTTTCATCAAATTCAGCTAAATTAGTTTTATTTTCTATAGCAATTTCATCTATATCTTTCATATTAAGATTAAATTCGTAATATTTTCTAGCTTTATTATCAATTTTAACAAGTTTTTTAGAATGAGGTTTACCTTCATATTCAAATTTAATATTTACTCCTACTCCAGCACTTTGTAATGAGCTAAAAATAATAACTTTTTTATTCATAAATTTTAGATTTGTTAAAAGTTCACTATTTTTATCTGCTAGAGATTTTTCTAGTTCTGCTGAATTAAAACTTTTAAACCAAATTTCTTTTTTTAATTTTTTTCCAATAGCAATAGCAATTTTTTCTAATGTACCAATTGCAGAGAAGCGATTAGATAAAAATAGTAAGCTAGAAGTTGTGTTATCTAAAATAAAATTAAGAAATACTAAAGCTCCATAAAAAATATAATCTTCTGAGTATTTAAAAAGAATAGCATCTCCTTCACTATCTATAAGATTGGTAATGAGTTCTAAAATTTCTAGATACTCTTTTTCCTTTAACTTTTTCTTTATATTTTCAAATCCTTTTAATTTATTGAAGCTCCAAATATCATCTTCTGAATACACATTAAGAGTTCTTTCAACTTTATTTTCAAAACTATTAATAAAATTTAGTTCTTCTCTTAAAATAGCTTTCTCCTCAGAATTAAGTTCAATAAAATCTGTTTTTAAAAATCGTTTTAACCAACTTAAATCAAAATTTCCAATAATTGTATCACTACATGCAGTAGCTGAAATTCCATAGAGAAGATTATTTTGACAAATGAGCAAAAGTAAAGACTCAGGAGTCATAAACATATGATAATAGTTTAGAATTGCTCTATTATTATAATCCCATTCTGTATTTGCTTCATGTATATTAATATATTTACATCCATTTAAACGAACGCCGTATGTTAAGTTTTGAGAGATATTTTTTACTTGATAAGAATAAAAATCATTATACTCTTTAAAGATATCTTTATTAATATTATCATCAAAAAAGAAATGATTAATAACCTCTTGTAATGTTACGTCACTAGAAGCTTCACTACATTCATCAAGTCTAATATTAAAAGCTTTAAATAAATTATATAGTTCATCATGTGAGTGTTTATAAAGATCCTCTATAGTAGAAGAAAGTTCTAAATCTGAAATAGTGGGATTTATAGTCCAATATCTATTAGACTTATTTAAATATAACTTAGAACCATCTTTAAGAATAAAATCCTCTTTCTTTTGAAAAAGATCAATACTTTGAATTCCATCCAACTGAAAATATTTAGAGGTAGTGGAGTACTTTTCCCTTAATTCATTTCCAGATTTTATATAATTAGAAACTAAAGATTTTAAACTACTTATTTTTTCAGATGAAAGATGGTGTTCTTTTTCTAATTCTTCAATAATTAGTTCAAAACAATTATTATCTTTTCTTGAAAAACTATTAAATCTATTATTAAATTTTTCAATAATGCCATTTACATGAAGAGTTTTGTTCTCTTTGATATATTTTAAAAAATTAGATTTAGCACTATCTATTTCATCTATAATAATAAGATTATCCTTTTGATTATAAAAGTATTCATTTTTTATTCCAGTAAAATAACCATAAAGAAACTTATCAGTAGTCATAATATAAATTTTTTTATTTCGATTTTCAGGTATAATCATAGGGAAAAGTGTTACATAAAAATTAGGAATTTTAGTATTTTGTAATTTTTCTAATTCAACTTTATCTGAAATATGATTAGATTTTTTTAAATGTTCAACTTTTTTTAGATAATGAATTAAATAATCTTTAAGTATATTTATGCTTTCAGAAGTGTACCCATAAAAATCAAAATTGGAGTTTTGATTTACTTGGGTCAAGCAGTAGCTAATAATTTTTTTTACTTTCTCTAATTTTAAGGTATTACTGTTTAGCAAGGTAAAAAATTTTTCGTTGTGATTTAGAGAATGTAGAATCTCTTTAAATACTATGCCCTCTTTTAAAATATCTGTTCTCGAAAGAATATTGATAATATTTGTATTTAGATTTTCACAATTTCTTTCTTTAAGTCTTGATAGAATACCTTTTCTGATGCTGTTTATATTTATTTTATTATTGGTAAGAATAATAATTTTTTTACTTGCTGTATTTTCATCAGTCATATAACTTTCTAAAATTGTGGCACAAAATTTTTCCAATTGGTATGTTTTACCATTTCCAGTAGGGTGTTGAAGAGGTAAAAAACCTTTATTTTTAGAGTAGTTATTAAAAAAAATCTTTTCAAGAGAGTCAATTCTATAATTTTTTTCTTTTTTTATAGAATTATTTTTTTGAGATTCAATAGAATCGTTAATAAAACTAGTAAATTTTAAAGGAGCTTCAAGATTAAATATATCCTTAGAATTTATTGACATATTAATCGAAGATTTTTTTCTTAAAAGTTCTAAATATAAGTTCAAATCATCTATTCTTGAAATGAAATCTGGTTTTGAATCTTGCTTTAATATATACTCTATAGTCTTGTTTATTAAATTACCATTTTTAAAAATTAGATTCTCAGCCTCTTTAATAGTTTGAATCGTAGTTGGATTTGTATATCTACTACGACAGAAATTAAAAATAAAATATTTTTTAATATCATCTAAAGAGAGCCATTTAATATTATGCTCATCAATCATTCGAAATTCCATAGATAAGTAATTTTTTTTAATTTTTCCACCACTACCCAAAGTTTTTTCTCCTCGTAAGCGCATAAATATTTCTGAGCCAATATTTGTGATAATACAAAATTCTTTTAAAGCCATTCCACTAGTCATAAAAAACCTCCTCATAATAAATTAAGTTATATTAATACAGGGCAAGTTGCCCGTCAATAAAAAAATATAAAAAAACAAAAAACCGCCATAAAAGTGACGGTTCTTTAAATATAATTTTTTTATTTCTTAATACTTAATTTAGCTAGTTTGAAGTTCCTCACTAACTAAATTTTGATTTTCTAACTCTATTTCCATTTTAGCAATTTTTTTATTAATTTTCACAAAAGAAATAGTAAGAATAGCTGCCAAAATTAAAATTGCTAAAGATATAGGTTTTTTTAAAAAAATTAAAATGTCGTTATTATATATTGTCATACTATTGACAAAATTCCGTTCAATTATAGGAGCGAGAATCATTCCAAGCATTAGTGGAATAGTAGATATATCTAGTAAAACTAAAATATATGTAAATAAAAGAGTTAAAATAACTAAAACAACTTCGTAACTAGATCCGTTTGCAGCGAAAGCACCAGCAAAACAAAATACAAGAATAATAGGACCTAGATAACTGTATTTAACTTGAACTATTTTAGCAACAGATTTAGTAAATAAATTTCCAACTAAATATAGAAGAAGATTAGCTAGTATAACTCCAAATATAATCATATAAACAGTACTTGCTTGCTTAGTAAACATTGTAGGTCCTGGAACGATTCCATGAAGAATAAAAGCTCCTAAAAGTAAGGCAGTAACTCCATCTCCTGGGATTCCAAGAGTTAAGAGTGGAATTAAAGCTGTTCCAACTATAGCATTATTACTAGCTTCAGCAGCAGCGATTCCTTCTAAACTTCCCTTACCAAATTCTTGAGGATTTTTTGAAGTTCTTTTAACTTCATTATAACAAAGGAACTGTGAAACTCCACCACCAACACCAGGCATTACACCTAATATTGAAGAAATCCAAGTAGATTTCCAAATGGCAGGAAGTAGTTTAATTCTTTCTTTATTTGTGATGCCATCATTATCAATTTTAGAAATTTCCATTAACTTACCTTTAGAATTAACATAATCTTTAGATTTTTCCATTATTTGAATAAGAGCAATCATTGCAATCATTGCAGGCATTATAGATAAGCCACCATAAAGTAGCATAGTATCGAAAGTAAATCTTGAAACACCTGTAACAGTATCAAGACCAATTTGAGATATAAAAATTCCAATTAATCCAGAAATTATACCTTTTAAAATATTATCACCACTAACTCCTGCAATTAAAGATAAACCTAAAATAGCTAGAGCAAAATATTCTGTTGATGTAAAAAAAGATACAAACTTAGCAACAGGTTGAGAAGTAAATAGTAATAAAAATGCAGCTATTAATCCTCCAATAACAGAGGCATATAAGGAAACATCTAAAGCTTTTTTAGATTTTCCCTTTTTTGATAGCGGATGACCATCTAAACAAGTAGCTATAGCAGAGTTTGTTCCAGGTGTATTAAGTAAAATAGCACTAATAGAACCCCCGTACATCCCTCCTACATAAACAGATAATAGTGCTATTATAGCTGTTGCACCAGATTTAAAAGAATATGTTAAGGGTAATAATAAAATAATTCCTAATGTAACAGTAAGACCAGGAATACAACCAACAATCATACCTAGAATTAAAGAACCTAAAATAATCATAATGTTTCCAAAACTTAAAACCTCAAATAATCCAGCAAAAATAGCGTCCATTTACATCCCTCCAAATATAGGTAAAGAAATATTGAAGATTCTTGTAAAAAGAAAATAAATACCAATACCAATTATAATTGTAATAATATAAACAAATATTTTTCTTTCTCCAAGAGAAAATATCATTACAGGAAGAATAGTAAAAACAGCAATTAAAAATCCAAGTTTAAGCATTACAATTCCAAATAAAGTCATTATAACTAAGCTAATTAAGCCAGCTTTTTGTGTTTTTATATCATAAAAAAATATCTTTTCTTTTTTTAAAACTAAACTTTGAAAAATTAATCCCATAGAACTAATAAAAATTCCAATTAAAACCATATAAGGGATAAGTCTAGGACTAGGACCTCCATTATCAAAAGCAGGAATTTGAATTTGAGAAGGAAGTATAAGAATTAAAGTCAAACTTAATATCCCAAAAATTAATCCTGTTAGTAAATTAGTACGAATGTTCATTTGAAACCTCCAAGATAGAAATTATTTTCCAGATAAAAGTTTATATGCATTTTCAGCTTTATTATTAGCATCCTCTAATAAAGCTTGAGCATCAGAGCTATAAACTTCAAATTTATTTAACCCAATCTCTTCAATCCAATTAGTATATTCTTCAGTAGCCCAAACAGTTTTACTAATTTCAACAACTTTATTAGTCCATTCTTGATCTGCACCATTTCTAGAGGCTATAAATCCTCCAGCAGGAAGAATTGAAGATGAATAATCTTTATTAGAATCTAAAGCTGGATGTTTATCTTCTACAAGTCCAGGAACAAGAATTTTTCCACTAGGATTTTTAAATCCTGAATATCCTTTTTCAGAAATTGCAAGAATTGGAATAATAGTACCCACTTCAACATCACTCATTCCAGCTTGTGTAGTACCTACAAAAACATCAACTTCACCAGAAGTTAAACCTTGCTTTTGAGCAGCTCCTCCATCATATCCCACAACTGTAACTTTACCGTTTTCTAAAGCTAAAAGAGAACCAAGCGCTAAATGAGGATCCGATAAAGGGTTACCTCCTGACATTTTTAATGTACCTTCTTTTGCTTTGGCTAAAAGATTTTCAACTTTGAAATCAGGTTTAGCATAAACAATCCATGTTCTATCATCAATTGTAGCTAAAGGAAGAATTTTATTAAGATCATATGGAACTTGCTCTGTTCCGTATTTTTTTCCTAAAGTATGTCTATAGGCATTTCCATATCCTAATACAAATAATTCTTTAGATTTAGGATTTATATTCTGATAATAAGCTGATGCTACAAATCCATCTCCACCAGTTTTATTTTCAGCAACAAATTCATATTGAGGAAATTTTTCGCTTGCAATTTTTCCATACTTTCTAGCAATAGCATCAGCAGTACCACCAGCACCGTATGGAACTATAATTTTAACGGTTTCTTTTTTTGTAGAAGTTTCATTACCACAACCAAGTAATCCTAAAAACATAACAGATGATAATAACTTTGTAAATAAAATAGATCTTCTTTTCATTTGTTCCTCCTAAATTTAAATTGATTAATTAGTTAAATTAAATATTTAAAATAATTTAATCTCTATATACTATTAAAAAATAAAAAAGTCAAATTTTTTATTTCTATTTATATCTAAAAACTATATAAAAAAAACTATATGTTCTGTATTAGTTCTAAAAAAATAAAATAATTTAAAAAAATTGTTGACATTTAAAAAATAAAAGAGTATAACATTATCATAAATAAATTAATTAATTTTTTTAACTAATTAAATTAAAAATAAATCGGAGGTTGTGAAATGAAATATTTTTTAGACAGTGCAAAATTAAACGAAATTGAGTATGCTTATGAGAATTATGGGATTGATGGAGTTACAACAAACCCTAGACATATAATGTTAAGTGGAAAACCATTTTTAAAAGTAATTGAAGATTTAGCACAATGGGTAAAAGAAAAAGATATCGTAGGATATGAGAAGTTTCCAATCTCTGTTGAAATAAATCCAAACTTAGCTACATGGCAGGAAATGGTTGAAGAGGGAGAAAAAATTGCTGCATATTCTCCAAATTTTATCATAAAAATACCTTGTATTGAGCAGGGATTGATTGCTGCAAGAAAATTAGAGAAAAAAGGAGTTAGAACTAATGTAACATTAGTATTCTCTCCATCACAAGCAATACCAGTAGGGAAATTAGGAGCTAAATTTGTATCACCTTTTGTAGGATGGAAAGAAAATTCAGGAGAAGATACAGCTCAATACATTCAAGATATTGTAGATATATATTCAATCCATGAATTTGAAACAGAGATTATAGTTGCAGCATTAAGAAATGGAAAGCAAATTGCAGATGCAGCAAAAGCAGGAGCAGATATAGTAACTTGTGGATTAGATGTATATAAAGCAAGTTTTGAGCATCCATTTACAGAATATGGATTAGGAGTATTTAGAAAAGCTTGGGATGAAACAGCAAAGTAAAACTAGTCTTAATCTAAAAAATGGAGGGTATAAAATGAAAATAGGATTTATAGGTCTTGGATTAATGGGAGAGCCAATGAGCTCAAATATTATAAAAAAGTTAGAAAACGAAGTTTTAGTATTTGATATAGATTCTGAAAAAGTTAAAAAAATGGAAACTTTAGGAGCTACTGGCGCTACTTCAATAAAAGAGATTGGAGAAAAAGCAGATGTTGTAATATCTATGGTTCCAAAGAGTGAACATGTTCAAAGTGTTTACAAGCAACTTTTAGAAGTAGCTAGAGAAAATCAGATTTTTATAGATATGAGTACAATTGATCCAAAAGTTTCCATGAATTTAGCAAAGCAGATAAAAGAAAAAGGAGCAACTATGTTGGATGCACCAGTTGTAAAATCTGTACCAGCTGCTGTGGCTGGAGTTTTAGGAATATATGTTGGTGGAGAAGAGGAAACTTACAAATCAGTTAAATTTATTTTAGAATGTATGGGAAACAATATAATACACTTAGGAAATAATGGAAGTGGACTTGTTATGAAACTTTGTCACAACACATTAGTTTCTCAAATTCAAAATGGTGTAAATGAAATGATAACTCTTTCTCAAAAAAATGGAATACCTACAGAGGATTTCATAAAAGCAATATCTTATGGTGGAGGACAAAACTTTTATCTAGATGGAAAAGGAAAAGCTATAATGGACAATAACTTTGCAACTGCATTTTCAGTTGAAAATATGCATAAAGACGTTCATTTAACAGGAAAATTATTAGATGAATTAGGACTTAATTTTCCTGGAGTTAGAATAGTTCAAGGTGTCTACGATGAAGCTATAAACAGAGGATATGGAAAAGAAGACTTTTGTGCAACAATTAAAGTTGTAAGAGATTAAGGGGGAAAAATGTCATTTAAAGTTGCGTATATACCTATTGGAGTACCTACATTTCATTTAGAAAGTGCTCAAGATCAATTTGAAAAATCAGTTAAAATGATTGAAAGTTTAACAAATAGTGGAATTTATCCAGAAGCTCCATTATTATCTATAGATGATTTGAAAAAATATCTACACGGATTAAAACCAGATTTAATAATATTACAAAATACAACTTTTGCAAATTCTGCATATGCAAGCGAAGTATTAAAAAGATTTGATTGTCCTATTTTATTATGGACGTTAAGAGAACCTGTTATAGATGGAGGAAGGCTTAGATTAAACTCTTTAACAGGAGCATATTCAGCAGGAAATCTTTTCCATCATTTAGGAAGAGAGCAATTTGGATATATATTTGGAGGTCCATCAGAAGAGGAAGTTATATCGACAACAAAAGCATATATAGAAGCAGTTAAATTAAAAAAATCTCTGAAAAACCTAAATATGGCAAGTATCGGTCATACACCACAAGGATTTGGATTTGGAAGAGCTTTAGATGCTGAATTATTAAAAAACTTTGGAATAAATCTTCTATCTATTGAAGCGAGAGAATTAATGTCTAAAGCTAGAGAATTTTCAGATGAAGAGATTGAAGCTGTTTTAGAAGAAGCAAAAGAAAAGATGGTAGGACTAATGGAGATACCTGAAAATAACGTTAAAGATTTTGCTAGAATTTATAAGGCTTATAAAGATTTTATTGAATCAAATAATATAAAAGCTCTTGCTTCTAGATGTTGGCCAGATTTTTTTATAGAATTTAAAACTCCAGTGTGTGGAGCTTTAGGACTATTAAATGATAATTTAATTGCTGCAGCTTGTGAATCAGATTTAATGGGAGCTCTATCTATGTACATGGGAATAGAGTTAACTAAAAATGCTGTATTCTTTGGAGATCCTGTATCTCTTGATGAAAATAAAAATACAGTAACATTCTGGCACTGTGGAATGGCAGCTTGCTCTTTAGCAAATAAAAGTAAAGGAGCAGAAACAGGAGTTCATCCAAATAGAAAGATTGGGCCTACAATGGAGTTTGGTTGTAAGGGAGCTGATATAGTAACAATATTTAGAGTTGGAAGAAAACCAAATGGTGAGTTTAGATTCTTTATAGCTTCAGGAGAAGCTTTAGATGAACCAAAACAATTTTTAGGAGCTTCTGTTGTTGTAAAAACAGATTCAAAAGCTCTTGAATTAGTCAAGAGAAGTGTAAAAGATGGTTGGGAACCTCACTTTGTAGTTATTTATGGCGATGTAGCAAAAGAGTTAGAAGTTTTAGGAGAGATTCTAGAGTTAGAAGTTTATAAATATTAAATATAAATTGGAGGGTATAATGCTTAATAAATTAAATCAATTAAATAATTTAGAAATTTTATCTTGTTCTAGTGAAGAGTTTGAAAGATATGGTAAGATAATATCAGGGTATGATTTTAATGAATTATTGCAATATGCTGAAAAGAATACAAATATTCCTCCAAATGGTAATATATATGTTGGTTCTGTAGATGATATGGAGGGGATTGCCCCTCTATTTTCATTTTTAAAGAACAACTTTTATGGAGGAATGGATGTTCAAATAGGATATTGTAATGGAAATAATTCATTTTTAAATGGATTAGAATATCATAAATCTAGCGAAATAAATATAGCAGTAACAGATTTAGTATTACTTCTTGCTAAAACAACAGAGATTCAAAATAATGAAGTAAATAGCTCTTTAGTAAAAGCATTTTTTTTACCAAAAGGGTCTGCAGTGGAGCTATATCAGACAACAATGCATTTTGCACCATGTAAGGTAACAAATGATGGATTTAAATGTATTGTAATTTTACCTAAAGAAACAAATACAGAAATCTCTCTAGAAGAAAGAGAGATTTTAACTGAAGAGGACAAATATCTTTTTAAAAGAAATAAATGGCTACTTGTTCATGGGGATAAGCAAGATTTAATAGCCAAAGGAGCTTTTCATGGAATTTCAGGGGAAAATATAGAAGTAAAGTTCTAATAATGGGTGTGTTAAAAAATAAAAAATTAAATAGATTTAAGGAGGAATCAAATGGGGTTAACAATAGTATCTTTTTTATTCTTCACGGTTTTGGTTGCAGTAATTTCTTGGTGGAAAACAAAAAGTGAAAAACTAGATACAGCTGATGGATATTTTTTAGCTGGAAGAGGTTTATCAGGAATGGTTATAGCAGGTTCAATGCTTTTAACAAATATATCGGCTGAGCAAATGGTTGGACTTAGTGGACAAGCTTATTCAAGAGGTATTAGTGGAATGGCTTGGGAAACAACTGCTGCTATAGCTACAATAGCACTAGCTATGTTTTTTTTACCAAACTATTTAAAAAGAGGTTTTACGACAATGCCTCAATTTTTAGAAGAAAGATATGATTCTGGAACAAGAAAGCTTGTATCTATTTTATTGCTTGTGGGGTATGTTTTAATATCAACACCAGCAGCTTTATATGCAGGAGCAGTTGCATTTAATCAAGTTTTTAATCTTACAAATCTTCTGGGAGTTACTTACGTACAGTCTATTTGGATTTTAGTTTGGGTTATTGGAATAATAGGAAGTATTTATGCAATATTTGGTGGATTAAAAGCAGTTGCAGTTTCTGATACAATAAATGGTATTGGATTGATTGTTGGAGGTTTAGCTGTTCCATTCTTTGGTTTACTTCACCTTGGGGAAGGGAAGTTAATGCACGGATTAAATCAAGTTATTAGCACGCATACAGAAAAATTAAATGCTATAGGAACTGCCTCTGATCCTGTACCTTTTGGAACTCTATTTACTGGAATGATTTTTGCCAATCTATTTTACTGGTGTACAAACCAGGTTTTAATTCAAAGAACTTTGGGAGCAGTTAATTTAAAAGAAGGACAAAAAGGGGTTTTAATATCTGGATTTATGAAAGTTTTAATTCCACTAATTGTTAGTTTTCCTGGTGTTATAGCTTACCATATATTTAAAGGTCAATTAGCAATGGGAGATGCAGCGTATCCTGCATTAGTTTCATTAGTTTTACCAAAATATCTGACTGGATTTTATTGCGCAGTAATATTTGGAGCTGTTTTAAGTACGTATAACTCTCTATTAAATAGTGCTGCGACACTATTCTGTTTTGATATTTATAAACCAGTTCTTAATCCAAATGTTACTGATGAAAATTTAATAAAAGTTGCCAAAATAGTGGCTACATTTTTAGCTATATTTAGTATGTTTGTAGCACCACTTACAATGTATGCTGAAGGTGGATTATTTGAAGTTATGAGAAGATTTACTGGATTTTTTAATATACCAACAATTGCTATTGTTTTAATAGGGTTTTTCTCAAAAAAAGTAACAGCACTTTCTGCTAAAATAGCTGTTATAGGTCATATAGTTTTGTATACACTGTTAATCTTTGTTTTGAAGGTTAAAATTAATTATATTCATATTATGGGAATATTATTTGTAATAGATGCTTTGATAATGTTTACTATTTCAGCTATAAAGCCTGGAAAAATTTATAAGGCTAAGCAATTAAAACCTGCTGTGGATATGAAACCTTGGAAAAGATTTCCAGAAGTTGCAACACTTCTTCTTGGATTAATGGTATTTACATATATTTTATTATCTCCGCTTGGAATTGTTTCTGTAGAAAAAGAGATCGGTGGTATAGTAGGACCGAAATTTAAGTATTCTATGGTTGCTTTAGTTTTAGGAATGGCTACTATTTATTCAATGTTTAAAAGAGCAATTGGAGTAGTTCATGTTAAGGCAGAACAAGAAGAGATAAGAATAGCTGATGAAAATAAAATTTTACAAGTTAGTATAGATTAAATACGGAGGTAAAAATGATACTAAAAATTAATGAAAATAGTTTTATTATTTCAATAGATGGGATAGAGGTTATAAAGCATAGTAAAGAGAGTCCTTTTATTTTTATTGGAAAAGGGGAAGCTAATTATGATATGTATAGAGGAAATTTTAAAATAACTGATTATTTAGAAGAAAGAGTGCCATTAAAAATTTTTGAAGTGGTAAAAAATGAAAAAGATAGTTTTGAGATAAATTTATTTGATTACAATCAGTTAAAATTAACTTTGATAGGTAAAAAAGAAAATGGACAAGGAAAAATATATTTTGAATCTAAAGATGAAATCGATAATAGAATCTGGATTAGAGTGTTAGCTGAAGAGGATGAAAAAGTATATGGATGTGGAGAACAATTAAGTTACTTTAATCTAAGAGGAAAAAACTTTCCGTTATGGACATCAGAACCAGGTGTCGGAAGAAATAAAAATACTTATACAACTTGGCAAGCGGATGTAAAAGATAAAGCTGGTGGAGATTATTATAATACAAACTATCCAGAGCCAACTTATATTTCAACAAGAAAATATTATTGCCACTTAGAAAGTACAGCTTATTTAGATTTTGATTTTAGAAATAAAAAATTTCATGAGCTACAATGTTGGAATATACCAGAGTTTATTCTATTTGAAACTGGAAAAACTTATTTAGAAATTCAGGAAAAGTTGACACATTGTTTTGGAAGACAACCAAATCTTCCAGAGTGGATTTATAATGGTGTTATTCTTGGACTGCAAGGTGGAACAGAAGTAGTTTTAGATAAATTAAATAAAGCTTTAGATGCAGGAATTAAAGTTTCAGGTGTTTGGTGTCAAGACTGGCAAGGAAAAAGAATAACTTCTTTTGGAAAAAGACTAAATTGGAATTGGAAATGGTCACCTGAAGAGTACCCAAATCTAGATGTAGAAATTAAAAAGTTAAAAGAAAAAGGGATTAAATTTTTAGGGTATATAAATCCATATGTAATAGAGGGATATGATTTATATGAAGAAGCAAAGGAAAAAGGCTATTTAGCTACAAAACTAGATGGAAGTGATTATACAGTAGACTTTGGAGAATTTTATTGTGGAGTAGTTGATTTTACAAATCCAAAAGCTTGTGAATGGTATAAAAATGTAATAAAAACTAATCTAATTGATTTTGGACTTGATGGTTGGATGGCTGATTTTGGAGAATATCTCCCAACAGATTGTAAATTGAGTAATGGTTTAAGTGCGGAGGTTATGCATAATGCTTGGCCAGCTATGTGGGCTAAAATAAATTATGAGGCTGTTAAAGAAGCTGGAAAGTTAGAGGAGATAGTTTATTTTATGAGAGCTGGATTTACAGGTACTCAAAAATACTGTACTCTGATTTGGGCAGGAGATCAAAGTGTAGACTTTTCATTAGACGATGGATTAGCATCTGTTATTCCAGCAGCTCTTTCTGTAGGAATGACAGGAAATGGATTATCTCATAGTGATATTGGAGGATATACGTCTTTACATGGAAATAAAAGAAATAGAGAATTATTATTGAGATGGACTGAAATGGCAGCCTTTACTCCAGTTATGAGAACTCATGAAGGAAATAGACCAAATGATAACTATCAATATGATGGAGATATTGGGGCAATGAAATTTTTTGCAAGAATGACTGATATATATGCCAGTCTTAAACCATATATGAAAACTTTAGTTGAAGAAAATAGTAAATTTGGAATTCCAGTACAAAGACCAATCTTCTTCCACTATGAAAAGGATTTAAAAAGTTATGATATAAAATATCAATACCTTTTAGGAGAGGATCTTTTAGTTGCTCCAGTTCATCAAGAACATATGGATAAATGGGCAGTTTATCTTCCTCAAGATAACTGGGTACATTTATGGACAGGACAAGAATATAAAGGAGGAGATATTGAAGTTTCCTCAAAACTTGGATATCCACCTGTTTTTTATAGAAAAAATAGTAAATGGAAATCTTTATTCGAAGAAATTGGTGCTAAATAAATTTAATAAAAAGATGAGGAGGAGACAATGCTAAAGGATATTGTATTCTTAGCGGTAGTTTTCCTTACAAATATAATCCAGGGGATAACAGGCTTTGCGGGAACAGTTCTTGCAATGCCCCCTGGTATTTTTTTACAAGGAATTGATACTGCAAAAATGGTTTTAAATATTTTAGGAATACTAGCTTCTTTATGGATTGTGCTTATATCGTATAAAGATATAAATTGGAATGAAGTAAAGAAAATTTTATTTTTTATGGTAATTGGAACAGTTTTAGGAATGAAATTATTTACATTATTACCATTAGGGTTTCTATTAAAAATATATGCTATATTCATAATTTTGATGGCTTTAAAAGGAATTTTTATGAAAGAAGAAGTAAAAACTCCAGAGTGGATTCTAGTAGGTGTAATTCTTTTAGCAGGGGTAATCCACGGAATGTTTGTTTCTGGTGGACCATTAATAATGATTTATGTAGCTAAAAAATTGAAGTTAAAAAGTAGTTTTAGAGCAACCTTAGCTATTGTGTGGATAGTTTTAAATAGTTACTTAGCTTTTTCTCATTATAATCAAGGAATATTTACGCCAGAAAATATAAGATTGTTATATTTAAGCATTCCACCGTTTGCTTTAGGAATGATAGTTGGAAATATATTACACTATAAAATGTCGCAGGCTAGTTTTTTAAAACTATCGTATATTTTGTTATCTATATCTGGTATGGCACTTATAGTTAAATAATTGACAAAATTAAATTAGTAAAGTATGATTGAAAATATAGTCAAATTTTAAAGTATTGTAAAGGAGAGAATATGATGACAGGAATGAATATGGAAAATTTAAAAAACAATAATAAAATAGCAATACTCTCCTATTTAAATAAAAATGGAGAAAGTTCTAGAAAAAAAATAGCTGAAGGGTTAAAATTAACAACAGCAACTCTTACAATTTTAACAAATGAGCTTATAGAAGAAGGTGTTATAATTGAATTGGGAGCTTTAACAGAGGGAAAAGTAGGCAGAAAACAAATATTAATTGATATAGATAAAAATTCAAAATTTGCTATAGGAATTGAAATTTCTAGAAATAATGTTTATTATAATTTAATAAATTTAAAGGCTGATATAGTTGAAAGTAAAGTTTGGAAATATGATAATAAACTTCAAGAAAACCAATTAAAGGAAATTTTAGACGATATATACAAATCAACTAAAACTAGAAAAGATATGATTCTAGGAGTAGGAATAAGTATCTATGGTGGATTGGATGAAGAAGATAATTGGAAGATTGGAATTTTTGATATAAAAAAAATTACTGAAAAAAAATTAAAATTTCCAACATATATTCAAAATAATATTAGAGCTTTAGCTCTTACAGAACAATATTTAAATAGAGATGAAAAAGATTTCTGGTTAGTTAAGTACGGTCCTGGGGTGGGAGCAGCAATAATAATGAATGGAAAATTAGTAGAAGGGAATAAAAGGTTAGCTGGTGATATAGGGCATATACCTTTTGAAAAAAATGGTGAAGTTTGCCATATATGTGGTCAAATTGGATGTTTAGAGTCAAAAGTTAATTTTGAGAAAATACTAAAAGATTTTGAACAAAGTTTAGTATTAAATAATCCTATATTACCTAATGAGAAAGATTATGAATATATATTAAGATTATCTAAAATACAAAATAATAAAGAGTTAGAAAAGATATTAGAAAAATTGGGTAAAGCTATAACTATTGGAGCTAGCATATTAGATTCAAATAAGATAATATTAGCAGGTGATATTCTTAAGGATGAAAAAGTTTTTAATATCTTAGAAAAACATATTTTTGAAAATAGCATATTTTTAAGAAAAGAAAATATAACTTTTATGGAAGATTATGTTGAAAAAAGGAAAAAAGCTCCTGGAATATTGGTTTTAAAAAACTTTTATAATTGTTAGTAATATTTTTATTCTAAAAAGAAAAGAGGAAGTATGAAAATAATTAAGACAAAATTTGGAGAAACAAGAGATAAAGAGGAAGTATATGTCTATAAATTATTTGGGAAAAATATAGAAGTTGAAGTTTTAAATTACGGTTGTATAATTAAGAGTATTTTTACTCCAGATAAAAATGGAAATTTTAAAAATATAGTAGCGTCTTTTAATGACTTTGAAAGTTATGAAAATTGTCCTGTGTTTGTAGGATGTATTACAGGAAGAGTTGCAGGAAGAATAAAAAAAGGGATTTTAAAAATAAAAGAAGATGTCTATCAATTAGAAGCTAATGAGGGAAAAAATCACCTTCACGGAGGACGAAATTCGTTAAATAAAAAAGTATGGAAAGTATTTAATATTGAAGAAAAACAAGATTTAATAAAAATAACATTTAATTATGTTAGTCCTCATTTAGAAAATAATTACCCAGGAAAAATAGATTTATATGTAACTTATATAGTAAGTAATGATACTTTAAAGATAGAGTATTCAGGTTTTTCTGATAGAGAAACTTATATAAATTTAACAAATCATACATTTTTTAATTTAAGTGGAGACTGTAGTCAGCAAATATTAGATCATAAAATAAAAGTAATGGCTGATAAAGTCATTAAAATAGATAACGAAAAATTACCAATAAAGATAGAAGATATTAATAAAACAAATTTTGATTTAAAAAATTTTATATCTTTTAGAGAATTATTATCTATTGAAGATAAGCAACTAGAATATGCAGGGAATGGATTAGATCACAGCTTTATTTTAAATGAATCTGAAAAAATAAAGTGTATTTGTCAAGAGATAGAATCTGGAAGATATATAGCAGTAGAAACTGATCAACCTGTTGTTGTTATATATACGGGTAATTCAATAAGAGAAAATATAGTTTTCTATAATAATATTAAAGCAATTAAACATTTTGGGTTTTGTTTAGAAACTCAAGATTATCCAGATATACAAAATATACATAAAGAAAGTATGAAGTTGTATAATAAAAATAATCCATACATTCAAAATACTACATTTAAATTTGGAATAATAAGATGAAATAAAAAAAGAGTGAAGTTTATAAAAATTTAAAGGAAAGAGGTATCAAAATAATATCTATTGGTAGTGTACCAAATTTAGTGTAAATTTATTTTTTAGCTATCAAATTTTAAATGTTCAAATAGGCTATCTTAGATTAAGTACTTTAAAGGTCCTTGTTGCTAAGATAGCTTTTTCATTTCAAATATTTTTCCAATTATCTATTTCTTCAAAAACTCTATCAGTAATTCTACTAATTTATGATGCTGAAAATGTTAATCCATAAATCTCCTCAAGATGAGCATTAATATTAGAAATATCTCTAGGAATATCAACTTAAACTTTTATTAACTTGCTTAGAATTATATCCGTTTCTATTGTTAGTAATATTAGTGCTTGATTCTCTATCATATTTATTATAACTAATAGATTTGTCAAATTCAGCTTACATAAAGATATTAACCATATCTTTAAACATACTTTTCATAAAATCTTGAGCGTCATCAGCAGATTTAATTTTATTTTGTTCAATTAATTGTTTAATGAGTATGATTTTTGAATTAAAAAATTGTGAAATAGTTAGAATTCACTGAAGCTTTTGGGCTTTCTTATTTATAATCATTTTTTCAGCTTCAGTGTTCAAACTAAAAGACTTATTTAATTTAAAAGTGTGTGCTGTTTTTAAGTATAATATATTTTTATATTAAATTTTTATTAGACATACCATCGAACTCTTTTAAAATTTCAAATTGAAATTTTAAAAATTCTTCTCTTTTTTCATTGATATCTTGAATTTTAGATATAATTTCAAATTTTTTCATATAATATTCAATTCTTTTATTGAAGAAGTCATTTTCTAAAAACCATTCTAGTAAATCTATTTTTCTTTGTTCGTCATTGTATTGTTCCATTTTATTCCCCTTGATTAAAAAGTTTAAACAAAACTAAAGTATACTTTTTGTATTTTTTGAAGTTTATGTATATGAATATTATATAGAAATTATGTTTAATTTTCTATTTGTAATTTAAAATAAATTTTTTTATTAAAAATTATTTAAGAGAGTAAGATCAATTAATAGATGAAATTATACATAACTTTTACATAAAATTTATAATGAATTAACATACATAGTGTAAAGTATTATATGAGGAGGGATTATGAAAAAAGAACAAAAATTAACAGGAATTTTATTTTCAATACCATCATTAATAATATTGATAACATTTTATATTTTTCCATTAATGAAAACGATTTTATATTCATTATCATTCACTGATGCAAAAGGACAAATAGTCGAATTTGCTGGAATTGAAAATTTTTACGAACTATTTACAGATTCGACATTTCATGAAAGTATTTTAGTAACTTTAAAATTTTCATTTATAACTGTTGTATTTAGTATGATAATATCTTTATTTTTAGCGATAATATGCAATGAAAAATTAAAGGGGATAAAGTTATTTCGAATTATTTTTTCATCAAGTATGGGTGTATCAGTATCTGCAAGTTCAAGTATAGTTTTATTTTTATTTCATCCAAGTGTTGGATTGATAAATGATATTTTAAATTTATTTGGCATTTTACCAATAAATTGGTTTACAAGTTCAACTTATGCAATTTGGGCAATTTCTTTTGCTACAATCTGGATGAATATAGGATTTGGTTTTTTAGTTTTAACTGCAGGATTACAAAATATAAGTCAAGAAATAGATGAAAGCTGTGAAGTAGATGGAGTAGATTATTTTACAAAACTTTTCAAAGTAACAATTCCATTATTAAGTCCGAGCTTATTTTATTTATTAATAACAACAACATTAAAAGCTTTTCAAAGTTTTGGTCAAGTAGATATGTTAACTGGCGGAGGACCTGCAAATTCAACTAACTTTATAGTTTATAGTATATATAAAACAGCATTTAGTAACTATAGATTTGATTATGCTAGTGCTCAAGGATTATTTTTACTTCTATTAATTACAATTATAATGGTGATTAAATTTAAATTGGAAAGGAAGGTGCACTATCAATAATATGAAAAAAAATTTTATGTATACATTGCTTATTATTTCAGGGGTTGTAGTATTTTTTCCAATAATTTATTCTCTAATAGCAAGTTTTATGACAACTAAAGATATTATGAGTGGAAAACTTTTTCCATCAAAAATAAACTTTATAAATTATAGAGAGTTACTTGAGAATATTCCAATATTTCAGTTTTTCTTAAATAGTTTAATAACATCGGTAGTTGCAATGATTTTTCAAGTTATTATATGTAGCTTAACAGCGTACGCTTTGGTTTTTGTTGAGTTTAAAGAGAAAAAATTAGTTTTTTTACTAGTGATGTGCTCAATATTTATACCATGGGAAGCAATATTTGTTCCAAATTATTTTATAATTTTAAAAATGAAATTATTAAATACAAAATTAGGAATTATATTACCATTTTTAGCAAATGGATTAGGAATATTTTTAATGGTTCAACAATTTAAAACATTGAATAAATCTTTAATAGAAGCCGCTAAAATTGATGGATGTAGCCATGGATTTATATATTTAAAAATAGTTTTACCTTTATCGAAGGGGATTTTAAGTACTTGGGGAATTTATTCATTTTTAAATATTTGGAATATGTATTTGTGGCCATTAATGATATCTACAAGACCAGAATCACGAACCATTCAAATTGGATTAAAAATGATAAAATCAGAAGAAGGAACAAATTTTGGAGTTTTGATGGCAGCTGTTGTTATAGTAATAATACCATCTTTAGTGGTTTTATTTTTAGGTCAAAGTCAACTTCAAAAAGGAATGACATCTGGAGCAGTAAAAGAGTAATTAAAAAAAATAACGAGGAGGAGAAATGAATTTAAAGAATTTAATAGCACTTGGATTAACATTTTCAACAGTTATATTTGCAAAAGAGAAGGTTGTATTTTGGCATTCAATGAGTGGACAGCTTCAAAATAGTTTGAATAAAATAGTTATGGATTATAATAAGTCACAAAATAGTATTGAAATAGAGGCAATTTATCAAGGATCTTATGAAGAAACAATAGCTAAATTTAAAGCTATTTCAGGAACAAAAGAGGCACCTACTTTAATTCAAATGAATGATATTTCAACAGCTTTTATGTATAAAAGTGGAGCTATAACTCCAATTGAGAAGTTTATAAAAGAAGATAGTTTTGATGTAAATAATTTAGAAGACGCTTTATTAAATTACTATAGAATTGGTGGTGAGTTATATTCAATGCCATTTAACTCATCAACGGCAATATTAATTTATAATAAAGATGCTTTCAAAGAGGTGGGGTTAGATCCAAATAATCCTCCTAAAAGTTATTCAGAATATGCTGAATATTCTAAAAAGTTAACAAAGAAAAGTAGTAATGGTTCAGTTGAAAGATATGGTTCAGCTATGATTATGTATGGGTGGTTTATAGAACAATTTTTAGCTAATGACAATAAATTATATGTAAACAAAGAAAATGGAAGAATGGGAGAAATTCCAACAGAAGTTACTTATAAAAAAGATTTGCCTCAAATTTTAGAATGGTTAAGAAATATGTATAAAGAGGATTCTGCAACATCTTATGGAAGAGAATGGGATTCCACTAGAACAGCTTTTGCATCTGGGAAAGTTGCAATGTATTTAGACTCTTCTGCTGGAATAAAAGGTGTTATTAATAATTCAAGCTTTGAAGTTGGAACAGGATTTATTCCAAATGCGAGTGGAGATTTTAATGGAAGTGTTGTTGGTGGAGCATCTCTTTGGATAACAAATTCATCAGATAATGTTATACAAAAAGCTGCATGGGATTTTGTAAAGTATGCAACATCTAAAGAGGTTCAAGCATATTGGTCAATTAATACAGGATATTACCCTGTTAATAAGGGGTCTTATGAAACTATCGAGATGAAAGAGAATATGGAAAAATATCCACAATTTAAAACCGCAGTAGCTGAAATTAAAGAAACTAAACCATCTTTAACTACTCAAGGAGCTATTTTAGGTGTATTCCCAGAAGTAAGAGAGAAAATGGTTGAAGCAATGGAAGTTAACTATGAGGGAAAAACTTCTATTGATAAAATAGTTGAAAAAGTTGTAATTGATTCAGATAAAATAATTCAAAGATATAATAGAATAAATAAATAAATTATTTTCAAAAAAATCTCTACCTTAAGTAGAGATTTTTGTTTTTAATTGAAATAGATATAGGAATAATTTTGCTAAAATTCATTTAAAAATGATTTATTATTAAAGATGAAATCTCGTATGACAATAGATGTTTTAGGATGTTTTAGCATTTTTTGAAATATTTGTATATTAAGTTTAATATTATTTAAACTACTTATATTTAAATTGTTATTGAATTTAATTCCGTAATATTTTGATATTTCAAGAAGCTTTGGCCACCTGTTTCTACCATGAGAATTTTTTATTCCTACAGTACTAACATTTGTTAGCATAGTACAGAATTGAACTTTAGTTCCTAAATTTAATAAATTGTTATAAAGTTTAGTATTATACGAAACAAAATGTATTGTGTCTTTAGAAAAATTTGCAAGCTCTTGTAGATTATTAGTATTTTTAAGTTCTTCTAAATAAATTATTTCTCCTGTCTTTAAATTAAATCCAATCTTAATAGCACTGATATAAAGAATATCTGAATTTATATCTATGTTATTATTTAAAGAAAAAAATATTATTTTTTTATAATTTTTAAAAAGCTCTAACTCTTCTTGTTTTGTAGAAGATGAAATTTTACTAGTTACTTTTACTGATGGTGATATAGTTTTTTGACTATCTTGAGTTTTAATATTTGATTTAAATTTTGAATTTTTTATACGAAAGAAAACTACTACTATAATAATGGTTATAAAAATAATATATAACATTATAATTTTAAACTCTAGTTAGCTTTAATTTTATTAAGCTATCTGTAGAATTTTCAAAGTTTATAGATTTTAATTTAAAATCCAATGCTTCTAATTTTGGTAGTAGTTCTTTCGTTATTTTTTCACATAGTTCACTTTCTGATAAATGTTTTCTCTTATTTAAGTTGTTCAAATAAATCCCTCCCGAAAAAAATTATATATGTATATTTTATACTAATTTGTAGAAAAAATGAAGTTAAAATTTAAAAAAAATTATAGAGGAAGTATTAGAAAAATAGGATATAATTTAATTAGAGAGAAATATAATTATGAAAGGGGAGTTTAAAAAATGTTTAAAGTCAATAGTGAATTATGTATAGGGTGTGGAATGTGTGTAAAAGATTGTTTTGTTAGAGATATTGAATTAGTTGGAGGAAAAGCTTTAATAAAAAATATAACTTGCTTTAAGTGTGGACATTGTATAGCAGTGTGTCCAGTAGCAGCAGTATATACAGATGAATATAATATGGATGATGTAGTTGAATATAGTAAAGAAAAATTTACTATTGAACCAGATAATCTTTTAAATTTTATAAAATTTGAAAGAACAGTAAGGCAATTTAAAGAAAAAGATGTAGAAAATGAAAAACTTTTAAAAATAATAGAAGCTGGGAGATTTACACAAACAGCTGGTAATGCACAAAATGTAAATTATATAGTAGTAAAAGAACAAATTCAAGAAGTTAAAAAAATAACTTTAGAAGTTTTAAAAAGTTTAGGAGAACATGTTTTAGAGAATTCAGCAAATCTATTATATAAGAGATATGCTAAAATGTGGATAAAAATGTATAATGATTTTATATCTAATCCTTTAGGAATAGATAATTTATTTTTTAAGGCACCAGCCTTAATAATAGTTACTTCAGAACACCCTTTAAATGCAGGATTAGCTTCAGCTAATATGAAGCTTATGATTGATGCCTTAGGATTAGGAACTGTCTTTAGTGGGTTTTTTACAAGAGCCTGTGAGGCTAACTCTAAAATAAAAGATTTTTTAGGAGTTGAAGAGAACCAAATTGTAGTTTCATGTATGGTTATTGGGTATCCAAATGTAAAATATTTAAGAAGCGTTCCGAGAAAAGTTCCAAATATTATTTGGAAATAAAAGATGTAAAAAAATATTAACTTAGATTAGCTGTAATTGAAGCAACCTAAGTTTAGGAAGTTTGTTTAAAAAAGTCCATTGAATAGATTAAATATTCAATGGACTTTTTTTTATGAGTATTAATTATTTGAGTAAATAAACATTGTTCCAGTAGCTGAAACAGGTTTAAAATTTGTTTTCATAGTATTAGTATCTTGCGAAGTATATTTCATTAAAGTTCCAGTAGCAGGAACTAATAAATTTTTTTCAGTAGAATAAGCTATTAAAGATAGAAGTACTATTGAAGTTATTATCAATAATTTCATGAATTTCCTCCTTTTATAAAATTGTAATTATTACAAATTTAAATTAATTATAAACTAATAATTGAAAAATTGCAAGATATTTTTAATTTTTTAAATAAAAAAACTGCTAATAAAAAATGATTAGCAGTTTCAAAATTAAATTCATATTAAATTATTTTTGTTGTCCAATCTTCAACATTCCAGATTTCAGTAGCAACATCCATATAAAATTCAGGTTCATGGCTTACCATTAATACTGTTCCATTAAACTCTTTTATTGCTCTTTTTAATTCTTCTTTTGCATCTACATCTAAGTGATTTGTAGGCTCATCTAGAATCAAAAAGTTAATTTCACGGTTCATAATTTTAGCAAGTCTGACTTTTGCATTTTCTCCCCCAGATAAAACACGCATCTGACTTGTAATATGGTCTGTAGTAAGACCACATCTAGCAAGAGCAGCTCTAACTTCAGCGTTAGTTAATCCAGGAAACTCATTCCAAAATTCATCTAAAGCAGTTGTAGAAGAGCTTTCTTCTTCTTGTTTAAAATAACCAATTTCTAAGAATTGTCCATGCTCAATCTCTCCAGATAAAGATTTGATTCTTTTTAAAATTGTATTTAAAAGTGTAGATTTACCTAAACCATTAACACCTTTTATAGCAATTTTTTGATTACGTTCTATTGTAAAATTAAGTGGTTTTGTTAAAGGTTCATTATATCCAATAACAAGATCTTTTACAGTAATAATCTCTCTTGATGGTGTACGAGCAGTTTTAAATCCAAAAATTGGTTTTGGTTTTTCTCTAGCAATTTCGATAATTTCCATACGATCTAATTTCTTTTGTCTATCTTTAGCTAGGTTTGTTGTAGCAACTCTAGCTTTATTTCTAGCTATAAAATCTTCTAGATGGGCAATTTCTTTTTGCTGCTTCTTATAAGCTGCTTCTATTTGTCTTTTTTTCAGTTCATACATCTCTCTAAAATAATAGTAATCACCAGTATATCTAGTTAAAACTGCATTTTCAATATGATAGATAACATTTGTAACTTCATTTAAAAATGGAATATCGTGTGAAACTAAAATAAAAGCATTTTCATAGCTTTTTAAGAAATTTTTTAACCAAGTTATATGATCTTCATCTAGGAAGTTTGTAGGCTCATCTAAAATTAGAATCATAGGATTTTCTAGTAAAACTTTAGCTAAAAGTATTTTAGCTCTTTGTCCTCCAGAAAGTTCTGATACATCTTTTTCCAATCCAATATCAAGTAAACCTAGTCCTGAGGCATACTCTTCAATTTTAGAATCTAAATTGTAGAAATCTGCTCCCTCAAGAATACTTTGAATTTCTCCAACTTCTTCTAAAATTGAGTCCATTTCTTCAGGAGTACAATCTCCCATTTTTGTATAGAGATCCATAATATCTTGCTCTAATTTGAACATATTAGCAAAAGCAGATTTTAAAATATCTCTAATTGTTTTTCCTTTTTCTAAAGTACTATACTGATCAAGATACCCTGTAGTGATATGATTACACCAAGAAACTTGTCCTTCATCAGGCATAAGTTTACCAGTAATAATATTTAAAAATGTAGATTTTCCTTCTCCGTTAGCTCCTACCAATCCAACGTGTTCACCTTTTAAAAGTCTGAAAGAGGCATTTTCTAAAATAACTCTAGAACCAAATCCATGACTTACGTTTTTAACATCTAAAATACTCATAAAATTTAACTCCTAATATATTTAATTAATATTTTTTTACGATACGCAATGCTCTAATTTTATCATGATTTTCAAATAAATGATATATACTTTTTTACAAGAGTTCAAGAAAGACTAGAAAACTTGTATTAATATAAAAAAATGTTGAAATTTATATTCACTTAATTACGAGTGAGGTTTATTTTACATTAAAATATATTGGAACTCAAGGAGCTGAAATAGATTTAACGCCTAATTTTAACATTATCAATAACAGGCTGACTTTAATTATTAAAGGTAGTTAAATTTTACGGGAATCTTTAGAGGCTTTATCTTAATTTATTTACTATTTTATTCTTTAATGGTACAATTTAAAAAAAATTCTTAAAGGATAGTTTATGTTTGAAATATTAAAAGAGTTTGGGATTTACGGAATAGCAGTAGCGGGATTATTAGAAGCAACAATATTACCTATTCCTATGGAAACGATATCCATACCATTGTATCTTTCTTCAAGAGACAAAGTGGCGTATTTATTAGTAGTTTTATTAATTTTCTCTACTTTAGGAAGTATAATTGGTTATTTATTTTGGAGAAAAATTAGTGGACCGATTAAAAGTAGGTATTTAAAAGCAGAGATGTTTATTAAAATAAAAAAAATGTATGAAAAAAATGCTTTATTAGCATTATTGACATCTGCATTTACACCGATACCTTTTGAAGGATATATTTTAGTAGCAGGGATTCTTGAAATAGAATTTAAAACATTTTTATTAGGAGTAATTTTTAGTAGAATTTTAAGGCATTTTCCTCAAGGAATATTAATCTATTTTTATGGAGAAAAAGTAACAAAGGATGTAGGGCCTTATAGTATTATAATTATAATATCCATCGTTTTAATCATTCTCATAAAAAGTTTAATCGGTAAAAAAATAAAAAAAGGCAATATTTAAAATAATATTGCCTTTTTAAAATAGTTCATCAATAAAAGGAAGCATAGCAGCACCTAAGTAAATCCCCTTCTCTTGTAAATTCGAAAATTCAATTGTATCTTTTCCCCTGAAAAAAATATTATTGCTATAAATTTTTTCTAATAATTCACTTTTAAAATTTTCTTTGTATTTTGATAAATTTCCTGAGATAATTATTTTTTCAGGATTATATAAAAATATAATATTTTTGATCCCAATAGCTAAATATTCGATATATTCATTAAAGAGATTAGAATAGTTTTCATTTATCAAATAGTCATTTTTAAATATATCTTTTATTTTAATTATATTGTTATCTAACTTATTAAAATTTTCTAAAAGGGCAGCCTCTGAGGCATATTTTCCCCAACAACCTCTATTTCCACACTCACATAAAATCCCTTGAAAATTTATGCTCATATGATTAACCCTCGAAGCTTTGAACGAAAAATTTCCATAGTCATCTTCTTCAGTAAAAGTAGACATATTCAAAATATCTCCAATATTTAAAACAATAAAATTTGGGAATTCTTTTCCTAAACCTAAAAATTTTTCACTTATAGCACATAAATTTGCTTCATTATCAATTAAAATTTTTTTATTATATTTTTTAGATAAATT
>NZ_JBOFXD010000121.1:0-59806 GCF_051653945.1 Cetobacterium sp.
TAATTAAATTAATAACTGAGGAGGTTTTTTTATGGCTAGAAAAAATTCAGAAGTAAATCCACTTGTTAAACAATTAATTGAACAAAATAAAATTAAATCTGCTGATGATGCTCAAGATTTTATGAAAAATATGTTTAAAGATATGGTTAATATCTTGATGCAAGCTGAATTTGATGAATCTATTGGATATGATAAATATGACAGAGAATCAAGCGCTAATACTACTAACAGTAGAAATGGGTATAATTCTAAGCAAGTTAATACCTCTCTTGGAAAAGTTCAAGTTGATATTTCTAGAGATAGAGAGGGGCAGTTTGAATCAACAGTTGTTCCTAAATATTCTAGAGATATCTCTGATATTGAAGATAAAATTATCTCTATGTATGGGCGTGGAATGACTATTTCTGAGATTAATGCTCATCTTGAAGAGATTTATGGATTAACATTTTCAGCATCACAAATTAGTAGAATAACTGATAGAGTTTTCGAAGAGATAGATACTTGGAAAAATAGACCATTACAAAAATGCTATCCTTTTGTATTCATGGACGCAATATATTTTAATATTAAAAGTAATGGAAAAGTTTCAAATAGAGCTGCATATGCTGTTTTAGGAATAGATTTAGAAGGAAAAAAAGATATTTTAAGTATTGTAATAGGAGAGAATTATCGCATTTTTTTATTTTCCTATGGAAATTAGAAAGATGATCTACACTACCAATATAATTGAAAGTTTAAATAGTCAATTTAGAAAAGTTAGTAATTCTAGATCTGTTTATCCTAGTGAAGATACTTTGTTAAAGGTCCTTTTTCTTTCTAGTAAAAATATTATGAAAAAATGGAACCAAAAAGTAAGAGGATGGGAAGGAATCCTAAGAATGTTAGCAATAGAGTATGAAAGTCGTTTAGAGAAATATTTGAAATAAAAAAGCTATCTTAGCAACAAGTACCTTGGAGTACCCAATCTAAGATAGCCTATTTGGACATTTAAAATTTGATAGCTAAGAAGTAAATTTACACTAAATTTGGTACACTCCCACGCTAAATTTAAAAAATATAAACTTTAAAACTTTTTTATAAAACCTGCAGTCTAAATATTATAATAAGTGTTAAAAGTAATAAATAATTTAATCCCCCCAGATAAGAACCTCTCTCCCCCAGAGGTTCTTATTATTTTTTGATATTTTCATAAATATATTCTCTTTCTATACAACTTAATTAATCTAATTTTGTTACTAAATTGTTACCAAAATAAAAAAAATATGATAAAATTTAGTGATAATCTTAATTATAATAACCTAAAAAATAGTAAAAAAATACCAATTAGACTAATAACCAAATTAATCAAGAGGAGGAGATATGAGAAAATTAATAATGCACTACGATATGGACGGTCATTTTTCTTTTTAGTACTTCCTTTTATTTACAAGGCTTATCAATGGTCTATTTTATTAATTGTTAGCTACATGTTAGCTATGTCAAAAAAAGAGAGGATTTTTATAAAATTTTTCTAACTTTTCTAAAACTCAATTTTATATTCTAAGATTGTATTTAGATAGATTAAATATTATAATATTACTATAATCATTAAAAGTGAGGTGTTATCATGAATAATAAATTAGAGAAAATTTACGAATTAAAAAATGAACTAGATCATAGAAGACCTCTTAATCAAGGTGAAATAAAAAGAATAAAAGAAAATTATATAATTAAAAATACATATAACTCAAATGCTATTGAAGGAAACACTCTTACTGAAATGGAAACTAGAGTTATTATTGAAACTGGAATTACTGTTGCTAAAAAAACTTTAAGAGAACATTTAGAAGTAAAAAATCATGCTGAAGCTTTATTTTTTATTGAAGATTTAAAAAAAGTAACTTTATCTGAATATATTATAAAATCTATTCATGCTATTATTTTAGATGGAATTGATAGAGCTAATGCAGGAAAATATAGAAGTGTTGATGTTAGAATTGGGGGTGCTACTCATGATGTTACCAGTTCTCATTTAATTCCTCAAGAAATGAATGATTTATTGGCTTGGTATACTTCTGAACCTATTACTATTAACAGAATTATTGAATTTACTTGTAAGTTTATTAATATCCATCCATTCATTGATGGAAATGGTAGAACTTCAAGATTATTAACTAATCTTGAGCTTCTAAAGCTTGGATATCCTCCTATAACTATTTTGGCTACTGATAGATTAGAATACTATCAAGCTCTTGATAAAAGCTACTATAAAGATTATGAAGAAGCCTACGACTTCTTTTATAATTGTATAATTGAAAGTTTAAATGAATATTTAAGTTTTACAACTTTTTAAAAATAAGAATTTCTATGTAGTTAAAAAAATATCATTTTTATTGATATATTTTGATATTTTATTCTTTTTGTGAACATCCACTTTAGTTTCTTAATAACACAATAACTTACATTATTAAAATAATTTTATTTCTATTAATACTCTTTTTTACTTCTTATGTTAGAATTCTTTCAAATTAGTAATAATGAAAAGAGGTTGGACAGTAAGGTCAACCTCTTTAATTCTTTCTATTTCTTTATTTAAATTATAACTTTTTTATTCTAAAACTTCTAGCAAAGTTATCATTTCTATCAATTCATCTCTTTTTTGAACTTCACCTTTACTACATTTTAGAATTCCACAATTTTCTAAATATTCTAAAAATTCATCATCCAAACTTGATTCTGAGAATTGCTTAATATGGTTTTTTAAACTACTGCATTTTAAAAAATTAGTTTTATACATACTCTTAAAAATATTAGTAAATATAATATCTACTCTCGAATTTAAGTCAAATTTTTCAATATATTTACTATCTCCTATAAAAACTTTAAATAATAAATCAAACTCAATTGTAGGATAATGTCTATAATTTCTGCTTGATAAATTATAATCAAAATTTTCATCTTTAAAATAAGTCAAAGAATCTTCAAAAGAACAGCTCATATCATTTCTTGTACTCAATTTACAATTAATATCTAAAAAACACAGATCACCTCTTAGCAACTCACTACTATTTACCTTTGTTTTTTTTCCATTACAAATTCTACAAATAGGAATGATATTTTTTTTGCATTTTTTAGTGCTCTCTTTCGTTATTGATTGATTTATAATATGCTCTCTTTCAAAATAGATTCCATTACTATGATTTATTTCTAGAGAAAATCCACAAATATAACATTTATTTTTTGAAATCTCTAGTAACTCTTTCATATATCTATCGCTTTGCTGTGTTCCTTTTGCAAAATAATCTTTCTGATTAAAATTAACTGTATAACATAAGTGCCTATCACTGTCAACTATCTCTCGGTACTTATTATAATCATATATATAAAATGGTATCTTTATCATAACTATAATCCAATACTCCTTTTTAAAGAGTTATATATAACCTTCTCTTTAAAAGATAAAGTTTCATAATTTAAAGTCCCAAAAATTCTTTCATTAAAAGAACCTTTCTCCAAATAATCTTTATATAAACTCACTAATGTTTTTAATTTTTCACTTATATAGTG
Organism: Cetobacterium sp.; assembly: GCF_051653945.1. Taxonomy (GTDB): domain Bacteria; phylum Fusobacteriota; class Fusobacteriia; order Fusobacteriales; family Fusobacteriaceae; genus Cetobacterium_A. The sequence continues at coordinate 3,547 of NZ_JBOFXD010000121.1, forward strand.
CTCTCTCGTAGAAGCATCAAATACAGCTTTCTCTAATCTATCTTTTGTTGGAAAATCTTGTGAATAGTAAACTTTAATCACTTTTCCTCTTTGAATTTTCAAAATTTTATAATTTTCTGGTAAATTAAATACTGTTTCAGAATTATGTGTTACTAATACTATCGCTGCTTCAGATTTTTTAATTTTTTTAATATTTTCTAAAAAATTAACAAAATTAGTTTTATGATTATAATCAATAGAGTCATCAGCTTCATCTAATAGGATATACTTTATTTGGGGAGTCAATAGTTTGTATAAAATAACAAAAGTTCTTATTAAAGAAATATATCCACTCGATTCTAATTCTACAAACCCTTCTGAATCCTGATCTTTTATTAAAACTCTATCTTCTACTCTAATCTCTATATCTAGGAATTCTTTTAAAAGCATGTTATACTCATCCTCATGATTAGCTAGCTCTCCATATATCAACTGACTTATTGGTGATTCATTTAACAAATCATTTTTATAATCAATTTTTATTTCTGTTTCTATTAGTGAAGATAGATCAGACTCCACCCCTTCCTTAAATTCAGCATCTTCTCCTATTTTCCCTTGAGTCATTTCTTTACTCAAAAATATAAACTCTTTAGCTGAATATTCATATGCAGGCTTTTTCTTTCCTTCTATTCTTGAAAAAATGTCCAGTAATTGATATGTTTTTCCAGAATTATTCTGTCCCACAACAACATACCCTGATAGCCTTAAGTCATTTTTTTGGTCATCTGTTATTAAATCCACTACATTTTGCATAAGTTTCAACAACCTCCCCTAACATTTTTTTCAACTCCTGCAACCTTATTGAACTTAAAAGACCATTGTCTTTTATATCATAATTTAATATCTCATTTGAAATTTTTATCTCTGAGTAATTAAAATTTTCTTTTTCTAATATCTTATAGTATTTTAAAATTATATAAATACAGATATAGTTCTTTATTTTTCCAGTTCCTTCAAAACTTATTTCAAAAAATCTTTTTAAAGTTTCAAACTCTAAATTTAAAAGTTCGGTATTACTTCCATTTATAGATATATAGTCTGAATAATTATTTATTATCTCTTCTGACTTCTCTTCTATAATATCATTTGTTGTAAATATCTCTTCATCTAATATAAACTTTAATTTATCTTTTAAATTATAATAATATGATAAAAATTTAAATAGTTGCTTCACGTCCTCTTGTCCTGATTGCTTTGTTCTTATTCTATTCCAAACTTCATTTTTAACTTTTCTACTACCTGGAATTCTTCCTGTTTCTTTATTATAATCATTTATTTTTTTATATAAGAGATTTTTATAATAAATTCCATTTCTTATTTCTTGAGCTGTTAATGGACTTCCAGCACTATTATATAATCTAAATATATCAACAGCTTCTGATGGATTATCTCCTTTTACTAATATAAACCCTAGCTCTTTTGTCAATATTTTACTTTTTTGTTTTTCTGTTAAAATACCTTTATTTTTCTGGCTAACACGATAGCTTATATTTAAAGTTTTTTTATTATTTTCGCTGTCAAATATATCCACTTCAAATACCTCGTCAACTGTTAGTTTAAATTTTTGTTCTAAAATATTTTTAGCATTTTTTATCTCATCTAGTCTTTTTTCTAAGTCCAAATTTTCTAACTGTCTCAAAGCTTCTCTTTCGTAAACCTCAGGATTATAATAATAATTACAATACTTAACAATTTCATTCATATTTTCACTATAATTTATTTTTCTTACTTTATATTTAGGAAAAATACCATAGTAATACATTAGTAAACTCGTCAATCTTTGTTGTCCATCAATTATAAGTTTTATATTCCTTTGTTTCTCCTCTTCCCTAGAGCTGTAGGCATAAAGTTTTGGAATAGGGATATCTCTCAAAATAGATAAAATAAACTCTCCAACCTTTTTTTTATCCCAAACATACATTCTTTGAAATTCAGGCATTTGCATTTTTTGTTTAGAAAATTCTTCAATTAAATACTCTATCTCATAACTTACTTCTGAGTAACTTGTTGTTTTGCTTATATAGTTATTGAAAACTTCCGCTTCATTTTTTGATAATAATTTACACAACTCTTGATATTTTAATTCTATTTCTTCTTCTGTAGCTTCATTTATAAAATCTTTTATCTCTTGAATATCTTCAATTTCATCTTTATTTTCTTCTAATAATTCAAGTGTTTTTTCAATTAATTTTTTTCTATTCTCCATTTCAACCTCCAAGTTTTAGCTTTATTCAGTTTATCTTATTATAGCTTCTACTTTAGAATATTTATCACTCATCAATCATATCTCACCTATAGTTTTATCTTTTAAAATTTTATTTCTCCAAGATATTCTTCAATACTTCAAGTGAAGGAACGTCTTCAAGATTTCCTGTCCCCAGTTCACCTCTAAACGCCTTATCTAGAATTGATTTTTCTAAAAGCTCAATCATCTCTTCTATCTCTAGGATTTCATTGATTTTATCTTCTTTTTCTAAAACATTATCTAAAATTCTTACTATCTCTTTTTGTTCTTCTATTGGAGGTAATGCTACCTTTTGTTCTTTCATATCTGTTAAATGATAATTTTTTATAACTCCACCTTTTATATCACTATCTATATTTATTTTATTCATGTAATCATCTATGCCATAACATAAATATTCACTTAAAATAATATTTTTATAGTTTTTTATTAAAGCTACACTTACGAATAAACTAAATTCTTTTTTTGTTTTAACTACCGCTGTCCTTCCTATAGTCCCTGATTTAGTTATTAGTATATCACCTAATTCTGGATTGCATCTTTTATATAAAATTTCATGCTCTTCTTTTGAGATATATTTTACATCACTAAAATTTATATTTCCATTTTTTATATTTTTAACAGAAATAAATGGTATTCCATTTTCTATATATGTAGGTGTTTTATGCGCTCCATCTGTTATTTTTGAAGTAATTGTTGACATTTTTATCCATTCCCAATTTTCTGGTATTTCATAAGGTTGTTCTTCTTTTGGGATAGCCATTTCTTCCACTGACTGTAATTTAGGTTTTAACGGTCTCTTTTTCCCTTCTTCTAATGCTTTTTCACATTCTTCTTCCCATAATCTAATTTTTTCTTTGTTTAAATTTTCTAATAAAATTTTAGAACTTTCTATTGAATTAGATTCACGCCATTTTCTTGTTAGTTCTCCACTAAATGCTAAATTTAAAATACTAGCTCTTCTATTTTCAAAAGTTTCTTTTGCTTGTGCTATTAATTCCTTAGCTTCGTTTATTCTTCCAAGCATAGAGTCTAATTTTTTTACTATTCTTTCTTGCTCTTCTAATGAAGGTAATGGAACTTTAAAATTTTCTATTCTAAAAATTGCTAATTTAGGTTGACCACTAGAAACTATCGATTTAGATATTTCATTTTTTATAAAAGAACTTTCTAGATAATTTAAAAGATATTTCTTTTTTACATAATGTAAATTTGTTAATTTCACTGCATTTTCAGTTAAATGAGAATTATTTAATTCTTCTGGAATTAACCCAACCTTACCTATTGTCCCAGCAATTGACATATATATATCTTTATTTGTAATCTTATATTTTTCAATTTTTTTTGAAACTTCATCTGTTATATATTTTAAATTATTTAAATTTATTGTTTTATTTTCAAAATCTGTAACTCTTAAATAAAAATTAGCCGTCTTTTTTTCAGAGTAAGAATACCCTTTGGGTATTCTTTTTCCTCCTTTAACTTCACAGATTCCTTTTAATTTAATCCACTTCCAACTACTTGGTATTACATATGGTTGGTCTTTGACTAATATAAGAGCCTCTTTTAGTTTGTCTTCTATTGTTACCTCTTTTTTCTTACTCATTGCTTTCAACTCCACAAATATGAAGTTCTTTTATAACTCCTCTTAATAAATCCATAGCTTCTTCTAATTTTGATATAGCTTCCTCTGCACTATCAATCGGATTTGGTAAATCTTCTGAATCTATAATACTTTCATCCTTTATAAGTCCTAAATCTAAAGAGTAATCTTTTTTTACAATATCATCTAGTGAGAATCTATTCCATCTCTCGATTTTTTCTTTCTCTTCTTCATTATTAAAAGTTCTTTCAAACTCTTCAAAATGCTCTTTTGTCAATGGTGTTGTCTTTCCAAAATTAGGCATATTGGTTCTTAAATCATAGTACCAAATCTCTTTAGTATTCCCATGTTCTGTAACTCCTCTATCAAAGAATAAAACATTTGTTTTTACTCCTTGTGCATAAAATATTCCCGTAGGTAATCTTAATATTGTATGAACATTACATTTATTCAACAAATCAATTCTTATATCCTTACCAACTCCACCTTCAAATAAAACATTGTCTGGAATTATTACTGCTGCTCTCGATTTTCCATTTTTCTTTAGTGAGTTGTAAATTATTTGCATAAAGTTTAATTGCTTATTTGATGTTTCATGCATTAAATCATCTCTTGTTGCTCTTTCTCCACCTTTCTTAGTTCCAAATGGTGGATTAGATAATATTAAATCATAGTTTTTTAAAGATTTTCCTAACTCAGATAAAGTATCTCCTTGGATAAAATAATTACTATCTATTCCATGTAATAAAGCATTCATAACACCAAGTCTATGAGTATCTGGAACTAGTTCACAAGCTGAAAAAGCTTCTTTTTCTTGAAACTCGTATTGCTCTGCTGTTAATGTAAAATAATTATCTGTTTTACTTTTTAAATATTTATCTGCTTCTATTATAAATCCAAATGTTCCACCAGCTGGATCAAATATTCTTTCTCCAATTTCTGGCTTTGTCATTCTAACTATTGAATCTATTAAAACTCTAGGAGTAAAATATTGTCCCGCTCCAGATTTTTTTTCAGAAGCATTCTTTTCTAAAAGTCCTTCATATAAATCTCCTAAATCTTCTTTATCGACAGAATACCAATCTATCTTATCTATTTCACTAAATATCTTTTTTAAGTTAGCAGGTTCTTCTATTTTTGTTTGAGCATTTCTATATATAATTCCTAAACTTCCACTCTTATTACTTAAATCTATTAACATTTGTTGATATGTTTTTTTCAACTCAATTCCATCTAATTTTTTTAATTCATTCCAAGTATATTTATTATCTATACCTATTTTCTTTTCTGTATCTAACTCTGAAGCCATTTTTAAGAATAATATGTATGTTAGTTCTGTAACATATTCATGATATGTTATTCCATCATCTCTTAATACATTACATAAATTCCATAATTTTTGTACAATTTCATTATTTGTCATTTGTTTCTCCCATTAATTTAAAATTAAATCTTGTTTTAATATGCCTATTATTTCATTTAACATCCCATCTAACTGCTTATCAATTCTATTATAGCCACCATACTGTTTAAATTGAGATGTTTCTAAATCATCCTCTGTTAAAATTTCATTATTTTCTAGATATTTTTCTATTCTTTCTAAAATTATTTTTTGTGGTGCTGTCCACCGATTTAATTTTTTTATTTTAGACATAACATCATTAATCTTTTCTTTTTTATCTATTATTGGTGAACCTTTTATAGCATATTTTATAAAAGTCATCATATTTGTTAGAATATCTTCATTCTTTACTATATTATAAGCCACTTCTAAGTTCTTTTGTTTAAATCCTTCTTCATCTAGTAAAGCAATAATCTCTTTCAATTCTTTTCTAGTAAATCTTTCTGGTGACATTTTTAAAAGTTTTAAAGCATCTATTTTATCTTCATTTTCAATAATAAATTCTTTGAAACTCTCTAAATAATCCTCTGGCCTTCTATTTTCAAACTCTTGATAAACTTCTTGAACTTCATCTTCGTGATCTGCTATAACTTGTTTATTTATTCCTAACTTTAAGCTATCTATATAAATTAAAAACTCTTTTTCTTTAATCAGTTCCTCATACATAATTTCTTTTGGAAGATTATTTAAATACTCTACATATTCATCTACACTTGAGACTTCATCTTCCCTTTTAGCATTAAAAAGAGCTTTAATATAATCTTGGCCCCTTTTTTCTAATCTTTTCTTTTTTCTTTGAAGTCTTCCTACTATTTCATCCTTAAAATAGTTAGTAGCTTCTATATTCCCACTAGAACTTTCTAAGTCAGAATATAATTTTTTTATATTTGATTTAGGGTTTGTTACAACTGGCTTCATGTCGCTATGCTCTTCTAAATCTACATAAATGTCAACAGCATCATATATTTTAAAACAATCCTTTCCAATATCATCACATCTTCTTGTAGCTCTTCCTATCATCTGCTCGTATAAAATTCTACTTTTTACTTTTCTTAAAAATACTAAATTAGATATTGCAGGTACATCTACTCCTGTTGTTAATAAATCTACCGTTACCGCTATCGTTGGATAAGGTTCATTTTTAAATTTCTTTATTAGCCTTCCTACATCCTTCACTGAACCTGTTAATTTTTCTATCATATCATTATTCATTTGAGGTTGCCCATAAGTATCAAACTCTTCTTTTAAAATTCTAACAATCATATCTGCATGTTCATCTGTCGCTGCAAATATAAGTGTCTTTTCTGGTCCAAAAGGATTTATATATTTTACTAAAGCCGAGCATACAGCTCTGTTAAATCCTTCTGTTATAACTGTTGTATTGAATTTATCTACATCAAAATCTAATTGATCTTCAATATTCTTTATAACATTTACTTTTTTTGTTTCATTATCATAGATTTTAACATCTGCCCCTTTTTCATAATGAATCCCATCTGATGATAATTTTGTTTTTATAATATAAGGTGGCTCAAAATCTACTAAATATCCATCTAAAACTGCTTGTCTATAAGAATATTGATATACTGGCTCTCCAAATATTTCATATGTATGTAAAGCTGGTGTTGCCGTTAATGCTATTTTATCAGCTTGAAAATAATCAACAACACTTCTATACTTACTTCTATAATCCAACTCGTCCCTAAAGTTCTCTTCATTTTCATCTTGAATTTTATCTAAAATATATCCTCTATGAGCTTCATCTATTATAATACAGTCATACTGTCCTACTGTTGGTTTATTATCTGAGTATAAAATTCTTTTCATTAACCCCTGAACAGTAGCTATATGAACTCTTGTTGTATCCTCTGGAAATTTATCAGTTAAACCTTTTATATCATAAATTTTTGAAATAGGTAACTCACTTTCAATTTTAGCATTATCAAAAGTATCTTTTGTTTGTTCTCCTAAAGTTGATCTATCCACTACAAATAAAACACGCTTATATTTTTCTGCTTTTAATATTCTATAAAGAATAGCTAACGCTGTCCTCGTTTTTCCTGTTCCTGTTGCCATTGTTAAAAGTACTTTATTTTGTCCATTTATCAAAGCATTCTCAACAGCTTTAACTGCATCTATTTGATATGTTCTAAGATTCAACCCTGTACTTGATGATAGGTAATCTAAAGATGTTTCTTTTAATGTGTGATTAGCTAACATCTCATCTTTTTCTAATAGTTCTTTCAAATCTCTTGGAGAATAAAATCCTTTTAATGGTTTTACTGAATTTTTTTCTCTTCTACCATCCAAAAACCATATTCCAGATTTATCTATTAAATGGGGGTTAAAATCTCTTCCATTACTTGAAAACATAAAAGGAGCTTTGTATTTATTTAAAAATGGAGCTCCTTCACATAATTCAACTTCATCTTTTAAAATTAGACCTTCTGAATACATTCGACTATCTCTTTTTAAAGCTCCACCTATATCTACACTATATCTTTTAGCCTCTAGTACTCCATATAACTTTTTACCATAAAACAGTGCGTAATCTACATATCCTACTGCACCATTATCTTTTTCACATGGCCATTCTGCTATGGCTAAAAACTTTTTTGATTCAGGTAAACTTTTTTTAGTTTTATAATTCAAATTTATTGTATCTGCTTCCCACCCTGCATCTATCAACTGTTGATCTATTAAAATTCTAGTTTCTGCTTCTGATAAGTCTACATTATTTTTAATACTTTTTCTAAAATTATTTCTTTCATCAATAGTTTTCACTACTATTTTATCTATATCTATTTTTTCAAATACCTTTTCTTTTTCGTCCTTCTCAACTATTTCTAATAGTTTCTCATAGGCTTCTTTATAATTTATATCTTGTGGACTATGAAAAGATACCTTTGTAGAATCAAATTTTATATCACTTCCATAAAGTTCATTAAACCATGCTGATAGCTTTACTACCAAAGAAAGTAATACTTCCGCTTCTTTTTTGTCTTCAAATCCTTTATGAACAGCGTCGTTTCCTTTTCTTCTTATTAAATGAAGTATATCTTCTATCTCTGGTGATATTAATTCGTTATTCTTTAAGATTCGAATTCTATCTAATTGATTATCACTTTCAACATCTTGCATCCTTTCGGCTTTTATAATTGCCTTTGCGATATATTCACCAAGTTGTCTTATTTTTATCATAGCTGTATTCGGATCATTATTCAGATTATACTCTGCCATCTCTCCAATTCTAGCCAATATATTCCAATCTTTTCTCAAAAAACCAAAGTTACTTTGCATGGAACACTCCCCCTAATATGGTAATTAATATTTTGTATTTTTCAATTATATTTTACCATAAAACTATAATAAAAAGCAAAAAGCTATTGATACTAGATTTACCAATAGCTTTTCTTATATTAACAACTTATTCTTCCCCAAAATAATCTAAATCGATTCTTTTTATTTCGTAAATTTGTTCTGTATATAATCCAACATCTACAAATGCAATCTCTTCTTTCATTGCATTTATATTTTTTAATATCAGTTTCATTACTTTTAATACTCTAGCTATACTTTGGAAAAAATTATGGTCTACTTTTCTTATCTCTAAATTTTCTTACACTATAATACCATAAAAAAAAAAAGTGGATTGTCCACTTTTAAGTTAAATTAATATATTCTGCTTGTAACTAAAATCTATCTCACATTACTAATTAAATTATTAAGAACTTTTTTAATTTATATTTCTCTTATTTAACAATAGTCATTTAATCTATATTATTCGGTTAAAATTTTAATAAAAAATTATTAAACAAATTGGTTAACTAATTAAACTTAGCATCTTTATTTAATTCAAATTTTAATTTATAACTATCTTCTTCTATTTTAGAAATAAATAAATCAATATTTTTTTCTCTGATTATCTCTTCTATTTTTTCTATTTCTTCTTTAGACATTTTACAACCACAATACACTGCTTTTATTGGAAAAAATTTTATAATCTGATCTGGATACTCCTGTTTTAACAAAGCTAATCTCCATTCCTTCTCATAAGACCATACGTGATATTTTCTTAAGAGCCCTAACAAATACCAGGATAAAAAAGTATCACCATTAAAATTATAATTTATAATTTCTTTTCTATTTTCTGAATACACAACTGGAAATAGGTTATTAAAAGTATTTTTTTCTTCCTCATTAAGTTTTAAGTAATTATTTTTAGCTTCAGATAAATCATACTCTATACAAAATCCTTTATGATTATTAGCATAATGTGACCACATTAAAATATTATCTTTTTCTGTTGTTAAACAAGATACTAAAAATTTATCAGTTAAATTATTTTTTTTCTCTAAAAAATCATCATTTAAAGCCTTTAATATACCATAACAGATTTTATCTGGAACAGGTACTTTTTCAAAGCTATAATTTCTAACTTTATAAATAAAAATACTTAACCTTAATCTTTCTTCTTCTGTATGACAATAATTAAAATTAATAGAAGTTTCTATATCTAAAGTTTTATCAAAGAATTTTTTTAATTTTTCAATCAATAACTCCTTAGAATTATCTTTATTTTCTATACCCATTAATCTAGCATAATAATTTATAAAATAATTCCAATGCTTTTCTCGATTAATATAAATACCACAATCATAAGGGTCATTAAAATTACTAGGATTACTCAAATATATATCATTTGTTTTCAGAGCTAACTGAGAATAATTAATATCTTTATTTATTTCTTTATTAAAGGTTAAAGTATTTGGAAAAAATTTAAATATAGTTTCTGGTTTTTCATAAAAAACTTTTAAAAAAAATTTTTCATTACTATTTGAGAGTTGTTCTAATTCTTCATTTGAAATTGCTTTTCCATTTATTAGATTATAATTCATAAAATCTATATTATTTATCATAATTTTCTCCTCTCAAAATCTATAATGCAAAAGAGAGTCCAACAAATTTAAATGAAATTTACCTAACAAAATATTTATGTGAATATTTCTTCTATTCATATTTTACTTGATAAAACTCCATATATTCTCATTAGTTAGTTTTGTATTTTTACTAGATTATATCTCACATTCTTTCTTTTTTCAATAAATCCCTTTGATTGATGATTTCCCACTAAATAAAATTACAGTAATTTTAAGAAAAACCTTGACAAATATACTTTTTTGTTTTATCCTATCTTTGATAGGATAAAACAAGATTTTCATAAAAACATATATAATAACAAAATTTTTAAAAAATATTTTTGGATTTTTTTAATTTTTTTTATTTTAATAATATCCATATCCAGATAACGTAATTTTTCTGATAAAATTATCATCCATCTCAATCTCCACTTTATTAAATTTCCTAATTTTTCCTAGATACACGCATTTATATCTGTTGTAGCTATTATTAATAAATTCTTCCTCCGTTAGATCTATGCTGAAATTATCCAATAACCTCAAATACGAATTTTGCAAAATTACTGAAACATCATACAAAGTTATTTTTCTAGCTCTCTTCACTCCTATATTACTTCTTATTTTTATTAAATTATCTGGATTATTTTTTGATAAGTTATACCTTACAAACACTGGTTTTAATAAACTGTGAACATCTTGTAAACTTAATCCAGATGAAAACCTAGCTATAGCTTGGTTCCAATCAACGATTCGGTTATCTATTAAAAAAGCCATAAAAGAATCTGAAATAGTTATATAACCTTGTAATAAAGTTGTTGGTAATGTATTGTATTTTAAATACTCATATTTCATCTCACCATAGTTTTCACCATAATTGGGGAATACAGTTTTTATAGCCGTATCGTAATCTACATTTTTTTCTCCTAATATTTCATTCATATAAATTCTACCTTTTTCTGTTATTATAGCTTGTTCTATAACCATTTTTTGCTCTGGGGCTTTATTTTCTAAATACATTTATTTTTCACCTCTTATTTTTATTAAATCTTTTTGGATCTTTTCAAAAGTTTCTTTCATATTGAAAAATTTTATTCCTGTTGCCTTTTCATATATTTTTAAAATTTCTCTAATAGTTGAACACGCTTGGTATGCTGAATTCAAGTTATCCGTAGTTTCCATTACAGCTTTTCTAACTAATTCGTAATCCCATATTTCATCAATGAATCTATAGATAAATGCCTGATAATTAAAATTAGGGTATTCTCTTTCCTTTTTTATAGTTTCCTTTAGCCACTCTATCCTATCTTTAGAAGCACTATCAAATAACTCTTTATTAAATAGATTATTGAGTATATCATCCGCAAACTGCTGAACATAAGCATTGAATATATCAAACTCCATAAAATCCAATACTTCAAAAGGTTTTCTTCTAATCCTTTTACTAGCTTCAATCCTAACCCGTCTTGGCAAATCTGGATATTTCTGTAAAATGGAATGTAACCGCAACGAATCTTTACTATAATAATCACAAAACTTCCTATACTGATTGTAGATTACTATTTTTCTATTATATGCTCCTACATTTTGTGTGTCGCTAAATATTAATGTTTCTACCTCATTATTTCCTGTAACAGATACATTTTTAGGTATTGAAAATGGATTCCTTTTTATATAAATACTATTTAATAACTGATATAAGTTTCTATATCCATTAAAACTATCACCACTATTAAGCAAATGTGTAAAAGCCACATCTACTCTTTTAATCTTTATCGCTACATTTGCTTCAAACCATCCTAGCAATACTTCAGCATTAGCTCTTACTCCAACACCTATCCCTTCAAAATAAATAAACTTTTCTATTGCTTCTATAAAAGCTTCATTGACCTTTAAGCACTCTTCTTTAGTTGTTATTAGATAAGCATTGGTATTATCAAAGAATCTAGGATAGGATAATCTAATACTCAAACTTTTTCCATCACTCTCCTTTAGCAAATCATAATAGCTTCCTTTACTAAAAAATTTCCTTAACAAATTAAATATCTCAACTTCAATATAATCACCTACCGTATTTTCCAATTCAAAAACAACATTAATCGTATCCAACATTTTTATTCATCCTCCTAAAAAAATAACTCTTTATGTCAGCTGACGCACATAAAGAGCTTCCCTAGAAGAAACAACCCCAAGAAAATTTTACTCACATAACTTCACATCTCTATTTACAGTGAGTGTAGTTCTACCAAACTTAACTAGCATCCGTCTCAAACTCTTATTTATCAATCATTTTTTAGTTTTTTTATAGCTTTTAACCTTAATTATCTCTATTTTAACTAATTTTACTTTAATATATAAAAAAATAAGATAAGTTTCTATTTAGTGAATCTGTACTAGATAATACAGAATTTCTATGTGTTTAATAATTTTTTTATTAAAGCTGTCCTTCTAATTTACATTCTTTTGTTTAAAAAACTTTATATTTTTAAAGGAAATGATAAAATTAGCTATTTTAAGGGTGTTATAAGGGAATTGCCTATCTAAAGTCATTTGTACCCTGTAAGAGCCGTTTAACAGCATTTTAGAGGGTATTGAGGATTAATAAATGACTCTATTTAGTTTTGAATTTTAAAAGTTATTAATAATTAAAATACATATATCGTTCCTCCTTAGATAGTCGTCACTCTATAATATATATTTATCTCTTTTTACAAAAAAAGAGATTGATATTTTAACCAATCTCTTTCTAATTTATTTTTTATTTAGTTAGCCCAATGCTTTTGTGCTTGTTCAAATATACCTTTTTGGATTTTTATTAAATCATTTAAATTTTCTTTTTCTTCTTTTGTTAATTTTTTAGATAATGCAAACCCTTCTAGTCTTAACTCCATTTCATTAACTTCCATGCTCAAATAATAAGTATCCCCTTCTTCATCAACTTTAAAATTTTTAACCTTCTCATTTAAGTTTTTTAATATAGCTAACAACTCTGACGTGTTTATAGGTTTATCCTCATAATGGTATTCACCACCACCTGCTGAAACCATTTTTATTCTTCCATTTGGATAAAATTCAACCTCATCATACCAAGGTTCATCTTCTATTATTTCTTCTTTTACTATAGGTTTATATCCATATCTATCTATAATATCTAAGTAAACCATCCCTATATCTGCTGTATCTATACTGATCTTTGTGTTATCTTTTTTATTATAAATTTGTATATTTTTTGTATCTAAACTAACATAGTCGCCATCTTGTTCAGTTGGAATCTTTATTAATATTAAATCTGTTGACACTGCTACAACTTTACCTTTTTTAGTTTTTCCATCTATTTTCCATTTTAATTTTTTCATCTCTGGTAATCGAGAATTTTCCCTTTTTATTTGTTCAAGCAATACGTTTGGTGCTACTTGATAAGCTAAGAATATCCCTTGCATTTGATAATCCTCAAAACCTAAAGAATCTTTATTTAATAAATAAAACTCACTCTGTCTTAGCAATCTATTTGCTAAATCTTCAATTTTCTCATTATTATTTGTATTTATACTTTTTACTGTATTTATATAGTCAGAATCACTAACTCCACCACAACCTGTTAATAATCCTAGCATTAAAATAAACAATATCAACATTTTTTTCATTTTATTTTTTCCCCCTTTTTATAATAATTCTATATCTGAAATGCTAAATTATATTTTTATTCTCTGTTGTTCTATCTAAAAATATTTTACTTTCCCCAGTACGTATTCTGGTAAATAGAAATCTTTTTTCTTAACCTTTTCTTTTATTATTATATCTAGTCCATCTATTATCATTTTATTAGCTTCTAAAACTTTATCTATTTGTGTAGATAATTTTTCTTCTCTCTTATCTCCTAATTTTTTTAGTTGTTCTATTTTTTTATCTACATTCCCAGCTTTAGTTGATAGTTCTACTAATCTTTTATTTATATATTTTACTTCGTCAAAGTCTCCTGCTTGTATTGTAAAGCCCAACTCCATATTAGCACAATTATATTCATCCCATATTTTCTTTGATTCTTCTTCTAATTTTTCAAGATTATTATTTTGAATATCTAATATAATATCTAAAGTATCTACAACATCTGAGTTAATAATCCCTTTGTATAATTCTTTTAACTCTTGCAAATCGGAGTCATTTTCATTTAATTCTATTTGTGAAATAACATTTGATTCAAAATTAGTTTTTTGATTCGCAATACTTGAAACAACAAAATTAAATAAAAAATCTTCTGTAATCTCTTCTTTTTCCTCCACTTTTCCTTTAAGTAACAATTCTAAATAATCTAAAAAATTTATATACTCCTCTTTTGAATTTAGCCAAGAACTTCTCCAACCATTTTTTAGCTCTAATACTTCTGTAGCTTTTTTAACAAATTTATCTCCTAAATCTTCAGTTGTTGGATACAACACTATTTTCTCTATTTGATTTTCAACTTCTTTAAATTTTTTAAGAATCTCTTCTTTTCTTCTTTCAATTTCCTCTTGATTTTTATTAATGTTTTCATTCATATTTAAATCTGATACTTTTTTACTTTCTAATAATTCTATCTCTTTTAGTTCTATAGATTTAATTAGAGAGGATTTTTTCAAATTGCTTTTCAATTCTTCTACTTTTGATGTAAACTCTTTAATATTCATGACAGTATTTAACTCTAATTTTAATTCATCTATTTCTTTTTGAATCTTATTAGTATCTTCTACATTTTCTTGCACTTTTACAGTTGTTAACTCTTCAATTTTTAAAATCTCTTGTTCCATTTGTTCTAAAAATTTTTCCATTTATTTCTCCTCCAAGTATTATATATTTTTTAGTTTCCACCTTTATATTCAACATAATGCCCACATCCAGATCCACTCCCAGACCAAACCCTATTCCCTGTTACTTTACAATACTTCCCATCAAAAAATCTACAATTTTTACAAGCTTTCATTATAACCCCTCCATATATTTTTAGATATAATCCAATTAAAAATTATATCTTAATTTATAACTTTTCTCTATTTGAAACTTTTTTAATTTTTTTTAAAATTTCTTCTAGAATAATTTTCAGTTATAGTTATACTAAATTTTCAGAATATTATCCTTAGTTCATTCATATAAAATTCACCTTTATCTGTTCTTAGTTTTATATAATCAGTCATCTGACACCTTTTTATCTCCTCTACAATTACCTCTTCTAATCTATTTCCTATTGAAATGTGGAGTTTCTCCCTTTTCGAGCAATAATCTTTTAAGACAATAAGCTTATCTCTAAAGAGAATAATCTCTCTATAAAAAGGATTTAGATGAGCATATCCAGTAAATATACCTCTAATAAATTTTGGCTCATCTTGAATACCATTACTAATAACCTTATAGTACTCTGTTGTAGATTGAGTTAAAGTAAACTGTAAGTATGTTTTTTGATCTAACTCTTCTCGCTCTATTCCTTCTATCTTTCTAATAGAGAATATTATTAATATCTCATTGCATAGTTTTTCTCTAGTCATATTAAAATGCTTAGAATCTCTATCTAATATATCTAAAATAAGTTTAGACACCATTATTTTTATCCTTTTTTTAGACATTTATCTCCCCTTTCTAATTAATAATTATACCATGTATTTCATGGCGTAGAAATACAACTTCTTCAAAGTAACTTCTCTTTATTTATAAAGGGTTTATCTAAGTTTATATAACAATATTAACTAAAAAATGAGTTGTACTTTTACAACTCATTTATCTTTTTAGCTATTATTCTATCCATGCTTCTATATCACTCTCTATTTCTTTAGTTTCATACAAATCCTCTAAGTAGCTTTCTGCTCTATTTTTACTCTTGAACTCTCCATAGGAATATTCCTCACCATCCAACATTACAATGATTTCATACATTATGCTACCTCTTCTTTGTAATCATAGTCATGAATAATCTCTCCATCTAATATATAGTATCTTCCGTATAGATTAAATCCACACTCCTCATAATATAGCCATATGTCATTTGCCTTTTCTCCTATTGTCTCTTTACAGATATTTACAAAACTTTCAAATAGCTTTAGCGATATTGGACTCCAAGCAGTGCTAAATAAAAGTTCTTCTGTTGTTATTCCAGAAAATAGAGAGTTCCACTTAGTTCCCCAGTTATTTACACACCAGTCATACCACAATACTAACTTTTCTCCTGTGTAGCTTCTTAGTTCCTCATGGGAATATTTTTCATCTACATAACGGTCTATGTTTACTAACTTTCCATCTATTTTAACTTTTAAAATCTCATTTTTAATAATACTTTCTAATAGTTTCTGCTCTAAATTATCTGGATTCTCATAGTAATACTTACTAAACGCTTCTAAAGTATTAGCTTTAAAAGCTCTAAGTAACATGTTATTAGGTCTTTTAACAACCTTGTTGAAGTCAAAATATAGATCTCCAAATTCATCTCTTGATAAAACTTTCTCTTTTATTTTCTCTAGTTCTTCTTGTGTTACATTCAATCTGATTCTATTAAAACAGTAGTTAGGCATTTTT
Source organism: Cetobacterium sp. (assembly GCF_051653945.1). GTDB lineage: Bacteria > Fusobacteriota > Fusobacteriia > Fusobacteriales > Fusobacteriaceae > Cetobacterium_A. The sequence goes on from NZ_JBOFXD010000121.1 coordinate 20,289, forward strand.
TATTCTCTCCTTTATCTCATTTATTGTATATTGCTGTACATTGAATTCATTTAACAGTTCTTCTAGTTCCTTTACATTCTTAGCTTCTTCTGTATACCATTCTCCCCAAGCTATAATATTTACTACAAATCCATCCCCCGTAATGTCTACTTGAATATCCTTAGTACCCAAGCAATTGATGCTATCTGCTGATATAATCTTATCCATAATCTCATCTCCGCTTAATATTCAATCAGCCCATTTTCATAGAAGCTAAAATGGTTTTCATCACTTATAATGATATGATCCAAGAGCTTAATATCAATTACCTCTAGTAACTCTTTTAATTCTGTTGTAAGCTCAATATCTTTTCTACTTGGTTTCAAATCTCCACTAGGATGATTATGAGCGAATATAACGCCCTTAGTTGCATATTTTAAGGCTCTCTCTACTATCAGTCGAGGATAGACTACACTTCTATCTACAGTGCCTCTAAATAGTGTTTCTTCCCCTAATAAACGATTAGAAGAGCTAAGGTATATAATCTTAAACTCTTCTGTATTTTTTAACGATATATCACTTCTCAAATAATTAAGAAGCTCTGTTTTGCCCTTTACTGTTGCGAGATCTTTCTTTCCTATGTTTCCTTTGCTTATTGTAGTCATTAATTCTTTGAACTGTGATAGCTCCTCATTTATCTCATAAGATTTGATTTTACTTACTACCTCGTCTATATCCTTACATTTTAAAAACTTTAATATTTTCTTCATAAATTTCCTCCTATCTCTATAAAGAATGAATTTCTTTTATCTTCATATTTTTTCATCTCATATAAAAACTCATCACAAGCTTTCTGGTAATTAGTTTCAAGTATTAAGAATATATCTTGTGCTACTCCATACTCTGGGTCTGTCTCTAAATATTCTCTACAACATCTATACTTACTTGTAGGTGGATTTAATGTTAATACCTGAAATGCTCTTAATGGTGGTTTATACAATTTTGCTCTAATCTTTTTCTTTGTTGTAGTTATTCTCATAGCTATTTTCTTCTCTGTACTGAATCCCCTTTGCTCTATATCTCCTTCTAGTAAGAAGTCTCTCTTATATACTTCTAAAGCTTTCTTAAACGATTCAAACTCTTGGATTGTATATTCTGTTATTTTAAACTTCTTAGTATCTTTTGGTTTATGTGCTACTGCTCTATGTAAATAATATTTCATAATTTCCTCCTAAATTAAAAGAGGTCATCTCTAAGGACAACCTCTTTATGATTTTATTTTTTATCTATTCTACTATTAAATATGAAATTCTCTAGCTCTTGGTTATATTCTGTAGTTCCAACCTCATATTCGAAATTTTCCATATATTCACTCTCTGCTCTTTGAAATTCTTCCATCGCTTCATCTAAAGTTTGAAAATATCCTCTAAACTCTAGTTGATATGTTCCATTATATGTATTTACACTATACAAAATATCCTCTCCTTATCTGATCTGTAGTGAATATTTATCTTCTAAATGTACACCTTTTATATTTTTTCCTTGCTTCAATATTTCTGATAACATTCTTTTATCTGGTACTAACTCAATCTTCTTTTGAATATATTTTTTAGGTATAAGGTCTAAATTATCTATTGCTACTGACACACTCTTTCTAAGTCCTAAGTTCCCAAGCTCTGTTTCAATTTTATTTTTGTCTAAATTTAAAAGGATATCTGTTAGATATTTTTTTAAACTATTAACCTTTTTCTCTTTTTGTTTTCTGAGCTTTTCAAGCCTATCTTCCTCTTGTAATAAAACTTCAACCTCTAGAGAAACATTCCTAATGTATTTTATGATGTTACTACTCTTACTTTGTAGCTCATCTTTTAGAAACTCCATTACAAACTCATAGTTTTCTCTATCTCCTTCATTTTGCTCTGACTCTAGAAAAATATCTAAAGTATCTATCATCCCATTAACAATTTCATATGCTTTCATTAACTTCCTCCTCTAAAATAAAACCTCTGGAATAGTGTCCAGAGGTCGCTTAGTATTATCTAATTTTTCTAATGCTTCATATATTTCCATACCAAAACTCCTATTTTTTATTTATTATGCTATCTAAAGCACCTACTGCTGTTCCTACTATAACTAAAACTCCACCTATCATTCCTAACATTACGCAACCTCCTTAAAATTTAATAAATATTTACAAGCATTTATAATCTTTGTATCTTTGCTGTTCGTTGTTAAATATATTAGATAATCCTTATTTTCTTTAAAAACTTCTCCCAAAGTTTTACCTTTGTATTTTCCAAAAGTAAGCTCAATATTTTTAGCTCTCTCTTCCTTTGATTCTTCAATTGAAACATCAGAATGATGTTTATTTATTTTAGGTGTCTCTTTAAAAATATAACTTTTTCCTCTTTGCTCTATTGGCAGCCATTGTCCTTCAACTTCATAAAGATACCTTCCAATACCCCAAACAGAAGCAACTCTTTTAAAAGCACAAGATATTCCACCTTTTATTGCTTCATAATCTGTAGTTCCCGACCCATCCTCTTTAGCTATCCACTCATTATTAATTTTAAGTTCTAGCTTAGCAATAAATCCACCATTTATCTCCTTATATGAAACTCTCCAATTTTCAATTCCTACAACTTCATCTAGCCTATTTTGTATTGCTCTGGCTTGAATGTATGCTAGAGCTAATCCTTTAGTTTTATCTGAGTTAGTAGCACCAACTCTAAATTCTAGTTCATCATCTGAAAATGGTTTTTCTAATTTTTCTTTTAGATTCATTCTAATACCTCCATTCAAAAAATTAAAAAATCCTAAGCTCTATTTGTCTTAGGATTTATTATTATACAGTTTATAATATATATTTAATATTGTCTTAATTTTTGATTTATAGAGATTACTTGATAATTATTTAAATTATATTTTTCTACCAACACATTTAAAAAATAAATTACTCTCTTTATAAATTCAAGTAATTTTTTTAATTCAAAATTTTCATCATTAAATTTAAATAGTTCTTTTGTATATTCAAGTAGTTCCTTTTCTATTTTTTTAGTCAATTTATATTCAGTTTCCATTCCTTCCGAAAGATACATACCTCTTGTTATTTTTTCGGAAATATAAATTTTTTCTTCTTCTGAAAAAAAATTATTAAATTCTTCTTTATATCTTAAATAAAACTCATTTTGTGATAATTCTAAAATATTTTTCTCTTTTTTGAAGTTTTCTATCTCTCTATGAAATTTTAAAATCTGTTGTCTCGGTGTATTTCTACTACTTGGTAATTTTGTATTATTTATAAAAATTTCTTGGTAAACAACTTTTAAATTTTTAAAATTATCAATATCTAATCTTCTTCCTGTTATTAAATTTAAATATTCTATAATCGCTTTTATCATAGAATACTTTTGCTGTATTTTATTATCTCTAATACCTTCTTTTTCTGAAAGAATATTATTCATTTTAGAATTACTCCACTCACTTACAACATCTCCGTCATTATCATCTACAGTTAAAGAATCAAAATACTCTTTTATTTCACTCTCAGATATTGGAGTAAATTCAAAAGAATCATCTACAACAACACTTTGAATCTTTTCTATTAGTTTTTCTTTATATTCAATTTCATATCTACAATAATGTTTAAAAAAAATCAAATATATTTCTTTAGGATTATATTTATCTTTAACTTGTTTTGAAGTGTCATTAATTAATGAAATTTCTCTTATTCTATCTACTTCATCTTTTACTTCATCTAAAATTTCAGTTAAAATAGATACTCTATCTTCATTTGGTATTTTCTCATGAGAAAAATGATAAATTATTATTTGAAGAACCATATCAAAAAAAAGGTCTCTTTTTTCTATTAACTCTATCAATTTTTCACAAGAGTTTACTTTATCTTTTTTATTTTTTTTATTTTTTTTATTTATTGCACCTAATAAAATCTTTTCAAATGAAATTTTCTCAACTAAAATATCTTCAAAAAATTCCAAAAGTTGATGCAAATCTTGTATTACTACATCATCAAATTTACCTTCAAAAAATCCTGTTCTTAATACTGTTCTAGAATGTTGTTTATCATTTTTTAACTTCTTCTTACGTTTTCTTAAATTTTCAATTTCTTCTTTTCTCAAACTTTTTTTCAATAAAATTTTATTTAGCTTTTCTATATTTTTCAATTGATTAGATGATAAATTTTCATTATCAAAAAATATAATCTTACTTTCGTCTTCACCCTTTAATTCCTTAACGATATTTTCAATAACTAAGTCTAATTTTTCAAAATTATTTTTATCGATTTCTTTCAACTGAAAAATTTGTGATTTAAATCCTTTTTTCCATCTATTTTTTAAAGCTCTTTTTCTTTCCGCTTCATATTTATCTAAATCGTAAATTTCTTCATTCATAAAATATCTTTTCTCCTTTTATGCACAATTTTTGAAGTATCAACGTACTTTGAACTTTGAACTATTTTAACGTAACATTGTAGTATATTTAATTTTACATTTAAGTATACTACAAAACAAATAAATAATAAATAATAAGGAGAAAATTTAATGAACAGAATATCAGGTATGACACAACAACTAGCCAGAGTAGCAGTACCAGGACAGTCACAAACTTATAACCAATATGCTATCCCAGGACAAATTCAACAACCACAAACACATAATCCTTATGGACAAGTACAACCAGTTATGGCACCAAATCCTTATACAGCACCTGCAATGGCTCAACCAGGATTTAACTCGAGTGTAGCTCCTAGCCCCTATGTATATGCATCACCTTATGCTCCACAACCTGCAACTCAATCTAACTACGGTGTACCAGGAATGATGCAACCTACTTATAATCCGTATATAGCTTCTGCACCAGTACAGCAACAAGCATATAACCCATATATGCCTGCTCCAACTTATAATCCATATGCACCAACTGCACCTATGCAACCTGTAGCTAATCCATATGTAGTACCTCAACATCCTGGAATGCCTACATACAACCCATATACAACTGTACAACCACAAGCTAATTATTCACAAAATGGAATTCCTAGTGAATCAGAACATATATATAATTTTCTTTATTCATCTTCAAAAACAAAAGAAGAAATAGTTGACTATATTAAAAATCAAGATCCTTTCTATTCATCGCAAGAGAATGGAGATATTACTATTTACTCGACAAATATTGGAATTTATTTCGTATGTAACAACACTATTACCAACTCTAATTTTTTGGAAGCAGTCTTAAAATCTGCTCTAATTAGAAATTATCGTATCCTTGATAATGGATATGTAGCTTTTATTAGTGAAATTGCAATCTCATATACTGAATCAATTACAAGAGATAGTATCATAAATTTTGCAAAATATCTTTGTAAAAAAAATTATCTATTAACTTTGAGAAAAGAACAGTTTATTTTTACGAATTCTGGAAATCTAATATTTATAGATTTTTCTAATTTAATTCCTAAAGAGTATATGATGGGATTAGAAAAGTATCTTTACTCTCCTTCGGGGGAAGTCCTTTATCAAGAACCGTCTATTCTTTTTAATAATGTCGACTGTTTATTCATCGATATTTTGGGAAAAAAATATTTTAAAAGAAATGAGATTATTGAAATTGAAAAAAGAATAACAAATTTTAATCAATTAAAAAGGAGTGTTTGTAGATGAGGAATATTGGAATAAAATTAGATGAAATTATTGAAAAAGTAGGATTAGATCCTAAAAAATTAACTATAACAAATAAATTAATTTATCTTTCACATCTAATACCAGCATTAATAAAAGATGGTCATGCAATTAGTCTAGGTGGTCCTGGAACTGGTAAAACTACAATTATAAAAAATAGTTCTTCAAAAAGCACTCTTGCGTCCACCCTTACTTCTGCAAGCTTCTTTGGAGATATAAAAAAAAGGGAAGATGGTTTAATCTCTTCGAAGTCAGATATCGTCTTTACAGAGCAAATAACTGCTATTAAAAAAATAGATGATATACTCATTAATCTTATTTTAAGTCATTGTAACGGAGATGATGTAGGTAGATTAGGAGAAGATTTTCCTAACCGAACAAGTATAGTTCTTCTTGGTAATTGCTTACCCGATTATTATATAAGTAATTCTAAAGGTGAGCTTAGATTCTCTAAAAAAATAGATTCTTATTTTTTTGATGTTTTACCAGAAGAGTTTAAATCAGAACAAGGACTTGAACGTTTTTTGTTACTTCCTAGCTTTTTATTAAAAAAAATAACTAATAAACTCACTCTTGGGGAATTTGATAAAGGTTTTTCAAATTATATTACTAAAAATCGTATGGATTTTTTTAAATACAATCTTGAAGAAATGAGTGAAAGAGAATATAAAGCCCATTGTAAAATAATTACTGCTTTTAATTTTTTTCTAAACGATAACCAACATATTAATGAAGACTCTGATATCTTTAAAGGTTTTAAAGCCTTTGCTTCGTCTATTGTTAATTTATCCATCAATAAAAAATATCAAAATTTTTATTATAAAAACGAAGAAGGTCGAAAATTAGCTTTAGTTCTGATTTTGGATAAACTACCCAAAAATTCAACTATAGAAGAAGCTCATTTCTTAGAAAATAGAGCCTTGGTTAAATTAAAAGAAGAAGATATTTGGTATAAAATAGCTTTGACACCTATTGGAGAACTTGAAAATGAAATTGAATATAACGCTTATAAAAAAGAGAATTATAGCTTCATTAGCGAAATTATTAGTATTTCAAATGATAACTTAATTTTAAAACAAAAATATAAACCTTTGTGTTCTAACTTCTTCAAAATTAAAGATTTAAGCTATGTCTATCCAACATTTGATAATGAAATTGATTGTCTCAAAGAAGAATTAAATTTCCAAGGACAAGTTATAAAATACCAAAAATTAGAAATAAATGAATTAAAAAATTATATAAATAAACTTATAGATTCTATTGAGGATATTAAGAAAGGATATATGACCATACCCATTGATAAATTGGAAGTAGAAAGCTTTAATGAACAAATTAATAAAGATTTAGCCTTAGAAAAAATGATGAATACAGCAATAAATTTTTTCAAAATCAAAAAAAATGATTTTAAAAAAAGAAATATTGGATTCGATGGTGAAAATGCTTTTTTAATAAATTTTTATGAGGTTCTTAATTAACAAATAACTATATATCATAATATGAATAACGAAAATAAAGGAGTGATTAAAATAAAAACCAAAAAAAATTATGGTAATGCCAATATGTATACTAGCGATGATATCGCTGAATTATGTGGATGCTCTAAAAATAAAGCTTATAATATGATTAGAGCATTAAACCACAAACTTATCTCTTTAGGAACACCTAAAGCAGCTGTTATTGCTGGAAAAATTAGTCGAAAATTTTTCCACGAGCAAATTAAAATTTAATTGAAAATTCTTAGTTAAGAGAGTATTATATAGTATAATCCTCTCTTTTTTAAATATAATTTAAGGAGGAGAAATTTATGAAAAATATAAATGGAAGTGGTTCTGTTTACAAGTTATCTGGCAAAAGGAGAAAACCTTGGGCTGCTGCCATAACTACTGGCTATTCTCTTGATGGGAGACAAATTAGAAAGTTAATAGGAACTTTTGAAACAAAAAGAGAAGCACAAGAAGTTTTAATAAAATATGTAAAAAATCCAAGTTTATTTAATAAAGCAACATTTAAAGAAATTAAAGAACTATGGTGGGAAACTTACAAAAGAAAAGTTAGTAATGAATCTACAATCAATACAAATATCTATAGATTAAGAGCTTTAGAACCTTTAGATAATTTTAAAATAAGCGAAATAAAAGTTTTTAATATGCAAGAAATATTTGACAGTATGGAAACTTCTTGGAGCTTTAAAAATGCTTGTAAAAGCGTTCTTAATATGATTTTTGATTTTGCATTTAAAAATGAAATTGTTGATTCTAACAAAGTTAAATTTATTGATTTAGGTAAAAGAGTAAAAGTTATAGATAGACGAGTATTTTCTAAGGATGAAATTGAAACCCTATGGAAAAATCTTGATACTGAAACATATTACTGTAAATATATCTATATAATTTTAATTCTTATCTATACTGGAATGAGAATTGGTGAACTTCTTAATCTAAAAAATGAAGATATTGATTTACACAACTCATGTCTTACTATAAAAGAAAGTAAAACAGATGCTGGTGTTAGAGTAATTCCAATATCTTCTAAAATCTTTAACTTATTTCTTACTAATATGATAAAAGATCAAGAATATTTTGTAAAAGGGGAGACCACTAAAAAGTTAGCTTATTCAACTTTTAAGCCTAGATTTCAAAAGCTATTAAAAGAGTTGAATATTGAAGCTCATACTATTCATGATACTCGTCATACTTTTGCTACTTTATTAAATAATGCTAATGCCAATCAGACTTCAATTATTAAGCTTATTGGTCACTCAGATTTTTCTATTACAGAAAGTGTTTACACACATAAAGATACTGAGGAACTAAGAAAAGCTGTAGAATTATTGAATTAATATTTTGTTAGCTATTTGTTAGCTACTTGTTAGCTACATATAAAAAAACTAAATAATTTATAAAATAATCAAAATTGAGAAACTCTTATTTTATGAGGGTTTCTATAACCTTAAATAAAATCAAAAGGAGGAGATATGAAAAAATTAATATGCCACTACGATATGGACGCTTTTTATGCTTCTATTGAGATTAGAGATAATCCTAAATATAAGGATAAACCCATTGTTGTTGCTGGAGGAGTTGTCACAACTGCTAGTTATCCCGCTCGCAAGTTTGGCATCCACTCTGCTATGAACACCTTAGATGCTAAAAGATTATGTCCTAAACTTATTGTCCTTCCTGTGAATAAAAATAAATATGACTATGAGTCTAAAATTATTCAAGAACTTGTTTTAAGGATTACTCATAAAGTAGAATTTATAGCTCTCGATGAGGGTTTTGTTGATATAACTGATATTATTTCAAAGTTTCAATCAAAAGAGGGTTTTGCTACACTTTTTAGAAAAAGAATCTACGAGATTACAGGACTCACTTGCTCTGTTGGAATTGGTCCTAACAAATTAACAGCTAAAATTGCTTCTGATATAAATAAACCTGGTGGACAACATATCTTCAATAACGAAGAGGAGTTCATTGAATTTATAAAAGAAAAAAATATTCGTAAACTTCCTGGTGTTGGAAAGCAATTTGAAAAGATCTTAAATAAAAACAATATCCATTTTGTTAAAGATATCTATCCATTTTCACTAAAAGAACTCATTGCAAAATATGGAACTTCTCGAGGAGGTCTACTATATACCTATAGTCGTGGAATTGACCACCGTGAAGTTGATTTCAATAGAGCTATTCACTCTATTGGGAATGAAAATACATTTAGAATCCCACTTGATACAGAAGAGGAAATTAATAGAGAGATTGAGGCCCTTTTCCAATGGTCATATAATCGTCTCCAAAAGAAAAATCTTCTTACCAAAACAGTTTCTTTAAAGGTACGTTTTAAAAATAGAGAAACTCTAACTCGTTCTAAGACTCGATCTATTCCTAGTGACAATCAGGAGATTTTAAAGGGGATGCTCGATGAAATTTTAAGCTCTTTAGATTTAGTAAACAATATTAAACTTCTTGGCGTTTCCTTTTCTAATCTGGAAAACTATTCTAGTAGGCAACTCGTTTTTGAAAAACTTTATTAATTCTCTCTTAGAAAAAAGAAGTTTCTTTAATCCTCGGTATATTATGTTAATTCAAAATATCAAAGGAGGCCAAAAATTATGAAAAAAGTTGTTTTAGCAAGTATTTTCTTTAGTTTATTCTTCGTTGGATGCTCTAGTTCTGAACCTCAGCCAGAGCCTGTTGTTGAAGAGGTTGTAGTTGTAGAGCCTGTTGTTGTTGGAAAAGAAGTTATCGTAGCCCCTGTTTTAGACAAACAAAGTTATTAGCAAGAGAAATACATATTATGAAAAAAGGCCACTTTTAAAGTGACCTTTTTTTATAAATCTATAAAACTACTCTCTTTATTGTCACTTTTAAGTTTTCAACAAAATTTATTGAAAAATATATTAGAAATTGTATACTACAGCAACTCCACCTTGTGGTTGTAGTTTCCAATCTTTTTCTGTATCTCCCCAGACTTGGTTTGAGTATTTAACTTGTGCAAAAACAGAAAATGATAAATCATCTGTATAGTTATAAGTTAATTCTAATTGAGGTAAAGCAAATACTGCATAACTATTTTTGTTATTTCCGCTATCTACTGCTGGTCCTAACCACTCATACATTTGGTTTCCTACTATAAACGGATCCCAATTTGCACTTCTATTAGATGAGATATAAGGGTCAAATCCTCCAGTAAAGTTAAATGCTAATGATGTTTGGTTATTAAATTTATACAACTCTTTTGAGTAACCTAACCAAGCTAAAACCATAAAGTAATTTGCTGAATTATAACTCGCTCCTGATGTTTGATTATCTATTTCAAAACTTCCATTATACCATTCTCTAAATGCATACGCATTAAATGTAAATGTAAAGTTAGCTGGTAATTGCCAATTTGTTAATAAACTTAAGATTCCTGTATTAACATGTCCTGACGGCCCTTTTGTACTCCAACCATAAATATACATTGGTGATATTGCAAATTGTGTTGCTCGTACATATTGTCCCTTTGGAATATACTCAGAAAAATCAAATGCTGTTTGAGCAAGTACATAAGTTTGATTTGTTCCATTAAACTCAGCTTCATTCTCTATCATTAAGGATGAAGTCCATTTAATTTTTGAGTTTTCTATCATTCCGTGATTGTAACTTAATGTTGCTTTTGGTCCACTAAAATTATTATCTTGTTCATTCTCTTCACCATTATAGTCATACATATTCCAAACTCTATCCCACTGTAAACTTATATCCCAATCTTTTGCAAAGTTATAACTTAAAACTGCTGATGGATGTGAGGATTCAGTTTTATATTTTCCTGCATTTCCATAAAAAGTTTGAGTGAACCCTAAACTACCATTAGGCGTAAACTCTTCTGCATAAGACGCTCCTGCAATAAGTAGTGCACCTATAAAAGTTTTTAAAAATAATTTTTTCATAATTTACCTCCCATAATAAACCATGTTTTTTCCATTTTCAGATTAAATATACAAAAGATTAATTCTTTTTCCTCTTTAAAAGGGGTTTTATTTTACTTTATTAAAAGGAATTAAAAAAAAATTTCGAATAGAAACTATAATTATTCCTTATAGGAGGTTAAATTTTATGATAAAAAGAATTTCTATTTTATTTTCCTTTTTAATGCTTTTACTTCAAGGATGTAGTGCGTTAGATAGTCGAGTTGTTGCTGTAGATTCATACTCAACTATGCAAGCTTATGGAGGTACTTATTACCTTTCTACAAATACTCCTGGGTTACAACTTCAACAACAATCATTTGAAGTTATTTTACAAAATATGTTACAAGATAAAGGTTATACTCGAACCTTTAATCAAAAAAATGCCTTGTATAATATAGTTTATAACTATAAAATCAAAGGTCCCTATACTTCAATTGAATCATATCCCGCTCCTATAAATCCATGGTGGAATGGTCCTTATGGAGGTGTCTATAATGGATTCTACGGAGACATGTGGATGAATTCTATAAATACTTCTACATATTTTGTTAAAAGATTAGAGCTTTCAGCTTTCACTAAAAATAACAATGCAGTTTGGCAAGTTGTTGGAAGTTTAAAAAGTGATAATAGTGACCCTAGAAGTAGCTTTCCTTATTTAGTATCCGCTATTTCAAATTATGTTAATACTAATTCAAATCAAGTTGTTTACCTCAATGTTGAGGAAAATTCTAAAACAGGTCAATATACTGCAACTCCTTCAATGTGGTAATAAATAAAAATAAGCTCTATCATGTTTAGTGATAGAGCTTATTTTTATTTGTTTTCTTCTATTATTGATTCTATTCTATCTGCACATCTTCCACAACCTGAACCTGCTCCAGTTGTATCCATTACTTCTATTAAAGTTGTTGCTCCACCTTCGATTGCAGCTAAAACTTTTCCTAAAGTAACTCCCTTGCAATAACATATCATTGTATTTTCAGACATTTTTAACCTCCAATTGTTTTTCTAAATTATACTACATTTGTATGATATTTGCAATATTTTTATTTAGTCTAATTTTTGCAAATAAAGCTAAAATAAGTTATACTTTAATATAGCAAATTATATTTAGGAGATATTTAAAAATGAACGAAATCAATTTAGGATTAAAAATAAAAAAATTTAGAACTGACCAAAAATTAAGCTTAAAAGAATTAGCAGAAATGATAAACTCCACATCCGCTCTTTTAAGTCAAATTGAAAAAGGGATTACAAACCCGTCTATCAATACATTAAAAGGTCTATCTAAAGCCCTAAATATACCACTTTATAAATTTTTTTTAGAAGAAACTTTGAAAAAAATACACATAGTTAGGGCTCAAGAAAGAAAAGTTATCAAACCCTCTAAAAGCGAAGGGGTTTCTTATGAAATTTTAAGTCCTGAACCACAAACACAAGTTGAATTTATGATTTTAAATTTAGAACCATACTCATCCACTAAAGAAAAAGAAGTTGGCCACGAAGGTCAAGAGGTTGCATTTATACTAGAAGGTGAAGTTAAGCTTCATTTAGATAATGAATCATACGTTCTTTTCCAAGGAGATAGTATTAAAATTGAAAAATTTGTTAAACACTGTTGGGAAAATTTCACTTCAAAATATACAAAAATAATTTTCGCAGTTACAATCTAAATAAAAAAATAGGAGAGGTTATCTCTCCTATTTTTATCCTAAAAATATCCCCTTTATTCCAGTTGATACCAGTTTTACACCTGCGGACATTATAAATATTTGCATTACCCTCGATAGTACAAATAAAACAACCTCTCCTAAAACTTTATCTAACCAATCTGAAATACTAAATAAAAACTTCATTATTAAAAAAGTAACCGCAACAGCACCCACAGATATAATTAGACCTGCTTCTTTATGAATAATCATAACAGTTGATATTGTTCCAGGCCCTACAAGCATAGGAAAAGTTAATGGTGTTATTGCATATCGTATGGCATCTTTTTCTGACATCACATTTCCAGAACTCTCTTTAGATGTTCCCAAACCTAATAAATTTCTAAAAGCAACAACAACTAGTATCATTCCTCCTGCCACCCTCAATTCATTCATACCTATTTTATATAGATAGTTCATGAAAAAATCTCCAGCAACTATAAATCCTGTTACAATTCCAAACCCAGAAATAACAATAGCATTATACATCTTTTTTCTTATTTCAGGATTTTGATCTTTTGTTAATGTCATAAATAATGGCACATTTCCAAAGGGATTTAAAATTCCAATAATTGTAAGAACATATGTCATTATATCTATAACAAACTCTTTTCCCATACTTTAGTAATCTCCTCTTTCAATTTATTTACACACTATGATATATAAATAAATTAATAAAGTAAAGTTTTTTATATATTATTTCTATAATTCTAATAAAATGTTCTTTTTTCCTTTTCTATAAACTTAAAAATTACTATTTTTATATTTTATTATGACTTGTTTATCTTACTGATAGAAGTATTAGTAGATTTTTTATCATAAAGTTACAAAAAATAAAAAAAACTCTTTTTACAGAGTTTAAATTTCAAATGGTGCCTAGAAAAGGATTCGAACCTTCGACCGCCCGGGTATGAACCGGGTGCTCTAGCCAACTGAGCTATCTAGGCAAATAAATGGCAGGTCAAGAGGGACTCGAACCCCCAACCCTCGGTTTTGGAGACCGATGCTCTACCAATTGAGCCATTGACCTGCATGGTCGGAATAGCAAGATTCGAACTTGCGGCCCCCTGCTCCCAAGGCAGGTGCGCTACCGGACTGCGCTATATTCCGAACTATTTTGTTTTCGTAGCTGGTTGCTTGCTACATAATTATAGTATCATAAAATATTGTTTGTGTCAACAAACTTTTTCATTTTTTTTATTTTTTATTTTATGGTATAATCACCAGTAGATATTTTAGAACTAATAATATGGAGGTTACATATGAAAAAATTGATTTCTTGGAACGTTAATGGCTTTAGAGCTGTTCTTCAAAAAAATTTTTTAGAATACTTTAATTCAGTTAATGCAGATGTTTTTTGCTTGCAAGAGATAAAACTTCAAGAGGGGCAAGTTGATTTTAATCCAGAAGGATATAGTTGTTACTGGAACTATGCTGAAAAAAAAGGTTATTCAGGAACTGCTATATTTACCAAAGAAAATCCAATATCTATATCATACGATATTGGGATAGACCATCACGATAAAGAGGGGAGAGTTATTACTTTAGAATTTAAAGATTATTATTTAGTAAATGTTTATACTCCTAACTCACAAACTGAATTAGCTAGACTAGAGTATCGAATGACTTGGGAAGATGATTTTAGAAACTATCTTTTAAATTTAGATTCTAAAAAACCTGTTATTCTTTGTGGAGATCTAAATGTTGCTCATACAGAAATTGATTTAAAAAATCCAAAGTCAAATAAAACAAATGCAGGATTCACTATTGAAGAGAGAAATAAATTTAGTGAGCTTCTTCAAAGTGGATTTGTAGATAGTTTTAGATATCTACACCCAGATGTTGTTGAAAAATACTCTTGGTGGTCATATAGATTCAGTGCTCGAAAAAATAATGCAGGATGGAGGATTGACTATTTTGTAGTTTCTGACAAGATAAAAGATAAAATTGTAGAAGCTAACATTCATAATGATATTATGGGGTCTGACCATTGTCCTGTAGAACTTATTATAAAAGAACTTTTTTAATTTTTATTTCCTTTTAAATTTAAAAGGAATCTCAATTTTTTTTAGTAGATGTAAGTATATGTTGTAAATTTATTTATAATTTTAAGGGAGGTTTTATTATGAATTTAATTAAAAAAAATGATTGGTTTTCTAATTTTTTATCTGACCCTTTCGATGAGGATAAACTACAAAATCCTTTTAAAAAATCTTTTCCTGCAGTTAATATATCAGAGAACGAAAAAGAATATCTCATTGATGTCTGTGTTCCTGGAATAAAAAAAGAGGATTTAAAGTTGAATATTAGCGAAGGGACCCTTACTCTTTCTTATAAAACTGAAGAAACTAAGGAAGAAAAAAACAAAACTTATTTTAAAAAAGAATTTTCTGCTAACTCCTTTGAAAGAAAAATGACTTTACCGAAAAATTGTTTAGAGAACGAAATAAAAGCATCTTTTAACGATGGAATTCTTAATATTATAATTCCTAAAGATGAAACAAAAAAACCAGAAACAACTTCTATTCCAATTGATTAAATACAAATTAAAACAGGTGGTGTTAGCTAACATTACCTGTTTTTATTAACAGGGGGTATTACTTATGTTTCGTGACTCTTATGAAAGAAATAAATTTCTTATTACTGTTGAGGGTATGAGTGCTAATATGCTTTCCTTAGGTATTCAAGGATTTGCTCTAACTGCTCTAGCATTATACTTTAAATGTGAACCATTTTGGATATCAGTTATTACAACTCTACCTTTAGGACTGCAATTACTTCAAATTTTTCTAGGAACATATTATAAACTTTTTAAAACAAAAAAAAGGGCCTTACTATTTAGTGCTGCTGCTGCTAGAATTCCAATGTGTTTTTTATTTTTTATTGTGCTTTTTGATAAAATAGATTATCGACTCCTCGTTGGAATAGTTTTTATATATTCAGTTTTTTCAGCTTTTGTAAGTGGAATATGGACAAGTTCTGTTGGAGATATTATAAAAAAAGAGGACCGTGGAACTTTTTTTTCTAGAAGATTCACTCTGATCTCTATGTCAACAGTAGTTTTTTCATATATAGTTTCCAAAGCTCTGAACTATACCCCTGGAAAATCAAGTATTTTAATACTAACTTTTATAATTGCTATAGCTGCTATTACAACATTGGTTCTACTTTTTTTTCACGAAATTCCAAATTTCAAAGAAAATCAAATAAGCTTCTCTATAAAAAAGCCTTTAAAAGATAGTAATTTCTTCAACTTTTTAATGTTTATTGCAATGTGGAACTTTTCTATTGAATTTACAAAACCTTATTTTTATTATTTTGCCGTTGTTGATCTAAATGCTTCCTATAATATATTAGGATTATCTAGTTCTTTAACTGCTATATTATCTATTATCGCATTTTTTATATATGGAAAGTTAGTTCAACGAATTGGTTATAAAAAACTTTTGTCTTTTGGAATTGGAGTTTCTAGTTATGTTGTTATTTTTTATTTTTTAATGACAAAAGAAACTGTTAATAGTTTAATTATGTTAGATGCTATTGGAACTGCTGTGGGATGGTCAGCTATAAATCTTTCTTTATTTAGCTTACTTTTAGAATTATCCTCTCCTGATAGAGATTCCTATACAGCAGCCTACTCTCTTTCTGTTGGAGTTTTAGGACTAACTGGTGCATTTTTAGGTGGTTATCTCGCTAATTTTTTACAAGGAAAAACCATTTTAATTTTTGGAGATTCCTACGCTGGATTAAAACTTATGTTCTTTATAAGTTTATTCCTACGATTCTATTGTATGCTCCTTTTAACTAAAGTTAGAGCCTACCAAAAAAGTCTTTATTATCCAGGTTTATATCCATCTATCATTTATCTACTTAGAAATAGAAGGTAATAAAAAGCTCCCACCAGATTAAATTAATCTGTCAGGAGCTTTTTTCAATTTGTTTTATTTATTATTTTTTAAGCAAAACTCTTCAAAATGAGGAAGTGTTAAACACCAATCACAGAAATTTCCCCAATCTTCTTTTAATTTATGATATCTTCTCTGAAGATATATTGTCTTTAACTGTAAATATGATGTTGTAACTCTCATTGTTTGCTCTAATCCCATTGGACAGTTAGAAATTATTTTCATATAAATTTCATACTTTGTATAAATTTTTCCATCTACTTCAACCTCTTTTTGTTCTTTCTCAAAAGAGTTAAAAATTTCAATCCATCTATTTAAGTTTTCAATAACCACATCATCCACATATTCATTACATGATTTTTTTAAATCCATTTTTGTTAATCTATGCATTTTTGATGTTGATGATACTATATCAGCAAAATGATATCTTTGAAATTGCGGTGTCCAGTAGTTTGGGTATGTTATATCAAATTGAACAATTATTCCTTTAAGAAAATTATCGTGTCCTGTTCCTGTAGGAACATTTCCTAATTTTCCTGCTCTTTTAAAATCTTTTTCATCTAAACCTGGAGTTTCATCCCACTCCTCTATTGATTCGGCTACCATTGGATATCCGCTAGCTATTAAACTTTCTTCTAGTCCATACACTCTATCATTAAATATTTTAAGCACGATATACCTCCATAAAACTTTTTATAAATTATATCATACTTTTTTTTTTAATGCATTTAAAATATGTAGACTTATTTTAAACCTCTTTTATATTCAACCACTCTATATGATCATTTTTTCTTTTAATCTCTTCTATTGCTTTATCCCTAGCTTCCCCCTCTTTTATTTCCTCATCAATCTTCTTTAACTCTGCTAATAATTTATGAAGTTCTTCAGTTTTTTCAACTTTTAATTTTTCCTCTACTTTTGATATTACCTGTTTTAATTTCATAAAATCACCTCCTAATTTCTACTATACTTCTTCTTACTTTTTTTAAAATTCCTTTAATTTTTAGAAGGTGTTTTCCAAAATTAATGTAAAATATTCATAAATAGAGTTATTATTCCAGCATTGAAGAAATCTATAAACAATCCACCTACAATAGGAATAACAAAGAAAGCTTTTGGAGATGGAAAATATTTTGCTGTTAATGCTTCCATATTTGCTAAAGCTTTTGGTGTTGTTCCAAATCCACATCCACAATGACCACTTGTCATTACAACTGCATCATAATCTTTTCCAGTTAATCTAAAGGTTATAAAATATGTGAATACTCCAATTAATATTGTTTGTGCAACTAACATTATTACTAGAGGTAGTGCTAATCCTTGTAATTCCCATAGTTTAAAACTCATTAAAGTCATTGAAAGGAATATAGTTAATGTGAATCCTCCTATTATATTTATAATATCCAAATGAACTTCATATGCTCCTGTAAAATCTGAAATATTTCTAATCAAAGCTGCTGCAAACATAGCACCTATATAAGACGGTAAAACTATTCCCGCTTTTGATAAATAGTTAGATATTAAACTTCCTATTCCCATTGCCATTATTATCTGAAAAGAAGCTGTTGAAACATGTTTTGGGTCTAATGGAGCCTTTTTATCCTCATCTGAATCATACATGCTAACTCCATCTCTTTTTTCTAAAAGATTATGTTTTTTTATTAATCTATTTGCTAAAGGACCTGATATTAAACTTCCAACTATCAAAGCATATGTTGCAGTAGCCATTGCAACTACTGTGGCTCCCTCTGCTCCATAGCTTTCTAAAATTGGGGCAAAGGCACCTGCTGTTCCTGGTCCACCTGTTGTCGACATAGATCCTGTTGCTAATCCTATTAGCGGATTTAATTTTAAAATTTGTGCTAAGCCTACTCCTAAAATATTTTGTGATATAGCTAAGCCTACTGAAGCTATTAAAAACATAAATACAGGCATACCAGCTTTTTTTAATAACTTTAAACTAGCCGAATACCCCACTGTTGTAAAAAATGCAATCATAAATATATTTCTTAATGAATCTTCGAATATAAAATTAAACATACCTGTTTTATATCCAATAAAAGTAATTACTGAGAAAGCTGTTCCTCCTGTAACTGACTCTGGAATACAATTTTCCTTTAAAAATTTGAAATTGTGATTTAAAAATTTGCCTATATACAATACAACAACTGCCATTGCTATAGTTTGAATTGTTGATAATTCAATTACCATCTTGATACCTCCTATTAATGTTTATAAAGTGTGCGTGTTTTTCGATTATAACACCTAATTATTCTTTTTTGAAATAGAATATATAAATAATTTAAATAATTAATTATTTAATTCATTGATATATCCCCAAAAAGTGTGAAAAAAAATAGCTCAAAAAATAAAACGTAATACTTCATTATACTATTTTTTATAAAAAATACCAAATAAAAAAAACCAAAGTTATTTTCTTTGGTTTTTTTATTATTATTTTTTTAAAATTTTTACTGAATTTTTTATAAGTCTTATAAACTCTTCTCTATCAATATCATTTAAAACTAATACATTTTTTTCTTTTCTAAGTTTATCTCTATAATCTATTATCGTTTCACCATAAGTAAATTCACCTTTTAATTCTATTCCTAAAAAAACATGTTGTCCTTTAAATATACTTGGATTTAATAAATATGCAATTGTACAAGGGTCATGCATTGGAACTTCTGTCTTTTGATAAAACTCTTTATAGAAATCAAGAGCATTTTTTATGGCTCCATGAGCCACTTCAGCTGCTAGTCCTCCAATTTTTCCTATCTCCTCTAACTCTTTTTCAGTTACAAAAGCCTTCATTGTTACATCTAATGGACATAAAACAATTTCAATCCCAGATTTAAAAACAATATCTGCAGCTTCTGCATCAACGTATATATTAAATTCTGCTGAAGGAGTCACATTTCCACCGATTGATGATCCTCCCATTATTACAAATTTTCCTATCTTTGATTTTAGTTCTGGATACATCATTAAAAATACAGCTATATTTGTCATTGGTCCTGTTATTACTATAGTTATTTTTTCTTCACTTTCTCTTAAAGTTTGAGCAATAAATTCAACTGCATTTATACTTTCAATTACTTTTCCTGTTTCAGGTAAAACTACACATCCAAGTCCTGTTTCACCGTGTACTTCTGGAGCTGTTACTATAGTTTTAAATAGTGGTTTCTCACAACCTTTTGCAACTTTGATCTCCTGTCTAAAAGCTCCTACTAACTTTCTTGCATTCTCTGTTGTATTATTTATATGAACATTTCCTGCTGAAACTGTAACTCCTTTTATATCTAAACCCTCACTGGCAAAAGCTAAGAGTAAAGCTATTGTGTCGTCACATCCTGGATCACAATCTATTATTATCGGTAACTTTTTCATCTCATCCTCCATCAAAATTTTTATAATTATATCATAAAAAAATATTTTTAAGCTAGATTTTTTTTTTATATCATGCTATGATATAGAGTCAGGAATAGCTCTGATAAATATGAAAAAAAATGAAGGAGTGAGTCATGAAAATAGGTTTTGATCACAATAAATATCTAGAGGAACAATCGAAGTATATCCTAGAAAGAGTTAATAATTTTGACAAATTATATCTTGAGTTTGGTGGTAAACTGTTATTTGACTTACATGCAAAAAGAGTTTTACCGGGATTTGATGAAAATGCAAAAATCAAATTACTTCAAAAATTAAAAGAAAAAGTTGAAGTTATAATCTGTGTTTATGCTGGAGATATCGAAAGAAACAAAATTAGAGGAGATTTCGGTATTACATATGATATGGATGTATTTAGATTAATTGATGATTTAAGAGAACGTGAACTAGAAGTAAATAGTGTTGTTATAACAAGATATGACGACCAACCATCTACCTCTCTTTTTATAACAAAGCTTGAGAGAAGAGGAATTAAAGTTTACAAACATAGAGCTACAAAAGGATATCCTACCGATGTTGACACTATTGTTAGTGAAGAAGGATACGGAAAAAATCCATTTATCGAAACAACTAAGCCAATTGTTGTTGTTACTGCTCCAGGACCTGGAAGTGGAAAATTAGCTACTTGTTTAAGTCAACTTTATCATGAAAATAAAAGAGGAAACGCTGTTGGATATTCTAAATTTGAAACTTTCCCTGTTTGGAATGTACCTTTAAAGCACCCTTTAAATATAGCTTATGAAGCTGCAACTGTGGATTTAAAAGACGTTAATATGATTGACTCGTTCCACCTTGAAGCATACGGTGAGACTGCTGTTAACTACAATAGAGATATTGAAGCATTCCCTGTATTAAAAAGAATTATTGAAAAAATAACAAATAAAGAATCAATCTATAAATCTCCAACTGATATGGGAGTTAATAGAGTAGGTTACGGAATTACTGATGATGAGGTTGTTAGAGAGGCTTCTAAACAAGAGATTATCAGAAGATATTTCAAAACTGGATGTGAATATAAAAAAGGATATGTTGATAAAGAAACTTTCCAAAGAGCTAAACTTATTATGGAAGAGTTAGATTTAAAAGAAAGTGATAGAAAAGTAGTTACTGCTGCTAGAGAACATTTAGATAAGCAAAAACAAGTTTGTGAAAAGAACGAACTTTTAACATCTGTGGCTATGGAACTTTCAAATGAAATGATTTTCACTGGTAAAAAATCTAATGTTTTAGATGCTTCATCAGCTGTTCTAATCAATACTTTAAAAGCTATCGCTGGAATTAATGACAATATCCACTTAATATCTCCAACAATAATTGAAGATATTACTAAATTAAAGAAAAATACACTACAAAGTAAAAATTTAGGATTAGATTGCGAAGAGATGCTTATTGCTCTTACTATTTCAGCTGCAACTAACCCTATGGCTCAAGCTGCTCTTGATCAACTTCCAATGTTAAAAGGAGCACAACTTCACTCAACTACTATTTTAGGAAAAGGTGATGAGCAAACATTGAGAAAACTTGGTGTTGATGTAACGTCTGATCCAGTATTTCCAACTGAAAATTTATATTACAACGAATAATAATTATACAAATAGCAGAGTCAATTGACTCTGCTATTTTTTCATCCTATAAATATCGGTTTAATTGCTTTTTCTATTATCTCTACTCCCATACGTTTAGTTATTTTTTCAAAGAAAAATGATTTACTTAAGTTTCCCATTACAATAAAATCAAACTCATTCATTCTTTGGAAAAATTCATCTTTCGTATTAAAATGCTGATTTAACATCTCTACTTTTACTTCAATACCTTTTCTCTTTAATAATTCAAATAAATGATTTTCTTGATACTTATAATTCCAACTTAACAGTGTAACATTTTTTATTTGAGGAAAATCTCTTATAAAACTATTTACACTTTTATTAATTTTAACTCCATCATCTGAAATTATTACAACATTCTCAAACATTGATACATTTTTATTTACAATAATAACTGGTTTATACATAATTTTCAATATATCCAAAAAATCTTCATCTAAATACTCAGTTTCTTCTACCATTAAACAATCAACCTTTTTTAAGTATTCTTGGATTATATCCTTATTTATTCCTATTTCAACTACAAGTTCCTCTTCTATTCCCTCTTTTAATAGTAAATTTTTTAAATCTTCAATATATTCATCCTCATATTCTTTTAAAATATCCATTGTCATACTTGGACTTAAAAATGTAACTCCTGTAGGAACTTTTAACTCTTTTACATAAAGTGGTAACATTTCAAAATTGAATCTTTTTTTTAACGACTTAAAATTTTCTATAGCTAGCTTTGCATCATTATAATATTTGAATAATACTAATATTTTCTCCATAAATCCCTCCTATAAACTACTGGGTATTTATGTCTACTAAGATTTTATAATTTATCCTTTATTTCATTTCATTTTTTAAACAAATTTTTTTATTTCATATGACTCATAAGGAATTCTTATTCCCTCTTTATCAAATCTTTTTTTAACCTCTTCTTGAATATCAGCATTTAAATCTCTAAAATTTTCTTTTAACGTCCAAACTCTTACAATAAATTCCGATGCTATTGCTGTTTCTTTTGCAAATTTAACAAATATATCTTTATCTTTTAAAACAGATGGATGGCTATTTACCACATCAAAAAGTACTTCTCTCACCTTATCTATATTACACTTTTTATCTGCAAAAAATAAAAAGTCTGCTCTTCTTTGTGGATTAGCTGTAACTGTTGTTACTATTGATGATGACAATTTTCCATTTGGAACTATAATTTTTTTATTATCTACACTGTTTAAAATAGTATATAAAAAACTTATCTTTTGAACTGCTCCCTCTGTTCCTGCAGCAATGATAAAATCACCTTTTTTAAATGGCTTTGATACTAAAATTTGTATTCCTCCAGCTACATCTGATAAACTTCCTTTTAAGGCCAATCCTACTCCAACACCTACTGACCCTATTAATGCTAAAATTGATGTAGTTTTTAAACCTAAAACTTCCAATAAATTAAGAAAATAAAAAATCATTATCATTAAATTTGTTAATGTTAATAAAAAATTTATTAGTAGCTCATCTAAAACTTTTTTTCTTAATATTTTTTTTAATGAACCTATTAAAAACTCTTTAACTGGTTTATATGTAAAATATAGTATTAACAAATATATCCCCTTTTTTATAAGTAGTGGAGAATATTTCGCTATATACAATATAATTTCATCCGACATATTTCCTAAAAAATTTTCCATAAAAAATTCCTCCATATTATTATTTATTAGAATATTATACTATATTTTCATTTTTTTTTCCATCTTATTACCTCTAATTATTCATCTATCTAAAAAAAATTACATATGATATACTCTAAGAAAAACATCAAAAGGAGAAATCTATATGATAGACAAGAGTTTAGTTGAAAATATATTAAATGAAGCACTTTCTACTGGTGGAGATTTTGCAGAGATTTTTGTAGAAAATAAAGTCGGTGATTCCTTCTATTTAGTTGATGGAAAAATTGAACAAGCTATTTCAGGAAAAGACTTTGGAATCGGAATAAGAATCTTCAAAGATTTATTTTCTGTTTATGCTTATACCAATGATATGAGTAAAGAAAATCTTATAAAAGTAGCACAAAAAGCTTCCAAAGCTATAAGGGGAACTAAAAAAGATATTATTATAAATCTTATTAAACAAGAAGTTGAAAACAAACATAAAATAATTTTATCTCCTGGAAGCATTTTAAAAGATGATAAAATTTTGGTTATGAAAGAAGCTTATAATGCTGCTAAAGAATACGATGAGTGTATAAGTCAGGTTAGAATAAACTATAGCGACTCTACACAGAATATTCTAGTTGCCAATTCTGAAGGTACTTGGGCGGAAGATACGAGAGTTAGAAGCAGACTTGGAATCGAAAGTATTGCTTCTGATATGAATGATATGCAAACTGGTTCATATAGACCTGGTGCTACTAAAGGCTTTGAATTTTTTAAAGAGATTGATATAAAATCATATGCCAAAGAAGCTTCAAGAATTGCTAAAACTATGCTTGGTGCTAAGTATGCTCCAAGTGGAAAAATGCCCGTTATTATTGAAAATGAGTTTGGAGGAGTTATATTCCATGAAGCATGTGGACACGGACTTGAAGCTACAAGTGTAGCTAAAGGACTTTCTATTTTTGCTGGAAAAATTGGTGAGCAAGTTGCAAGCAGCGTTGTTTCTGCCGTAGACGATGGAACTCTATCACATGAATGGGGGTCTTCAAATATTGATGATGAAGGTACACCCACAAGAAGAAATCTTTTAATTGAAAATGGTATTTTAAAAGGATATATGGTAGATAAACTAAATGGAAGAAGGATGGGAGTTGAAAGTACAGGAAGTGCTAGAAGAGAGTCTTATAAATATGCTCCTACATCTAGAATGACTAATACATTCATTTTAAATGGAACTTCATCTTTAGATGATATGTTATCTAATATTGAAAATGGAATCTATGCAAAATATATGGGTGGAGGCTCTGTTAATCCTAGTACAGGGGACTTTAATTTTTCTATTATGGAAGGTTATTTAATAAAAGATGGTAAAATTACAGAGCCTGTTAGAGGAGCAACTTTAATTGGTAACGGTCCTGAAGTTCTTCATAAAATAGATATGGTCGGAGATAATTTAGCTCACGGACAAGGTATGTGTGGATCTGTTTCTGGAAGTATTCCTGCTAATGTTGGGCAACCTAGGATTAAGATTAGGGATATCGTAATCGGTGGAAGATAATTTAAAACAATGAAAAAAGCCTCTTATTCTTGGAGGCTTTTACTATTTTCATTATTTAAATTTATTTTTTTTTCAAGCTCAAATATTTCTCTTTCAATTCTAAGAATTTCTTTTTTTACATAATCACTTTCTTCAGATTTTTTTATTTCTGATTTTAAGTTTAAAACATAATTTTTCAATTCATTTACTTTCTCTAAATTACTTTGAACATTTACTTCCATTTTATCTAAGCTGTCTTTAATATTTCCTTCTATTTTTTTCAAATCTTTTTCTACAACAGATTTATTTTCTAAAATTTTTGATTCCAATTTTTTAAATCTATTATCTGAATTATTTTTTAAAAAAAATAATGAAATACCAAGTATTAACACAATACTTACTATTCCTAAAACTACAACTTTAGTTAATCTATTTTTGTCCTTATCATAAATTCCCTTAAGCATTCTAGGATCTTTATGTACAATAAAATCTATAATCATAAACATAAAAAATATTCCCAATAAGAAAACTAAATTAAACACTAATAAATATAGGACTCTATCAAAAGCATCATACTTTCCCAAATTATCCATTTGAGAAAAATTTAATTGAAAAAATATAAAAACTCCTATAAATAGCCCCATTATACTTACTAGATCTTTTTTAGATTCTCTAGCTTCTTCAGTAGCTCTTTTCATATCTCTTCTAACAATATTTAAATCTATTGATTGCTGCCTATTTTTTATTTGAAGTTCATTACAAAAATGCTGTGCTTTGGTAGATAAATTTTCAGTATCTTTTACTATCATTTTAAATAAAATATAATCATTATTCTTTATTTCATCTTCTATTTGAGATTTTAAATTTAAAAATTTTCTTTTTAGAGCTTCCTCTGAATTATTTAAAACTTCTTCAATTCCATCATTTTTTATTATATCATCAAAAGTTTTATTTATTCGCACCAAGCCTTTTTCCAAATTATTTCTGGCAAATTTACCTGAAAAATTATTTTTATTTTTTTTAAAGTTCTGCAAATCTCCAATTAAATTTTCTAGCTCTTTTATTTTTATCTCTAAAAATCTTTCTGGGTTTGGGTTTGGATTAGAACAATGCTCTACCCTGAAGCTGTCTCGACTCATGATACTCCTTTATTTTTTCTTTTGAAATTTTATTACTTTTATTTTTTTCATAATTTTCAATCCATGTTGGATACGAATGAGTCAACTCAACTAAATCAAAAGAACTCATATTTTCCAATCCCTCTAAAACCTCATCAATTAATTCACGATCTCTATCGTCCCAAAAGAAATCACTAAAATATTCTGGTGATGGAATTTCTTCTGCTCCCCAATATTTATATTTATCATAAACTTCTTTAACTACAGGACCATATTCCCAAGCATTTATTTCTTCATTAAACATAGGTTTATCAAGAGAAACTAATGAAAATGCTTGGACAAAATATAATATTTTTTGTAATCTTAAATTTGTCATTTTCTTTTTTGTTAGTATATAATCAACTATTTGAATAACATTATAATCAGCTCTTTTCATTTCAGTCACCTCCTAATATATTATTTATCACTTATATAATACTATATACTCACAATTTTCACAATACCTTTTATTTTTATTATCTGAAATAATTGTAATTAATTAAGACATTACTATTATAGAAATACTGTTATAATCTATAAAAAAGGAAGAGATTTTTTATCTCTTCCTTTATATTTTATAGTGTATTTAAGACCCCAAAGGGTGCGAGGTGTGGTGCTACTTCTTGTTAACCCAAACAAATAGCATTACAAAAGCTAAAATAGCAATTGCTCCGCCATCCAAGTTTAGGTTTGTAACATTGAATGTAATCAATCCTAACACCTCCCAATTGATCTAAGAATATAATGTCTGCCTTGTTCAAGGGCAGAATAAAAGCCCCCAATAAATGAGGGCTAATATTCTGAACATGAGCTTACCGCTCCATTATACTTATCTCAATTGGTACCCTTTAGGTTTTCCTTAAGGTACTTTTAGTATATATGATATTTTTCAAAAAGTCAAATATCTAAATTTTTATATTTTATAATATATTTTTATATCTTCAGCATCACTAATGTCTATTTTCTCTATCACAAGTCCTAAAACAGCCTGTTGTTTCTTTATATCTAAATTCTCAATATCTTCTATAATAGCTATAACCTCTTCTTTGAAGGTCTTATTTATCTGAGTAGTCACTTCTATTTCCTCTTTAGATACAAGAGCTTCTAATTCCTTATTTATTTCGCCAACCCTTTCTTTTTGGGTATCTCTATCTATCAATCCATCAATATAACTGTCTATGATCCTTTTCTTTTTATCCTCTAATTTCTTTATTATCTCTTTTATAGATTTAGAATTTTTTTTATTTTCTATTCTAGTATCTAAGAATTTTAAGTTTAAAATATAATCTTTTACTTCCTCTAAGATAATACTTTCTATTTTATCAGCACCTATACTTTTACCACATACTGGGCATGAGTAGTATTTATAATAAAATGGTTCTGTTTTTCTAGCTTGAACCTTAATATACATCTTCCATTTATCACAATGGTTAATTAATCCTGATAAAAGGCTTGTTCCTTTACTTCTTCTTGAATGCTTAAAAGTCTCTAATCTCCTTTGAGCTAAGTTAAACACATCATCTGATATAATTGACTCATGTTTCCCTTCAAAAACTTCTCCTTCTTTATTTCTTTCCCATTTGCCTGTATTATGATTTTTACCCTCAAATCCAAATTTGGTTTTTCCATTATAAGCTACATTTGTTAATCTCCTCCATACTCCAGGATGACTAACATTATATTTTCTTCTTAATTGAGCTATTGAATATCCATCAATAAAATCTTGAAAAAACTCTTTTATTACTTCAGCCTCTTCTTCAACTATTTCTAAAATATTATTCACGTTCCTATATCCAAAAGGAGCTTTAAAAGGGTAGTATCCTTGAGATGTTAAAAATTTCATCCTTGTTTTTACCCTTTTTGATATTATGTCACTTTCTGTTTCAGCTAAAGATGCAATCATACCTAACATTATTTTAGAGGTTGGAGCATCTGAGTTTAAATAACTTTCTGTTATACTTTCAAAGGAGATCTCTTTTACTCTCATAGAATGAACCAAATTATGGATTGTTACACAACTTCTAGCTAGTCTAGATAACTCATAAAAAATTAAAACATCAAAATTATTTTCTGATATTTCATTTTGTAGTTCAACAAACCCATCTCTATCAGAACTTCTTCCAGAAGCAACTTCTTTTATTATTTTATAAACTTTATACTTCTTAAAATTACAATATTCTATTGCTTGTTTCTCCTGATTACTCAAAGAGTCTTTCTCTTCCTGCATTATGTCAGAAACTCTTAAGTAAATTAAAGCTTTTTTCATAGCTAACTCCTAATTTATTTTGTAGTATTCTTTAAAAATTCAAGCAAAACTTTTCTATTCTCCTCAATTTTAGTATCATTTTTTATAGTAGAAATTCTAGTTATTTTCATAATATCCTCCTCTTGTTCGGAACTTCCGAACTCTATTTTTTCTTATAATTAGTTTTTCTATTCTTTTTTCTATTCTTATTCTTCTTAAATTTTCTAATTTCTGTGGTATTAAATTTAAATCCATCTGTTTCTGTTAATGCAAAGCCACAACTTTTTATAAAATCAACATGATTTTTTTGCAACATTCCAAATGGAGCTATTATTGTTTTATTATTTTTATCTAAATATATTTTCATGATTATCTTACTCCAGTAAGGAATACAAAGTCTATTTGTTCAAAGTATTCACGTTTTAAATTCAAGATTAGATTTTTCATTAAAACTCCTCTGCTTTAACATAGTTTTTTAATTCAAAAAACCATACCCTTTGTTTTAAAATTTCTTTGTTTTTATTTAGATTATTTATCAATGTAGATAGAACAAACTCTTCCCATTTTCCATCTTCTTCTTGACATACAAAGTCTTTTACAGGCTCTAGGTATTCTACATCATATGGAACACCCCAACCATTCAAATCTTCTATCGAATCTTTTAGTATCTTTTTAGCTTCATCTTTAGAAATTTTGCATC
Organism: Cetobacterium sp.; assembly: GCF_051653945.1. Taxonomy (GTDB): domain Bacteria; phylum Fusobacteriota; class Fusobacteriia; order Fusobacteriales; family Fusobacteriaceae; genus Cetobacterium_A. Next base: position 49,366 of record NZ_JBOFXD010000121.1, read on the forward strand.
CATTACCTTGTGAGCGTCTAGGAATTACAACACCTTTGATAAAATCAGTATATCCACGATATATTGGTTGCGGGTCTATAAACATAACGCTTGCGTAACTATTATATTTTCCACTCATTTTTTATCCTCCAAGTTAGATATTATTTCACTCTTAGCTAAATTTCTAATATCAACGACACCTGCTCCATCCATTATATTAACTAGAGTATCTTTGCCTATAAAGATAACTTCGGAACAATAAACATCATCAGCGGTTAAGAATAAATGCTTATGCTTTTCCCCTTGAATATAACCTAAATATTTCATTTGATTTATATATTCTAATGTCCTTATCTTTGATTTTTCTTTACCCCATCTTTTTACCAAATTACCAGGAGTGATATATAAATTATCATCTATTTCAAGAGGTTCTTTTATTAATCTGTCCTTTATTTCTTCATAATAAGCTAGATTATACCCGCCAAGTATTCTATAAACAAAAACATCTGGAGCTATCGTTTCTTTTCTTCCATATTTACTTAAATCATCCATTATCTCACCTCAAATATTTCATATATTTTTATATAATAATACCCCTTATCTTCTCTAATTTTATAATTTTTCAGGTAATGAACATTTTCTTCTTTTAAACATTCGCCATGCCAACCACTAATTCTATCTTTTTTATATAATCCATCTATCTCTATAACAATACAAGCCTTATCTGATAAAATACCGATTACTTTCCCTTCACCTATTTCTCCACTAGAATTTTTAAACTTCACTTCTTTTCCTAGATAATTATCTGTCGATTCTGCTATACATTCTATTTTTTTACTATTATTACCACACTCTTGGCAAATATATTTGCTTTCAAAAGGATTTGTGTTTTCAAGTTCTATTGAATCGCTGCCACATTCTTTGCATAAATATTCCATTTATTTTACCTCTTTAATTTCAATCTTAAAATATCTCCAGTATTTTTTTTTAGCTTTTTTAAAAATACCTTTGAAATTTTCTTCATGAAATTTTTGTTTCATAATATTATTTCTGATTTTTTTATATTTATAAATTTCTATCTCTACCTCTTTTTTTGTTTCAAAAATTGTTGGAGCTGGATTTAGAAAAAACCAAAAACCTGTTTTTGTAATAACTCCATGAGAAATCATTTTAGTTTCTCCGCCTATTTCAAATCTCTCGATTGCGACATATCTCATTATCTAATCTACCTCCAATATTTTTTTAGGAGTCCTATTGATTATTTTCTTGTTATTTTTTATATGCTCTATATATTCTTTTACATTTGGAATAGACAGTTCTTTAGCTCTTTCAAGTATGAAATCTATCTCACCACTTTGCAATAACCTAACTTCACCATAAGCTAATCTTAGGCTACTCAAAAATTGAGCAGCCTCTTTAAACTCATTATTGATTTTCATTGTTCAACTCCTTTAAAACATCTAAAGCATTTTTATAAATTTCAATTTTTTCATTTATAGTTGTATCTTTATTAATAATTTTATTCCAATCTACTCGTTGAATAAACTTATCGTTTGATGTTTTATCTTCAAGACTAATCAAGCTAACCCTTATTTCATCAATAACAGCATCTAATTTATCATTTTTAATTAGCTTTGTTGCGTTACAATAATCTACTAGAGCTAAAAACATAGGTGTGTCCTTATTGTAAAAAAACAATTTTTTAATATCTTCTAATAAAAGGCATTCAGAATAAGTAACTCCTAGTTGTTCCTCAAAATCTATTCTTAAAGCTCCTTCATTGTCAAAACACTTACTTCTATCAGCTAAAGATTTTTTCAAGTTCTTTAAATAGTTTTCAAGAGACTCAATTTCTTTTTCAGTTTGCATAATTTGTTTTGCATCCATTTTTCCAATATTTTTCTCAAGCTTTTCAAAGCTTTTATAATTAACACACTTCTTAGTTTCTTTCTGAACTAAAGGATTAACTTTATACTCTCCATTATCCTCTAAGTCGATAATATCGGTTTTATCATTTGTTCTTGCCTCGATGAACACTTTCAAATCTTCTACTTTTTGAAGTTCTAACTCTACTGCATCATATAAAATCTTTGAATCTAATTTTTCTGCAGTTAAAATTTTAACAGCTTGATTTGAAAGACTTGTAACATAATTAAAATTTTTAGGGAATTTTATATATAAATCATATCTTTTTAAAAGTTCTGATACTTTATCTTTTCCAAGCCCAATATTTTCATACCAAGCTTGGAAGCTCTTATCAGCTTTTAATCTCACACTTGTTTCATATAAAGCTTTGCAAACCTTATAAGTGGATTCAGACATTGTTCGGAAGTTCCGAAATATAATAGCTTCATTTTCAATAACTTCTTTTTTGATGTCCTCTGCTATATCGTATTTTTCAAACTCAAATGTACTTTGATAGTCTTCTTGTAATCTTGCTTTTAAACTAGTTAAAGGATTCATACTATCGCCTCTATCACTTTTGCGAATATATCTTGAATATCCCTAACTTTTTTAGATCTAGACTCCCATATTGTTTTCCCTTCATCTATCAATTTTCCTATAATTGAGCAGTGTGATATTGGAGCAGGTAAAAGTATTCCACAAGGTTCTAAAATTTCTTTAAGACCTTTATAATAATGATTCTCTTTTGATGTATTTCCCCATCTATTAACTAAAACTGATTTTATTTTTCTAACCTCAGTTTGCTCCAATAAAGAAGTTATTGAGTTAATTGTTACTTTATCTGCAAACCCAGGTATAATAACTTCATCAGCTAATTCAACAAAATATTTATCAATACCAATAGTCGGTGTAGAATCTATTAAAATATATTCATATTCCTCTTTAAATACCTCAAATAGACATTCTAGTTTCACTTTGGACTGTAAGTTCAAGTGTGATGTTTTGAGAGGGATAAAAAATAGATTTTCTCTTAGTCTTACTAGATCACCAGCTCCAGTTTTTATCCATTTTTCTAATCCAGAATCTGAGATAACTTTTTCTTTCCCTGCATATTCTAAAATATTATTCTGATTATCTGATGTTATGATTAATACTTTTTTATCTGATATTAATTGAAGTCCATGTCCTAATTGGAATGTAATCCAACTTTTTCCAACTCCACCTTTATTATTTTTTATTATTATCACTTTCGACACCTGGAACCTCCTCAAAACTTATTTTGTAGAATTTTTCTAAGAAATATTTAAAATCAACTAACTTATCTCCTGGAAGCGTGAAACACTTATCGTTTTTTCTTTCATGGATAAAGTTGAAAAAATCTTTTTTATTTCTAAGTCTGCTAAATTCAACATTTAATTTAGCAGAGTTCAAAACATGCTCATAATTAAAATTAAACGCCTTTATACTTAAAGTCTCTTTTCCACAAGTACATGTCTCTAATCCATGCTTTTCCATTAACTCTATAATCTCTATTAATTCTTTTTCATTTTTAGCTATTAACATAAAACCTCCGATAATTTCTCAAATAATCCATCTATACTTTCAGCTTTTAATACTTTAACTTTCCCTTTGATCATTACACTTCCAAAGAAAAATACTCCTATTCTTTTTATTGCCATTGAAATTCCTCCTTGACATTTTAGAAGGCTCAATGTTATACTCCAATTACCAGTCGGGGTTTAACGTTCGTTGAGCCTCTTTTTTATTTTTTGTAACTTTTTCACTTTAGCCCTCTAAAGACTTTATCAATAACTCCATTATCAACCTCATTACTTTCTTCTGCAAGTCTCTCCCTAGAAAAAATAATATGTGATTTCATTTTATGTCTTATATTGTCACTCAGTTCCTCATAGTAAAGTTGCTCTTCAAGATCTTTTAATAATTCTCTTTCTAGCTTTACTACAAAATTAGTAAAATCTCTATTATTAAATTTTTCCATGAAGCCTTTCAAATCTTTAATTGATGTTTTTATTAGCTTAATATAATTTTCTCTTCTTTTGTCATCTGCACTATCTATACTGTAGTCGTAATCTATCATTTGTTCAGTAGCATATAAAGCTCCTGTTCCGCCCATTCTAACTTTTAATAGCTCATCTGTTATACTTGAAGTTCTTGTTCTCATACTAACCAACTCCATTTTGAACCTTTATAAAAATTAGTCCATATCGGTCAGATTTATTTTTCATAAACCTCCATCTAAAATCTCCAATATCGTGCTGGAGTATTCCTCTATCTTTCTCACTAATACCCTTTATACTAGTCATTCCATCTAGCTCTGTAGCTGTTACAGCAAAGCATGTAGTTCTTTGTTCTAATTTTTCTTTGTAAAATTCATTAAATATATCCATAACTTGATATTCAAGTTCTTGTTCTCTTGTTCTCATAACCCCTCCTAATATTGAAAAGTAAAAAATACAAACTTTAATTCTTATGTTAATATAAACCTAAAACTTTATAACGTTTTTACGTTATGTTGTTAATGTAACATTTTAACGTTATAATGTCAACAAAAAAGTTGTCATTTTTTAAAAAAATAATATAAAATATAATATAGATATGTTGATGGAAGGGTGGTTTAATGAAATTTGGAGAAATATTAAAAAAAGTAAGGAAACAAAATGATGATAGTCTATATACTTTAGGGGAAAAACTAGGAGTATCTCATTCTTATATTGATAAAATTGAAAAAGCTCAGTCTCCAATAAGTGAAAAAATGTATAGCAAATTAATAGAGGTGTATACTGATAATATCGATGAATTAACGTTGGCATACTTAGAAGAAAAATTACCTAATCCAATATTAGAAAAATTAGTTTATAAAAATGATTCTTTATCAGTGGCATCAAATCCAATGAAAGCATATAGATTTAAAGCGTATGAGCTTAATTCTTCTGGGGATGGGTCTTTGCTCCAAGATTTTAAAATCAAGGAGATGATCATACCAATGGGAATACAAATAAAATCAAATTCATACTGTGTTGAAGTTAAGGGAGATGAGTTACAACCATTTTTTTATCAAGGAGATACTATTTTAGTAGAAGAAACTAAAGAGACGTGGCAGGAATTAAATAAAAAAATAGTTATGGTTGAAAAAAATGGCGTTAAATTTATACGAAAAGTACAAATTGTTAATTACGAGCCTCAATTTTTTAGTTTAAATGAAATATACCCTCCGTTCAAGGGAGATGAAATAAAATGTTTAGGTGTAGTTACTAGATTATTAGACAGAGATTTATCAAATATAAAATTCTAAAAAAAAAGGGATGGAGCTTAATTTATAAAGATGGGTAAAATAAAGAGGTTTTAATCTCTTTATTTTTTTATTGACATTGTAACGTTTAAAGGTTATATTATAAACAAAAATGTTTACAGAGGTGATTTTTTTGAATCAAAAAGATTTAGGGTTTTTTATAGATGCTGAAATTCGAAAAAAATATAAAAGTAGAAGACAGTTTGCTAGTAAAACTGGAAGATCGTATACATCCATGAACAAGATGTTATCTGATATGATAGAGAATGGAAAAAACGCAGGTATTTCAACAATATCTTCAATTTTAGACGACTTAGATTACGAGCTAACAATCAAAAAAAAAGATCCTACAGAAAAGTAGGCTCTTAATTAAAGCCTATCACTAGAACTTAACCCCCGAAAGTTCTTAATCCCCCCTATAATAAGTGGTAGGTTTCAATTAGGAGGTGATATGAATGAAATTTTCTTCATACTTTTTATTGTGCATAGGATTACATCTATTCTTTAGCGTAGTTTTTGGAAGTAAAACAACTGAAAAAAAACTTACATTCGAGGATGTAATCACAATTATTTTGTATACTTTTCTTACTACATTTGCATCTTGGTATTGTTTGAAAATAAGTTTACCAGAGTTAATAACTTATTTAACAAAACTATAAAACAAGAGATTCATAAATTTATTTTTTGGAGGTGTAAAAATTGAAATCAAATGATGCCACTCACTCATAATGTTATTTATAGCAAGCTTACTTCGGTAGGCATCTTATTTCAACTCTTCATGTATAGCCAGTGTACAAAACTACACATGGAGGGTTGTAATAAGATAAAGAGAGTACACTGGCACTGTCTCTCTAAATAGGAGGTATAAAATGAGAGCAATAAAAAGAGAAGATATAGAAAACAATTTGTATTACCAAACACCAAAGTGGTTGTTTGATTTATTACTAGAAGGAAAAATAACTCCTGGAGCATATTGCTTGTATGTTCTTATGTATGATAGAACTAGAATCTCTTTAGATAATAACTGGGTTGATGATGAAGGAGAAATATATATAGAGTATTCTTGGGAAAGTATGAGAAAAAATAGAAAAGTTAAATCTAATACTCAAATAAAAAGAGATCTAGAAAAACTTTATGAATTAAATTTATTACAAGTTAAACGTCAGTATAGAGAGTCTAACATCTATTACTTAAATATTTATTCTGAAAATTTAGAAAGTGAAACTACACAAATTGTGGAGGATGAAAAACAAGTGAAATTACACAATTTGTCTGAGTCAGATTACACAAATTGTAATAGTGAGATTACACAAATTGTAGACGGTATCAAGAATAATTCAAGCAAGAATAATATAAATAAAATCATGAATCATGAAGAACATGATTTCTTTGAAAATTTATTTAAAAATCTTGAAGTTAATTTTACAACTACAAATCAAAAATCTGTAAAGAAATTACTAAATAATAAAAATGCAACAACAGAAAGTGTAAAAGAATATTTACTTGAAACTTATGAAAATATGAAATCTAATCCAAGTGTGAAAAACCTTCCTGCAGCATTTAGTAGAAAAATATCTACTGGGAAAAGACAAGAAGAATATAAGACAAAAGAAAAACAACAAGACTCTATAGTTCCAGAACCTAAAAAAAAAGAAGTTGCAGTAGAACCAAAAATTTTAACACAAGATATAATTGCTGCTGAAAAAGAAGAGAAAGCAAATTTAGATATATTGTTTAATAGTTTTACAAAGCAAAAGCAGGAAAATCTTATGTCTGAAGCTCTTAAAATTGCAAAAATAGAAAGTAATGGGTTTGAGGCTGCAACAAAATTTCTTGCTAAATCAGTAATAAAATATAGATTACTAAGAGAAATTGTAAAAGGAGTCGAGGCTAATGGTTAGTTTAACAAAAGTTTTATATGATCTATGGAGGAAAAGATGCTAGTTGATATCATAATATTATCAAGTATATTCATAATAATTTTAGGTATTAAATCATTTTTTAAAGCTATAGAAAAAAATTCAATAAGATGTTGTGGTGATTGTGAAACTTATGAAAAATGTTGGAATAATATTTATGATAAAAATTGTTATGAAACTCCAGCTTGTGATAATTTTTCAGAAAGAAGCAGTGACTATAATAGGGATTGAATGATTTAAATAAACGATGGAGGGAATATGAAATTAATAGCAGCAATATTTTTATTAGCAGGATTATTAGCATTACCATTTGGAGCAGCAAAATACAATATGTTTTACAACAAAAAAATAGGAACAGAGTATGCAAAATCTTTAAAAAATAAAGAGAGAGAAGTATTTAAAAGTTCAAAACCATATACTGAAAATATGGCACAAACTTTAAACAGCTATAAAATGCAATACGATCTAGCGAGTCCAGAAGATAAAAAAATAATAGCGAATAATATAAAAATAGAATTCGCAAATATGAACCCTGGATTGATAGAAAATCCAAATTTAAGATATTTTTTAAATGATATTATGGGAGGGAATTTATAATGAAAAAGTTATTAATGTTAGTATCGGTTTTAGGATTATTTATAGGATGTGAGGAAGTAGAAGCTACAAAAACATCTACTCAAATAGAAAGCCAAAAACAAGAGGAATTATCAAGACAAGCTATGTTATCAGTAGATTTGCCTAATATAAAAAATTTTTATGAGAAAAAAACATATAAAAAAATACTTGAAATGAGAGATAATCCAAAACTTATAAATTACCTATATACTAAAAATGATTTAACTGGTAAATGGGTATACGAAGGTAAATGTATAGGATTTGGAATACCTTACTCAACTCAATATACTAATCCAGAAAAAATGGGACATTTAGATGGAGGAGAATATGGAGCTAGAAATCCATATACACTTCCTCAAGCCGACCCAAATGGTTTATATTCAACTCCAAATGGAAGTGCAACTTGGATAATAAAAGTTGATGACAATGGATTACAAACAGTTGAGTATATAGAGAGTGAAATAAGAGTAACTCAAAATAAATTGAATAAAAGACTTGTTGAATCATGGAGTTTAACTGAAAACTATTAGGAGGGGTTATGGTAAATATATATTTTGGAATTTCTTTAGTAGCAGCTACTAGTATTTTATGTAACTGGGTATTATTAAAAAAAATAAAAATGGAAAAATTTGCTAAAGAGAATAATTATAATGATTATTTGGATAGAGATAAAAAATTTAAAAAATACATGGAGAACCAATCTAAAGAACTAAAAATTAAAAACAACAGAATAGAAAAATTAGAATGTGAGATTGACAAAATGTATGATAAAAACGCTGACTTAAATTTAGAATTAATGAGAAAAACTGGAACTAATAAAAAAATTCAAGAAAAATATAAAAATATTATAAAAAAACAAAACACTTATTATAAAGAATTAGAATCGAAGCATGAAACTCAACTAGAAATAAATGAAAATTTATACAAAAGTTTCAAAAATAAAGAAAAGGAGCTATTTTATTTGGAGTGGGCTTATGACGAACTTATAAATTCATACAAAAAAATGGATAAAGAACTTTACTACTGGAGATTAATAACCGCTCCTAAACCACTTAAAAAAAATCAATTTTTATTTTATAACAAAAATAAAACAATTGGGTTAAGATGAAATGGGAAATACAGAGATTTTAATAATAAGCAGTCCTAAATTAGAGGATTTTGAAAATGAGCTTATAGAAACTAGTAAAAACTTCTCTATTATCGAAGTTGACGAAAATAAAATTAACGGAGAATTTGTTGCCAGAGTAACGGTACAAAACTAAAATATTATGTTATAATTACATCATTAAAACTTTTAAAGGGGGATTAGTGATGAAAAAAATATTATTTAGTTTATTTATGTGCTTAACACTTATAGGATGTGGAGAAAAAGAGGATATTAAACAACCACAAAAATTATCTTTTAATTATGAAAATTTTTTAATCCATAAAACATCTGTTAAATATCAATCAGATGTTATTTTAAAAATACAAGACGGTAAAATACCAAATATTCAAAATATGAAAGAAATATTTGAACGAATTATTCAAGAAAATCAAGGATTTGAAAACTACTTTACAACTTTTTATTTTAATGGATTTGGGACACAGAAAGAAGATGTAAAATTATTTCAATTTAGCAAATTAGGAAAGAATGAAGTTGAAATTTCTCCTCTTTGGAAACAATCACAATATAACAAGGATATCTTAGTTCCAAAAGAATATAACAAGTTAAATGGATTTATTAAATATCCAGATATTGATTTGAAATTAGGAGAATCTCTAAGTGAAATTGAAACAAAAATAGGTAAAACAATATTTGAAGAAGGTAAAAATAAAGTATATATGGTTTTCAATGATAGATACCAAACAATAGGTTATTTAGTACTTATTTTAGAAAAAGAAAAATTAAGTGATTTATTTTTTATAGCTCCATATCAAATCTCTGATGAAGAGCATAAAAAGGTAGAATCTTACTTTTTAGGAGATAGAACTAATAAAAGTAAAGTCTTTTATGATATTGGTGGAATTAATATAAAGTTGCATGACTTTACAAGAAAGTTTATGCTTGCAAAACAAATGATAGGTGATCCAAAAAATAATGTATCTCTTCCAGAAGATAAAGATTTAAGAGAAATATTATATGATGGAGATAAAGGATTTTTAATAAAATTTTATGTAAAAAATGATGAAATAAATAAAATAGAACTTATACAACTTGGAGAAAAAACAGATGAAACATATAGAAAATTTATAGAAGAATCTATGTTTATTTATATATTATCCAAAAATAACATTCCAGATAGAGGTATTTATAATACTCTAGAAAAATTAGGATTTTCATATGAGCAGTATGAAAAAAATGAAAATTATAGTTCAGAATACGAAGAGGGTAATATAAAATATAAAATTATTATTACAAGTGAAACATGTATATTTGAAATTAAAAATATTTAAATTTTAACAAAAAGAGGTGCATTAAAATAAAAAAAAAGTACATATGTGAAGAATGCAATTCTTTCGTAGCAAGTTTAAAAGATGATGGATATTTTGAAATAAATCCAAAATCAAAAAAAATATCTTCAAATGGAAAAGAATTTAAAATAACTTGCAAATGTGGAAAGGTTCATACGATTAAATTATAAAATTCTATTTTTCTTGCACTGGGCTTTATAACTTTGGTATACTAAAGAAAAAAGTTATGGAGGGGAAAATGGGGTTCAATTTTAGAAAA